>DATJLQ010000159.1:0-7315 GCA_035509415.1 Alphaproteobacteria bacterium
CAGTTCGGTGTCATGCTGTTCCTGATGGCGGCCGGCCTGACGCTGATCTTCGGTATCATGAACCTGATCAACCTGGCACATGGCTCGCTGTACATGATTGGCGCCTATGTTGCCGCCACGGCCTTTGCCGCGACGCATTCCTTCCTTCTCGCACTTGTTGCGGCGGTCGCTGCCGCTGGCGTCACGGGAATTGCCATCGAGCTCATCGTATTCCGCACGCTGTATGATCGGGACCACCTCGACCAGGTGCTGGCCACATTCGGCCTGATCCTGTTCTTCAACGAGATGGTGCGGATCATCTGGGGCACGACGGCTCTGTATATGCAAGTGCCACCGCTGCTTTCCGGCCAGGTGATGCTGCTGCCTGGCGTGCCCTACCCCGCCTATCGTCTGGCGATCATCGCGGTAGGTCTGCTGGTGGCCCTTCTGCTCTGGCTGCTGATCGGCCGCACCCGGGCCGGCATGCTGATCCGCGCCGGAGCGTCCAACCGCACGATGCTCGACGCGCTCGGCATCAATGTTACCTTGCTCTACACGCTGGTGTTCGGCCTCGGCGCGGGTCTAGCGGCGCTGTCCGGCGCGATGGCGGGGCCAATCTTCAACGTCGAGTCCGGCATGGGCGACGATCTCCTGATCCTCGCGTTCGTCGTGATCGTGATCGGCGGCATCGGCTCGATCCGCGGCGCCTTCGTGGCCTCGCTCCTGGTCGGCGTGGTCGACACCATGGGGCGCGTGTTTCTGCGCTCGATCCTCGCCGCCTTCATGGCGCGCTCGGCCGCCGACAATGCCGGCCCCGCGCTTGCGTCGATGCTCATCTACATCCTCATGGCGGCGGTGCTGTTCTTCCGGCCCCAGGGCCTGTTTCCGCCGCGCGGGCGCTGAGCGATGAAATTCAGCCCCCAAGCCGCGGCGATCCTTCTCGGGCTGGCGCTCTTGGCCCTCGTGCCGGTCTTCTCGGCGCTCGCGGGCGAGTCCTTCTACGTCGACCTCTTCACGCGCATATTGATCTTCGCGATCGCGGCCATGAGCCTCGACCTCATTCTCGGCTATGGCGGCATGGTCTCGTTCGGCCACGCCGCCTATCTCGGCATCGGCTCCTACGCGGTCGGCATCCTCGACCATTACGGCGTCGACAACGGCTTCCTCCAGTTCGCGCTCGCGATCGGGGCCTCGGCGGCGGTAGCACTCTTCATCGGCGCGGTGAGTTTGCGCACGAGCGGCGTCTATTTCATCATGATCACGCTCGCCTTCACCCAGATGATCTATTTCCTCGGCGTGAGCCTCAACACGTTCGGCGGCGACGACGGCATGAACATCGCGCACAACAGCGACTTCGCCGGCCTGATCGACCTCGGCAACGCGACCGCACTCTATTATTTCGTGCTCGGGTTCCTGATCCTGTTCCTCGTGCTCGGCTACCGGCTGGTCGATTCGCGCTTCGGCATGGCGATCCGCGGTGCCAAGTCGAACGAGCGCCGCATGATCGCGATCGGCTTCCCGACCTACCGCTACAAGCTCGCGGCCTTCGTGATCGCGGGCGCGGTGTGCGGCGTCGCGGGCGCCTTGCTCGCGAACCAGTCGCTCTTCATGTCGCCCGCGATCATGCATTGGTCGCGCTCGGGCGAGATCATGGTGATGGTGCTTTTGGGCGGCACCGGCACGTTGTTCGGGCCGGTCGTGGGCGCGGTCGTGCTGCTCGCCCTCGAGAACACGCTCTCGGGCTACACCGAGCATTGGCAGGCGATCCTCGGCCCGATCCTGGTGCTCGTGGTGCTGTTCGCGCGCCAGGGCCTGTTCGGGCTGGTCGAACGGCGCGCGGCGCACGGAGCGGGCCGTGGCTGAGCGCTGGGCGCCGGGCGGCGACCTCCTCGAGACCGTGGGCCTGGTCAAGCATTTCGGCGGCCTGATCGCGACCGACCAGGTGTCGCTCTCGGTACGCGCGGGCGAGCTTCACGCGGTGATCGGGCCCAACGGCGCCGGGAAGACCACGCTGGTCGCCGAGCTCGCCGGCGAATTGGCGCCCGACGGGGGTACCATCCGCTTCGCGGGCGAGGATATCACGCGTCTCAAGGCCGCGCGCCGCGCCCATCGCGGCCTCGCGCGCTCGTTCCAGATCACCAGCATCTTCCGCGAGTTCTCCGCACTCGACAACGTCGCCCTCGCGGTTCAGGCGCGCGCGGGACACAGCTTTCGCTTCTGGCGCCGCGCGCAACGCGACGAGCGCTTGCAAGCCCCCGCGCGCGCGTTGCTCGCCGACATGGGCCTCGGCGCGCGCGGCGACGTGCCGGCGGCGAACCTGTCCCACGGCGAGAAACGGGCGCTCGAGATCGCCATGGCGCTCGCGGCGCGCCCGCGCCTCTTGCTGCTCGACGAGCCCATGGCCGGCATGGGGCCCGAGGATTCGGCGCGCATGGTCGAATATCTGAAGCGCCTCAAGGGGAGCGTCGCCATCCTCCTCGTCGAGCACGACATGGACGCCGTGTTCGCGCTCGCCGACCGCATCACGGTCCTGGTCTACGGCCGCGTGATCGCGACCGGCACGCCCGCCGAGATCCGCGCCGACGAAAGCGTGCGCCGGGCCTATCTCGGCGCGGGCGAGGAGGCGTGATGCTCGAGGTGCGCGCGCTCGAGGCGAGCTACGGCGAGAGCCAGGTGCTGTTCGGCGTCGATTTCTCGGTCGCGGCGGGCGAGGTCGCGACGCTTCTCGGCCGCAACGGCATGGGCAAGACCACGACGGTGCGCGCGATCATGGGCCTCATCCCCGAGCGCCGCGGCGAGATCCTGTTCGAGGGGCGGCCGATCCAGACGCTGCCATCCTACCGGGTGGCGCAGGCGGGGATCGGCCTCGTGCCCGAGGGACGCCAGGTGTTCCCGAATTTGAGCGTGCGCGAGAACCTGGTCGCGACCGCGGCCGATCGCCGGCGCACGGGTGCCGGCTGGACTCTCGCGCGCGTGCTCGAGCTGTTCCCGGGCCTGAGCCCGCGCCTCACAGCGCTCGCGGGCCTGCTTTCGGGCGGCGAGCAGCAGATGCTGGCGATCGGGCGCGCGCTCATGACCAATCCGCGACTCCTGATCCTGGACGAGGCGACCGAGGGCTTGGCCCCCCTGGTGCGCGCCGAGATTTGGCGCGTGCTGCGGCATCTCAAGGAGGCGGGGCAGTCGATCCTGGTGATCGACAAGAACGTCGACGCTCTTGCTCGGATCGCCGACCGGCACTACATCTTGGAGAAGGGACGCGTGGTATGGTCCGGCGCCTCGGCGGAACTCCGCGCCGACGTGGCGCTGCAGCACCGGTATCTCGGCGTTTGACGACGCCCGACGGCGACGGCCGGCGGAGCGGGGGCACGGGGTCGGTCCTGCTTGACGGAGGTCCCGGGTGCTTAAGGCGGACAGATTCGGTGCGCGCGAGGGGCGCCGCTTCCTCGCTTGGACCGCGGTGAGCTTCGCCGCGATGCTGTTCTGCTACGCGTTCGTCGACCGCCCGCTCGCGACCTTCCTTCACGGCTTCCTCGCCGATCGCCACGTCTTCGTGCTGATCGCGCGGGACCTCATTCTGCCCACCTTGCTGGCGGTCTGCCTGGTGATCGCGCTGGCGAGCGCGTATCTCATGGGCTGGCCGACGGATCCCGCGCTGCGCGCGCTCGTGCGCGTCGTGCTGATCGCGGCGATCGCCCTGTGCGTCGCGGAAAACGCCAAGGACATCATCAAGTACATGGTCGGGCGCACCTGGCCCGAGACGCTGTTCTGGCACAACCCGTCCTGGAACGAGAACGGCGTCTACGCGTTCGCGCCGTTCCATGGCGGCCTCGGCTTCGAATCCTTTCCCTCCGGCCACACCACGGCCCTGATGACGCTTGCGAGCGTCCTCGCCTGCGCGTTCCCGCGTTGGCGCGCGCTCTGGATGTTGCCGGTCGCACTCGTGGCGCTGGCGCTGGTCGCGACCGACATCCATTGGCTGAGCGACGTGATCGGCGGCGCCTATCTCGGCAGCCTGTGCGGGTTCGGCGTCGCGCGCGTGGCCCGGCTCGAGCCGATCGTCTTCGCCGCCCGCGGACGCGAGGCGGGGGCGGACGAGGCGACGGGAGGCGCGCTCGAGCCAGCGGCCGAGCGCGCGAGCGAGCCCGCGGAATAGGCGACCCGGCGGCTGCCCGTGCCTCCTGCGCTTGACAAAATCGATAAATTTGAGCACGTTCATTTTTGAACGCGCTTGGCATTAAACGCGCTTCGGCGCGCCCTTGGGGTGCGCCAGGAGCGGAAACACAGGGCGGGCCGCCAAGGCCCGCCGAAGCTCGGGAGGATGGCCGTGGGGGTCGCGCGCAAGGCAGGGCTTGTCACGGGTGCCGCGACCGGCATCGGCCGCAGCGCCGCCGTGGCCCTCGCGCGCGCCGGCTACGACGTCGCGATCAATTACAGCCGCAGCGAGGCCGAGGCGCGCGAGACCGCGCGGCTCGCCGAGGCGCTCGGTGCCAAGACGCTTCTCCTGCGCTGCGACGTGAGCGACGACGGCCAGGTGCGCGCAATGCTCGCCGAGGTGGCGCGGGCGTTCGGCAAGCTCGATGCGCTCGTCAACAATGCGGGCACCACGGTCGAAATCCCGCCCAAGGATTTCGAGGCCATGAGCGTCGAGGCGTGGGACCGGGTGTTCGCGGTCAATGTGCGCGGGCTTTTCCTCGTGACGCGCGCCGCGGTGCCGCTCTTGCGCAAAACGCCGAGCCCCGCGATCGTGAACACGGCGAGCATCGTGGGTCTCCGGCCGGGGCCCCAGCCCTTGCCCTACGCCGCCTCCAAGGCGGCGGTGGTCAATCTCACCAAGACGCTGGCACTCGCCCTGGCGCCCGAGATTCGCGTCAACGCGGTCGCACCCGGCTGGATGGAAGGCGATTGGATGAAGCGCATGCTGAAGGACAAGTACGACGACCTCATGGCGCGGCGCGCCAAGGCGACGCCCCTGAAGCGCTGCGTCACCGCCGACGACGTGGCCGAGACCGTGCTGTCGCTCATCGAGGGCAACCGGTTCGTCACCGGCGAGGTGGTCGTGGTCGACGGCGGCTTCTCGAGCTCGACCTGAACATGCTCCCCGGCGTCGTTCCCTTTCCGCCCGACTATGCGGCGCGCTACCGCGCCAAGGGCTATTGGCGCGACCTCACGCTGGCGCAGGAATTCGCGGCCGTGTTCGAGACGTTCGGGCCGCGCACGGCGCTGATCGACGGCGCGCGCCGTTACACCTATGCCGAGCTCGACCGGCTCACGGACAATCTGGCGCTCAACCTCCTCGAGCTGGGCCTGAAGCCGCTCGACCGCGTCGTGGCAGCACTCCCCAACGTCGCGGAGTTCGTGGTTCTCTATTTCGCGCTCCAGAAGCTCGGCGCGATCCCGATCGCGGCGCTGGCGAACCATCGCTACAACGAGCTGAGCCAATTCGTGGCCATTTCCCAAGCGGTCGCCTGCGCCTATCCGAAGCAGCAGGGCGATTTCGCCTTCGAGCCCATGATGCGCCGCATCGGCGCGGAAAGCCCGTGCCTCAAGCTGCGCTTGACGCTCGGCGCACCGAGGCCGGGCGAGATTTCGCTCCCCGATCTCATCGCGCGGCCGGCGCGGCTCGAGCGACGCGCGCTTGCGGCCCTCGCGCTCGATCCCACGGACCCGTGCATTTTCCAGCTCTCGGGCGGCACCACCGGGGTCCCGAAGCTCATTCCGCGCACGCACAACGATTACGCCTACAATTCGCGCATGGCGTCCGAGGTGTGCGACGTCGACGGCTCGGGCGTGCTGCTCTTGGCGCTGCCGATCGCGCACAATCTGCCGCTCGCCTGCCCGGGCATCCAGGGCTTCTTCCTCCATGGCGGCCAAGTCGTGCTCAGCCCCACCACGCGGCCCGAGGACATTTTCCCGCTCATCGAGACGCATCGCGCGACCCATCTCAAGGTGGTGCCGGCGCTCCTGATCCGGCTCATCAACAGCGACGCGGTCAAGCGCTTCGATCTCTCCTCCTTGCGCACGATCCAGAGCGGCGGCCAGCGCCTCCAGCCCGAGGTGCGCCTCAAGACCAGGGAGCTCATCCCGAGCGCCTTCGTGCAGGAGAATTTCGGCATGTCCGAGGGCATGCTCATGTTCGTGCGCCGCGACGATCCCGAGGAGGTGCGCCTCGAGACCGTGGGCCGGCCGATCAGCCCGGACGACGAGGTGCGCCTCATCGACGACGACGGCAACGAGGTCCCGGACGGCGAGGTGGGCGAGTTCTGCGCGCGCGGGCCCTACACGCTCCGGGGCTATTACGGCGCGCCCGAGCACAACGCCAAGGTCTTCACGGCGGACGGGTTCTACTGCTCGGGCGATCTCATGCGCCGGCATCCCTCGGGCAACTACATGGTCGAGGGGCGCAAGAAGGATCTCATCAACCGCGGCGGCGAGAAGATCAGCGCCGAGGAGATCGAGAACCTGATCCTGCAGCATCCCGCGGTCGAGAACGTCGCCTGCGTCGCCATGCCGGACCCCGATCTCGGCGAGCGCATGTGCGCCTGCGTGATCCCGTCGCCGGGCATGGGCTTGACCCTCGCCGAGCTCATCGCGTTCCTCGCGACCAAGGAGATCGCGAAATTCAAGCTGCCCGAGCGGCTCGAGCTCGTGGCCGCGTTCCCGCTCTCGACCGTCGGCAAGGTGTCGAAGAAGGCGCTGGTCGAGGCGGTGACGCGGAAGCTCGCCGCCGAGCGCGCCAGCCGGCTCGGGGCGCGTTAGAGGGGCGCCGAAAGATGCGATCATGCCCTCGCCTCATCCTTCGAGACGCTGCGCTCCTCAGGATGAGGCGATCGGGTATGATGAGCCTGCCTCACCCTGAGGAGGCCCGAAGGGCCGTCTCGAAGGGCGAGGCAGGCGCGCGCCGAATGGTTTTCGCGGCCAGCTAGCTTGCCCGGACGGGACGACTCCATGCGCATCATCGACCTCCACTGCTACCCGAACACCGAGCCCTGGATCAAATGCCAGGGCCCCTACGTCGAGGCGCTCGCGAAATACTGGAAGCGCGAATGGACCTGGAAGCGCGAGGACCAGGTGGTGTTCGAGTTCGAGGAGGCGGGGGTCCAGGCGGTCCTGGTGGCGCTCGACCTCGAGACCGTCACGGGTACTCCGCCCTGCTCGAACGACTACGTGAAGGGCATGCAGCTCAGGCACCCCGAGCGCATCATCCAGGCCTGGGGGGCGGTCGACCCGCTCAAGGGCGAGACCGCGATCCAGGAGGCCAAGCACGCGATCTCCGATCTCGGCATGCTCGGCTTCCATTTCCATCCCATCATGGGCCATTACGCGGTCAACGACCCGA
>DATJLQ010000160.1:0-3736 GCA_035509415.1 Alphaproteobacteria bacterium
CCCTCGATCGGAACGGTCGGCATGACGCGCGCCTCGCCCGCGCCTCAGGCCGCGAGGAAATCGAGCACGGCCTTGGTGAACCACGCGGCCTGCTCGATGTTCGAGAGATGGGCGGCCTCGAGGGTCACGAGGCGCGAGCCGCGGATGCCTTCATGCACGAGCTGGCCGTCAGCGGGCGGGGTCGCGGGATCGCGCGACCCCACGATCACGAGGGTCGGCAGCGGAATGTCTTTCAGGATGCCGCGATGATCCATGTCGCGGATGGCGCCGCAGCAGCCGGCATAGCCCTGGCCCGAGGTCGCGAGGATCATGGCGCGCACCTTGTTGACGGCGGCCGGGTCCTTGGCGCGGAACTCCTTGGAGAACCAGCGCTCGGCGACCGAATCGACCAGCGCCGTCATGCCCGGCCCGAGGGCGGTCTCGATACGCGCCTTCCAGACGTCCTGCGGCATGCGCGCCGAGGTGTTGGAGAGCACGAGCTTCTTGAAGCGCTTGGGCGCATTGGCGCCCAGCCACATGCCGGTCATCCCGCCCATCGAGAGGCCGCAATAATAGGCGCTCTCGATGCCGAGCGCGTCGAGCAACGCGATGACGTCACGCCCGAGCGTCTCCATCTTGTAGAAGCCCGGCGTCGCGGTCGAGCCGCCATGGCCGCGCTGGTCGTAGCGGATCACGCGGTAGCGCTTGGCGAAATCGGGGACCTGCCAGTCCCACATGGCAAGCGCCGTGCCGAGCGAGTTCGAGAATACGAGGGGCGGCGCCTTCGGGTCGCCGTCGATGCGATAATTGAGGACGCCGCCGTCGATCGGGATGGTGGGCATGGGATGGGCTCCCGTTGGGTCAGGGGGAAGCGGGGATGAAGACGGTCTTGTATTCCTCGAGCGCGCGCTCGACGAAGGCAAGCGCCGCGCCAAGGTAGCGCGCGGGCTCGAGGAGGCGCTCGAGCTCGGCGCGCGGCAGGTGGCGCAGGATTTCCTTGTCGGCCGCGAGCGCGTCGATGAGCGCCGTATCCTTCGCGAGCGCTGCGCGGCACGCGGCCTCGACGCGGTCATGGGCGACGAGACGCCCGAGCGAGGGGCTGAGCGCCATCATCACCGCCTCCGACATGAGGAGCCCGTGGGTCGCATCGAGGTTGGCGCGCATGCGTTGGGGCGCGAGCTCGAGACCCTCGATGAGGCGGACCGCATTCGCGAGGGCACCTCCCGCGAGCGCGTAGAGCGCCGGGAGCGCGCGCCATTCGGCATGGAGGGTCGAGCCGTCGCGCTCATGCGCTCCCGCCTGCGCCGCGAAGACCGTGGCGGCGAGGCCGGGTGCCGCGGCGGCGGCCGCGAGGATCGCCGACGAGAGCACCGGGTTGCGCTTGTGCGGCATGGTCGAGGAGCCGCCGGCACCCGCCTCGGCCTTCTCGCCCGCCTCGGCGATTTCGGTCTGCATCATGAGCTGCAAATCATGCGCGATCTTGCCGAGCGTGCCCGCGAGGATCGCGGCGAAGGCGGCCGCCTCGGCGCTGCGGTCGCGCATCGAATGCCAGGGCAGCGTGGGGATGGCGAGCTTGAGCTCGCGCGCAACGGCGGCCACGACCGCCGGCCCCTTGTCGCCGAGCGACGCGAGCGTGCCCGCGGCACCGCCGAGCTCAAGCACCAGGAGCCGCGCGCGCAGCTCATCGAGCCGGCGGCGCTGGCGCGCGAGCGCCGAGAGCCAGCCCGCGGCCTTGAGCCCGAAGCTGATGGGCAGCGCCTGCTGAAGCCAGGTGCGCCCGGCCATGACCGTCTCCCGCTCGCGCGCCGCGAGCTTGGCAAGAGCACTTGCCGCGCGCGCGAGGTCGCGCTCGACGATCGCGAGCGCCCGGCGTTGCTGGAGCACCAGGCCCGTGTCCTGCGCGTCCTGGCTCGTCGCGCCCCAATGGACGTAGCGCTTGGCCTCGCCCTCGACCCGGGCGGTGAGCGCCTTCACGAGCGGTATCGCGGCAGCGCCGGTGCGCGCCGCGTCCTTGGCGATGGCGGCGGGGTCGTAAAGCTCGGCCCGGCATTGCGCCGCGATCGCCGCCGCGGCGTCTTGCGGGATGACGCCTGCCTCGGCCTCACCGCGCGCGAGCGCCGCCTCGAACTCGAGCATGTGCTGAATCGCGGCGCGGTCGGAGAAGATCGAGCCGATCTCGTCGGTCGCGAAATAAGGCTCGTACAACAAGATCGCTCACCCGCCGGTTTGGGCGCCCTATTTCGCATGGGGCCGCGCGCGAACTCAAGGCCGGACCGGCTGGGCCGAATTTGAGCGGCGGCGTCGGGATTGATCAAGAACTGCGCAGTCGGTGCAGTCCCGGCGCACCGGTGCGGGGCCTGATCGCGGAGCATATGCCAGTGTTCTCAACGATTTGACTATACATATTGATATTGGATAAATCTGGCACGTGGGTTGCATTTTGTATACCAGGTGGTTGTCTTTCAAACCGCGTCGGCCTGAGCGCAGCCGCGCGCCGACGGAGCCGCAATCGAAATGAAGCGTCGAGAATTCATCACCCGCCTGGGCGCCGCCGCGACGCTGAGCGCCTTCGCCGCCGGCTTCGTCCTCGGCAAGGCCGTGGTCGGGCATCAGGATCGCGAGGCGCGGCTGAGCCGGGGCGAGCAGCACCGGCTCGAGGAGGCACAGCGCCTCGAGCGCGCGCGCCTGCGCCCGAGCGGCTGACCCGCACATACGCGGCTTGCGCGCCGCGTTTCGAAACTCCGCCGTCCCGATTCTGCCGTCCCGATCGCTGCCCCCGACGCCGCGTCGAACGCAATGGGAATTGACTGATTGCTCGACAGATAACTATATTGTTTCCATATAATATACTTTAATTAAACTAGAAAGAATTTTGACAGTTCTCGAATAAACACAATATACGATTGCTCCTGTTAAAGCATGCGTGTGCTTTCATAGGCACTTTGCCAAGAATAAACCACGCCAATCGCGCCGTTTCATTGACAGAATACCGTCCTCTGGCCGAAAAAACCTCACGGCCGGCCCCGGCGGAACCTCCTCTGTGGCTCGGATGGCGACTTGGAACGATCCACGAGATCCATTGGGGCCGGCCGATCTCAAGCGCACGCGCCACGTTTCTTTCCGAGGCCGGGCGCGCTCGGGACTCACAACAAAACGGCAAGGAGGATCTATGAATAACGTAACGAGGCTCAGCGCCGCGCTGCTGGGGTCGGGCGCCATGCTCGCTCTCGCTGCCGGGTCGGCCTGGGCGGGCTCGACGGACGATCTGCAGACGCAGATCAGCCAACTCCAGACCCGTCTCAACCAGATCGAGAAGCAGCAGGCGACGGCCAACGCCACGGCACCGGTAGCGGCGCCCGCGGACGCGGTCGTCGGCGGCGACTTCCCGGGCTCGTTCAAGCTCCCGGGCAGCGACACGTCGATGGCGATCAGCGGTTTCGTCAAGCTCGGCATGTCGATCGACACCAACCAGAACGTGTCCGACGCCAACACCGGCGCCGGTCTCGCGGCCAACAACACGCCGGGCGGCAACATCGGCGCCCACTACACGGGCTATGCCAACCAGTCGCGCCTCCATATCGAGACGCGCACGCCGACCGACTACGGCATGATGAAGACCGTGATGGAGTTCGACTACCGTTCCGCCGTCGGCGGTTCGGGCGCCGACTCCGACCCGACCACCAAGGGCGTGCCGCGCTTGCGCTTGGCCTACGGCGTCCTCGGCCCGGTCGAAGCCGGTAAGGACTTCGAGCTGTTC
>DATJLQ010000161.1:0-25025 GCA_035509415.1 Alphaproteobacteria bacterium
CCGATCCTGTATGTGAGCCCGGCCTCGCGCCGCCCCCTCGGGCGGCCGCCGGGCGCCGACCGGATCGCCGCCGTAGCTCAGTGGTAGAGCACGTCCTTGGTAAGGACGGGGTCGAGTGTTCAATTCACTCCGGCGGCACCATTGTCCGGCAGCGCCATTATCCGGCTGCGCCATTGTCCGGCTGAGCCATTTTCCGGCTGCGCCGTCGGCACCGTCGGATCGACGCGGATTTCGGATCCCTCGCGGCCGCCCCTAGGACGGCCCGCTCTCCACGAGGAGGGCTAGGGCGTGGTCGACGTCGAGCGTGCCGCCGAGCTCGTCCCGGAACTTGAGCAAAATGTCGTAGGCGACGTCGGTCATGCCGTAGACCTCGAACATGATCGCCGATTTCAGCACCGCCTCGGGACTGAACTTCGCGAACGGCTTCGCGTAAGCCGATGGGTCGTACCGCTCGTTCGTGAAGTCGCGCGCGAACAGGATCTCGAACGTCGATGGCCGCGCCATCGTGTTCGCGCCCGGGAACGAGGGTCGCTTGTAGCGGTCGAAATCGAGATCGAACAGCAGCAGGCCGTGCCCGATCAAATGCTCGTAGGTTCCCCAGAAATGGGTTTGCCGAAGCACCACGCTGGTATTGAAGCTGGTCTCGACCTCGGCGCCGAGCAGGCACGACGCCTCGAGATACTTCGCGGCGCCTTTGAGAACCTCCGGCTCGTAGCCTTCGCAGTCGAGCTTGATGAAATCGGCGGGCGGCAGGATGCCGGCCTCGAAAAGGTGATCGAGGGTCTCGACCTCGATCTCGAGCTTGGGCCGGCCGTCGCTGTGATCGTAGAGCGAGCTGCCGCAGGGATCGGGCGCCACATGAAGCGTCGCGGTTCCCCGGCGCGCCCCGAGCGCCATCGCGTAATAATGGTGATGGGCGCCCGGCTTCAGCGCCGCGATGGCGGCGGGAAGCGCGTCGAATCCGTGCACCTCGAGCGCGTCGCCGAGTGCCAGCCAGCGCTCCTGCGGACCGCCCTGGACGCCGACGTCGACGAGCGTCATCCGACTCTTGAGCGCGCCGCTGGCGGCCGCCCATCGCGTCATCGGCGCATTGTGGTTGGTCTGCAGATCCACGCGATTTTCCCCGTGCCCAGCGCGCGCTCAGCGCGGGCGCCGCAGAACTTCGTACCATAGGGCGGCGTGCTTATCGAGACCTTGGGCCGCCATGTGGACGGCGTCGGCGGTCCGATCGCCCGGTTCGCTGAGCACGTCGGTGTCGGGACCGGCGCGGACATCGTCCCCGTTGACCACCGACTGCTGGGCCTCGCGAACCCCCGGAAATACGTTCGACCCGCAACGCGACGCGGTCGCGATATAGATCGGCGCGCGGCAATTCTCGTTGCGGATCGCGCTCACAATCGAGAGCAGGCGCGCGCGGTAATTCTCCGCCGTCGTCTCGAAGGAGCCGTCGCCCTCCCCCTGGTGCCACAGAATGTGCGTCGGCGCATGGCCGTCCGCGATGAGCCGCCGCAGCGCGCCGATCATGCGCCCGAAATACCGTCCCTGGGGCGTCCAGTCGTGGACGAACGTGCCGCCGACCGCGAGCGGGGCGAACACCACCGCGGGGAAGCTCCCGTCGGCGACGAGCCGCTCGCCCAGGCGCGCCATGATGCTGCCTTCGGTTCCCGTGGCGCCCAGCATGGGATCCGCCGCGCGGTAGCATTTGCCGTCGACCCAATTCCAGTTGAACACCTTGTCGGTGGCACCGTGGCGTCCGACGCCCTCGTTGGCCGCGTTGGACTGGCCGAGAACCATGATCACCGCGGCACCGTCCACGAAGGCCTCTGCGGGTGCCACTTCCTCCTTCGCGAAGTGCTTGACGAGATGATCCGAGCGCAGCGGCGGCAGATCGACCGGAGCCGCGATGTTGAGCTCGCGCTCCAAGACCCGGACCGCGTCCCCGAGCGTGTGGAGCGCGATGTGCGCCGCGCGGCTCTGGGTATTGTCGTACGCCCGGTTGAGCCGGTCGAGCTCGGCGCGCAGGATGCCGACCGAGTTCTGCACCGCCGGATGCGACTGCTCGTCGATGCGCAGGAACGGAAACGGCTGCACCGCCGCGGGACCCGCGCTGTCGCCGTTGATGTAGATCGCGCCCTCGCGGCCCGGCCCGACGCGCACCATGAAGCTGGTCACGCGCACGGTCTCGGCCGGCACCGAAAACGTCACGTCGATGCTGGCCCGCTCCCCACCGCTCAAGGGCTTCGTGGCAAGGGCGATCGGCCGCGGCTGCCGGTCGCGAAAGAGCGCGATCGCGAGCGTATTGTCGCTCGCACTCCACGCGTTGATCGCGATCCGGACTTGCAGCATCCCGCTCGCGTGGCTGGGCAGGAACTCGTTGCCCAGCACCGCGGCACCCTGGGTGGCGTCGACGGCACCCGGGTCCAAGGACATGAGATTCGAGACCGCGCCGTAGGCGGTATAGTCGAGATGGATGAATCGCGCGATCGTCGACATCTGCGGAGGTTCCAACTGTGGCGTCAAAGATGACGCTCGAGACACGGACTGCGCGTGGTTTCCGACGTTATCCGAAGGGCCTCGACAATTCTATCGAATCGTTGGCGCGCGATCCCTAAATTCTCAGTTTACAGAAGGCTGACGGCGCGGCTGCGCTCGGCCCGCCGCCTTGCGAGCGGCGCGCCGCCGCCGCGCAACGGTCATTTCTTGACCGCCGACTCCCACTTGGTTTCCATCATCTGCAAGGCCGGATGCGACACCAGGCAATGCCAGACGACCGCCTGGAACGCCTCGGTGTGCGGCGTGACGTGCGCCGGGTCCACGGTCGGCACGATGACGACATGGTCGCCGACTTTCTTGGTGTAGCCGCCGCTGCGGCCGACCACGCCGAAGATCTCCAACCCGCGCCGCTTCGCCTCGTCGAGCGCGTGGACGAGATTGGCGCTGATGTTGCGCTCCGCGTCCCCGCCGCCGACCGACAAGACGAGCACCGCGTCCTTGCTCCCGGCTTGGCTGGTGCGCAGCCAGGCGGCGAACACGGTCTCCCATCCCTCGTCGTTGGTGCGCGCCGTGAGCTCGGAGACGTTGTCGGTCGGCGCATAGGCCTCGATGCCGCACAGCTTGCGGAAATCGTTGACGGCGTGGCTGCAATTGCCGGCGCTGCCGCCGACGCCGAGGAGAAACAGCCGGCCGCCGCGCGCGCGCAGCTTGGCGAGGCCGGCCGCCATCTTCTCGATCGTCTCGAGGTCGATCGTCCGCGCGATCTCGGCCGCTTGGCGCATATAGGTCTCGGCATGGGTCATGGGTCGAATTCCATTGTCGGCTGATGATTGTCTGCCTTAATTCGAATGCCGGGATGCCGCCGTCGGTCCCCGCTACGTCCCTTATCCGTTCGCGCCGCCGCTGTCCAGCCGCTCGAGCCGGCTTCCGGCCGCCTCGATGCGCCGGACGGCGGCCTCGAATTCGTGCCACAGGGTATCCGCCCCGTCGTCCTCCCAGCACCAGAGCTGCCCCGCGGTCGCAAAGGGCAGCGACTGGCCCGGCTCGAAGCCGAGCGAGCGCAAATAGGCGTGCGTCGTCTGCGGCACGGTCGGCGTCGACATCTTGAAGGTCACGTAGCGCGTCCGGTCGTCGAGCCAGCACAGGCCCATCGGTCCGTTGTTGACGCCGAGATTGAGGTACGCGAGCTCGTAGAGCGCCATGCGCAGACCGACCCGGTGCGCGGCGTCGAGATAGACCGGAAAGGCGCGGAGGTCGGCGGGCAGGTCGTCCAGGCTCTGGGCGCTGTCGGGCACCACGACGGGCACGAAATGCGTCGGATCGAGACGGCGCGCGAATTCGGTCCAGGCGGCGAGGTCGCTGTTGCGCGCGGGCATGTAGTTGTAGGCGCGCAGCGTGATCGTGACGGTCTTGCGGCCGCCCGCGACGCTCTCGAGCCAACCGCGCGCGACCTCGAGGTCCTCGCGCCGGGCGCGCAGCACGCCGATCTCGGCCTCGCCCTGGCGCGCCGCCTCCAGGCACTCGAGCGGGCCTGGATAGATGGGCAGCGTCGGCTCGTAGCCGGTCGGGTAGACGAGATGGCCCGCCCTGCCGCGCATCTGCGCCGCCTCACGGCGCGAGGAAGGACGCGCGACACCCACGCAGCTCGGCAACAATCCGCAGGCGGGAACCAGGATCTCGTCGATACGCTGGCGGCGCGCTTCGATCGTGACGACGTCCTCATAGTCGAAGCGCTCGCGACGCAGGCCGGCGTGGGAGCCCGGAACGATGACGACGCGCACCCCCTCGAGGCCGAGCTGCCGGCGCCGCAAATCCGCGCCGGCGAGGAACCACAGGAAATCGAACGTTACCGGCGCCACCTTGAGATCGTAGAAGGCGTGAAGGATGCGCGCGTCGCCGCCGACGGGCGACCCGGGGCGGCGCAGCGCGCGCGGGATCGCGAATGCCACGGACGCCGCGCGCGCCAGGAGCGCGTGCAGCCTCTTTCCCGGTCCGGTCGTGGGCATCGCGAGCTCGACCTGGAGCCGCCTGAGGATCCAGCCGAGCCCCTCGGTCCGAATCTTGTAGGCGATCCGCGGAAGACCGCCCTCTGGCTCCGGTCCTGCCGTCACCCCAATACCCTTCGCTGCTTGTGCGCCCGCTCGCGCGCTCGAGCCGGCATCGACCGGTCGGGTCGCGGGGAAGCGCCGCTAGGCGGGCTGCGCTTGCTTCTGCAGCTCCGCCGGCGGCGGCTTGTGTCCGCCCAGGAGATTATCCTTCCAGCTCGCGAGGCGCTTGACGAGGTTGTAATAGGTATATTCGGGCGACCGCCGGATCAGCAGGCCGTCCCGCACCTCCTCGCCATATTCATACTGGGCCCATCCGTTGCAATTCTTGCAGAACGGGACCTTATCCCACTGGCCGGTCTCGTGGTAATAGCGCGCCTTGGCGAATTCCTCGCCGTGCCACACGTCCTTCACGCCGCGCTCGAACACGTTGCCCATGTCGGTCGCGCGCACGCCGTCGAGGCAGCACAGGCGCACGCTGCCGTCGTTGTGGACGGGCATGGTCTTGTAGATGACCGCGCACGGCACCCGCGTCGGCGGCTCGACCATCTCCGGGAAAGTGCCGTTCTCGAACAAGATGCCCATGCGGACCACGTCGACGACGCCGACCCACCGGGCGATGAATTCCTCTTCCTCGTGCCGGTTGGCGGGCTGGCGCGTGAACGAGACGCCGATGCGCGGCAGCTCGCGCTCGCCGCGGATTTTGAGGAGCCGGAACACCGCCGCCTCGATCTTCGCGAGCTTGTCGACTCCGCGCACCTTGAGGAGGGTTTCGGGCGTCGTCGAATCCAGGCTGAACATCACCGAATCGACGCCCACGTCGCACATGAACGCCGAAATCGACTCGTTCATGGTCAGGCCGTTGGTGTTGAGCGCGATCGCCATGCCGCGCTTCTTCATGTCGGCGAAGACTTCGCGCAGCCGCGGAATCAGGAGCGGCTCGCCGTAGATGCTCGGCGCGACCATCGGCTTGGTCGCGGTGAATTCGTCGAGCATCTTGCGCGCCGCCTCGAGATCCATGATGCCGGTCACGGAATCGATCTGCGCCTCGTCCTCGAGGCCCCAGACCGGGCACATGTGGCAGCGCAGATTGCATCGCGTCGCGAAGTCGATCAGCAGCCGGTCGGGCATGTCCGGAACGGGAAGCGGGCGCCATCCGTAGGATGGATCGACCCAATCGGCCTTCGACCAATCGCGCATTTGACCTCAAACTTCGGCCGGCACCCGCGACGCATCGCGCGGATCGCAACGACCCCCCTGGCGCCCCCAGCGCGTCGCGACCTTACAGCAGCTTCAATTGGCAAATCAACTCTCTCCGCGGGGTCGCGAAGAAAACGCCGGTTCCCGCGGCGGGTCTTTCGGGGGGTCCGGCGCGCGCCCGCGCCGGGCCGGCCGTTGACAGGTCCCGACGCGCCGGATGTTATGCCGGGAGCGCGTCCGAGGCGGGCGCGCGGCGGCGGCCCAAACGCTCGGATCCCCATGGCGAATTCGACCTTCCTCGACGCCTCGACGCCGCTCCAGGTCGGCGATGCGGTCGCGGCGATCCTCGTGCTCGAGGACGGGCGCTATGTGTTGCAGCTTCGAGACGACGTGCCGGAAATCTGGTACCCCGGTCATTGGGGCTGTTTCGGGGGTGGGGTGGACCCGGCCGAGGAGCCGCGCGCGGCCCTCAGGCGCGAGCTGCGTGAGGAGCTCGAGCTCGAGTTCGACGTCGCCAAGGCCACGCTCTTCACCCGATTCGAGTTCGATTTGCGCCCGACCGGCCTCGGCCGCTATTACCGCGCCTATTACGAGATCGCGCTCGGCGCCGCCGCATTCGCTTCCCTCAAGCTCCACGAGGGTGCCGAGCTGCGCGCCTGGCCGCGCGACGAGGCGCTCGCGTTGCCGCGTCTTTCGCCCTACGACGCGTTCGCATTGTTCCTTCACGCCCACCGGCACCGGCTGCCGAACGCGCGCTAAGGCCGCGTGCAACGCCAGGCTCAGCCGCGCGCGATGTCGATCTCGATCGTCAGGCTGGTGCAGGGGACGGGCGGCATGAAGCAGGCCTCGGGCGCGCGCGCGGCCTCGAGCCGGCTCGCCGCGCCGGCCGCCCGCTCGACCAGGCGCTTCACCAACGGCGCGCGGAGACGCGGCGCGCTCTCGGGCGCCATGCGCAGGAGCCGCCGGAGCCGCCCCTCGAGGCGCAGGGCTGCGACGCTCGCGGGCGAGCCCGCATAGAGCGCGCGGCCGAAATCGCAACGCGGATAGATGCTCCGGATCGAGCGCGCGTTGGCCACGAAGGCGTCGAGCGTCTCGTGGAAATAGAAGGCGACCAGCTTCGCCCCCGGCCGCAGCGCCGGCACGAGATTGTCGTACATGCGGCGCAGGCGGCGGAGATCCTGGGCGTTGAGCTCGAAAACGCAGAGATCGAAGGCGGCGTTCCACGGCAGATCGCCCGGCTCCAGGTTCGCGGCCGTGAAGGACGCAAGGCGCATATGGGCGCGCCCGCCCAGCCCCGCGAACTCACTGAGCCGATTGAGCCCGTCGCTCGCGACCCAAAGGATGCGCGGCTCGCGCCCCACGACCGTCTCCTCGACGACGCGGATGACGTGACGCAGCGGCGCCCACATGGGGTGGCGCGCGTCGATGGCGGCGGCCGCGGGCGTCGCGGGAACCTCGGTGAAGACCGGCGCCAGGCCGACCGACTTGTTGAACCGGTAGTCGGACGCGAGCGAGCTTTCGGCCACGAGCTCGTGCAGCTCCGCGATCTTGAGCTGGGCCAGCGCCACGTCGCGCTGGCTGATCGCCTCCTGGACCTTGGTCGCCTGCTCGAGTCCGGAGAGCCGTCGGTACAGGTCCGCGAAGATCGGATCGCGCAGCGCCACGTAGCGCTCGACGCCCGCGTCCTTGATCGACGGGATGCCGCGCGCGAGCTGGTCCCAGTCGCGCCGCGCGTCGTCCTCGAAATCGTCGATCGCGCCGTTGACGACCGAGGTGAGCGCCTTCGAGCAAGCGCTCCACAGCAGCGGATCGGCCAACGGATGCCCCGGCGCGACCGTGTGGCGCGCGAGATCGAACAGCGACGACTGGAAGGCCCAGAAGGGGTGTCCGACGTAGGACACCTCGCGCCCTTCGAAGTGGGTGAAGGCCTCGGCGACGAACGCCTTGAGCCGGGCGCGCGCCTCGTCGGTCCCGGGCGGCAGATCGCGCGCGTGGAGCACCATCTGGTGCTTGCCGTAGACCGTGTGGTCGCGCGTGACGAAGCTCGCGAGCTTCTTGCCGATGGTATCGAGATCCGGCCATCCGACCCGGAGCCCGTCGTCGTAGGTCGCCTCGCTGCGCAGCTCGATCATCAGGAAATCGTCCGAATCGCCGAGCACGCACGGTGTGGCGTTCGGGCACAGCTCGGACACGGTGCCGTAGTCCCAGAAGCAGTTGGGCGTCCGGTTCCAGCGCTCGGGCCGCATGCACACGATCGCGATCGGCATCTGGTGGCACAACAGCGTCGACGGATCGACCAGCCAATAGAACTGCTCGACGATGTCCATGTGGAAGAGATGCGCGTTGACGGTCTTGCCCCGGATCGTGTTGTGGCGATTGGGGATGGCGAGTGCCGCCATCTCGCGCGCGCCCATCGCGAGCACGCCGGTCGCCGGGTCCTTCCGCGCGCGCAGCGTCGGCAGCACGGCCTCGCTCACGACGCAATAGCTCGGCGCCACGATCAGCCGCTCGCGCCGCTCGAGCGGCTGAATGAGCGCGCGGTAGGAGCCGTCGGCCGGAATCCAGTCGGCGGTGAAGAACAGGAAGTCGGTCTCGGTCACCGCGTCGCCGAGATCCTCCATCGCGCGGTAGGTCGCATAGGTGAGGGTCATGCCGTAGAGCGGTGCCACCAGCAGATCGTCGATCGCCAGCAGCCGGGGGGCCGCGTACTGGGCGAGACGGCGGTAGATCGGATGGGCCTCGACGGTGCCGAACAGGGCGCGCTCGGTCACCAGCACGAACTCGCACGCGAACGCCTCGCTCAGCGCCGGCAGATTGCCGGGCGCCAGCACCGCGGCGAGCGTGATGTCGAGCAGGTTCTCGACGTACGACCGGCCCCAGGCGTAGGTGATGATGCGCAGACGCCGCTTCATCGCCGGACCGCGTGATAGAGGTTGCGCAGCATGGCGTAGAGCCGCGGCGGCACCGCGCGCCGCAGGAGCCGCACGGCGCGGTCGAACGCCAGCGCCGCGGGCGGGGCCGAGCGGCGCCGCACGCGCCCGGGCCGGGAATCCCGCGCCTCGTTCCGGCGCCCGCGCACCACGCCCGCGAGCTCGTGGAACCCGTGCTCGACCAGGAGCGTCTCGACCCCGCTCGCCGCCATGTCCGCGGCGTCGGCGCCGCGCACTTGCGTCGGCGGCGATCGGAGCTCGGCGACCACCGCCTGGCGGTCGTCGTGCAGCAGGGCGCGCGGCGCGCGCGCGGCCGCCTCGTGCAAGGCGCTGAGGAACTCGAAATAGCGCCGGCCCGCGAGGGCCCCCGAGAGCGCCTCGCTCATCGGCCGCGCGAAGGCCTCCTCGAGCGCCGCGAGCGCGATCCCCAATTGGCGGTAGCAGATGGCGATGAAGGCGAGCTTGAGCGCCATCAGTTGGAGCGCGTCCGGCGTGGGTGCGATCGCGCGCAGGCTCGCGATCGACTTGAAGAACAGCGCGTCGCCGAACGCGAGCGGCTCGCGGCCGCGCACGCCCACCGGCAGGCGGGTCGGCGCCACCGCCTGCAGGTGGGTGAAGTCGACGAACTCGAAGCCGTGGGCGAGCGCGAGGCGGAACAGATCCGGGAACAGGCGCTGGCCGAGATACATGCTCCGGAACTCGACCTCGCAAGTGAGCGCGAGCACGCCCGCGTCGATCGTGGCGAGCGCTCCCTCCATGACTTCGAACTCGGTTCCCTGGGTATCGATCGAGAGAAAATCGGGCGGCGCCGGGATCGGCAGCGCGCCGGCGGCGCGGAGGCCGTCGAGCGTTCGGATCTCGACCGGAATCCGCCGCACGACGCGCATCTCGGCGCCGTAAAGCGCGTCGTAGCGCGTCCCCTCGACCGGCACGCCGTCGATGGACCCGCTCAGCGGCACCTCGCAGCTCAAGGCCGCGAACGCCGGGTCGGGCTCGAGCAGCGAGCTGAAATAGGGATTGGCGGTGACGTGGAGCGTCGCCGGTCCGTCGACCGCGCCAAGTCCGTAGGGGGCCACGAGAAAGCCCGGCCGGTCGTTGGTGCGCGCCATCTCCGCGGCGCAGGCCTGGTCCGCCTCGAACAGGACATGGACCACGTCGTCGCGGAAGTGCTGCGGATATTTGAGCTCGACGTTGAAGCCGCGGCCGCCCACGTCGTGCGACACGATGCGGCCTTCGAGACCGTCCGTCATCGTCCGGATCGTTGCCGCGCGCCCGCGGCAGAAGCGCGGCCCGGCCGGTTCCGGCCCGCCCGCGCCGCGCGGCGCACGGCCCTAATCCCGAGCGTCGGCATCCGAGGGCACGCTCAATTCGGCGCCCACGCGGCGCCGGCGCACGATCTCGGCGAGGGACAGGAAGCCGAATTGCTTCAATGCGTCCTCGATGTCGTGGGTCGGCTTCGGCGGCGCTGCCGCGGCCTTCGCCTCCTCGACCGCCATGAATCCCGCGGCCAGCGCCTGGTCGACCGACCAGAGAGTCACGGTGAGGCTCGCGGGCTCCGCGACCTCGCTCGGCGCGCTTCCGGGCGGCCCATTCAGCGAGAAGGTGCCGGGGCGCGCGGGACCGATTCGGACGTCGTAGGCGCTCGGGTCCAGCGTCGTGAGCGGCACGTAGAGCTCGAGGCGCGCGCGCCCCTTGCCGCCCGCCGCGACCGGCTGGGACACAAGCCGCATCGCCCGCTGCGGGTCGGCGCCGAACACGGCGAGCACGAGCAAATTGTCGGCCTCCGAATGCACCGTGACCTCGACCGCGAGCCGCAGGACGGACGGAACGATCTTCGGCACGAAACCGTAGCCGAGGATGCTCACGCCATGGGTCGACGTCGCCTTCCCATAGTCGGCGGGCAGGACGGTCGCGACATCCGCGACCGCGGGATTTTCCAGCCGGACCTCCTCGACTTTCGGCAATTGCCTCAGGGCCGGCAGCAGCTTGGCATGGTTGGGGTCGACGGCTTCGCCTGCCGCCCGCTCCACCTCGGCCTCGCGCTCCTGCGTGCGCGCATGAATGTCGCGCGCGAGGCGATGCCGGTCGATATGAAGGAAGCGGGCGGGCATGCGCCGGTAGGCCGCGTAGAGGCGCTCGAGGAGACGGAAGTAGCCGTGCTTGGCGAACGCCAACAGCACGTCGTCCCCCGGCCGAATCTTGAACGTCTCGTCGAGCACCGACAAGGCGTGGCCCAGCCGGTTGTAGCAGATCGCGATGAACGCGAGCTTGAGGCCCATGGCGAACAGCTCGACCTCGGACGCGGCGATTTTCCTCAACGCGTCGAGGCGCCGGAAGAACAGCGCGTCGCCAAACGCCACGAAATCCCAGCCGCGCGCGCCCACCGGCATGCGGACCGGCGCCACCTCCTGGAGGTAGGGAAAGCCGACGAACTCGAAGCCTTCCTCGAGCGCCAACCGGTAGATGTCGGGAAACAGCCGCTGCCCCTCGTACATCGGCCGGAACTCGATTTCCGTCGTCAGCGCGAGCACGCTGCGCCGGATCGTTTGCCGCGCCCCCTCGAGGATCTCGTACTCGGTGCCCTGGGTATCGAGGGAGAGGAAATCGGGCGGTGCCGCGAGCGGCAGCTCGCCCGTCGCGCGCACGCTGTCGAGGGCGCGAACCGCCACGTCGGCCGTGCGCACGACCCGATACTCGTCCGTATAGAGCGCGTCGTAGCGCAGGTCCTCGACCGCGACGCCGTCGATCTCGCCGCTCAGCTCCACCTCGCACGTCGACTTGCAGAAATCCTTGTCGGGCACCAGAAGCGAGCTGGCATAGGGATTCTGGGTGATGTGGAGGCGGCGCGGCCCGTCGGCGCCGCCCAGGCCGAAGGGGGCGACGAAGAACCGCGCCGGCTCCGGGTTCGAGCGCATCATCTCTTCGGCGCACCCGGCGTCGGCCTCGAACAGCAGATGGACGACGCTGTCCTCGAGCGCTTTCGGATATTTGAGCTCGCAGCCGAAGCCGCGGCCGCCGACGTCGTAGGATACCAGGCGTGTTTCTTGTTCGGGCTTCATCGCTTTATTTCCAATCGATGCGGCGCGACCTGCCGCGGGAGCCGTTAGAACATCATGGGCCGGATCGCCCGCAACCAGCGCCGGCGCAACGTATCGCGCAACGACGGATCCGTGTCATCGAGATCGACCTCCTTCTTGACGTACTCCTCGATCGTCCGGCGCGCCAGTTCCTCGGTCGCCGCCCAGCGCGCATTGAGGTCGCGCGCGTGCCAGCGCACCGGGGTCGCATAGATCGCGCGCCGATAGCGATCGATGCCGGGATCGAACACGGTGCGGTTCAAGATGTAGCCCCGCGACCATGCCCCGAGGATCGGCAGACTGCGCCACCAACGCCAATCGTTGGGCGGGATCATCTCGTCGCGCGGCGTGAGCCCGAGCAGGAAGAGACTGTCCGAATCGGTCACCACCTCGATCGAGTCGGTGTATTTCGGGAAATTCTCGAAGATGTAGGTGCCGTCGAGCGCGCGCCCGTCGAGGGCACTGGTGTCGTGGGCGCCGAGTATGCCGTAATTCACCACGAAAGGCGACCAATTGTGGGTGATGATGATCGCGCCATCCTCGCCCGGCACCTCCCAATAGCAGCAGGTCAGGAAGTGCTTTCGGTGGTGATCCTCGATGAGCCGGCCGAAATTTCGCGCGGTCCAGCAGGACGCCCGGGTCTCGGAGTGGAAATTGCGCAGCCCGATCGCGACCGCGTCGCGCATCGGAAGCGTGAAGGGCCAGCCGGGCTCGAGCAGCCCGCGCGCGGCGAGCTCGCGCTCGACGCCGTCCATGTCGAAGCGGACGGCGGCGCACAGGACCACGTGCTTCCCGGCCTCGGCCAGGCGCTGGGCTTCCGCGATGCAGCCGTCGGGATAGACCGAATCGGGGTTGACGTTGATCGCGATCGCCTTGTCGCGGAAGGCGCGGTCCGCGAGCAGCGCGTGGCCGCGCGACATGCGGACGTATTTGTGGACCGGCGGATCGGATTCCTCGTTGGGCAGGAATTCGACCGCGATCTCCTCGCGGAGGCGGCGGAAGATCGGCTCCCGCTCGAGCTTCGCGCGGTCCTCCGCGGCGGTGGCGATGATGAAGCGCGCGGCCGCGCGGTTCTTGAGCGCCGGGATGTTGTTCGGCGAGAGCAACGACGGAATGGTGAAGCGACAGGTGAAGTCGCGGAATCGATCGCCCCAAAAGGTAAGAAAAAAGTAATACGGGGCCCCGGAGACCTTAGCTTCCAAACTGTTTGACATTATTGCGCCAGACATCACAGCGTTGAGCCCGATGGACCGCACCCCAATAACAGCAGTGCCCAAGGGCTTCAAGACCAGTTGCGACGAACGCCGGGCCCCCCGCGCGGCCCGCAACCTTGCCCGCATCCCGGCGGCGGATGGGGCAGCCGACAATAGCCCGGAAGCCGGGCGCGGTCGATAGGGCTCGCGGCGCGGCGCGCTATTTTTCGTCTTTCGAACCCGTCATATTACGATTACCTTCATCGCGGAATCAGCCCTGGGGAGTCGAATGCACGAGGAATTCGATCGGGAAGAGGAGATCGCGGGATCCTCCGATCGCACCTTTGGCCTTGTGATGGCGGCCGGATTCGCGCTTGTCGGCGCGGCGCCGCTGCTCCATCGGGGGCTGGACGCGGTACGCTGGTGGTCGATCGCGCTGGCGCTCGCGTTCCTCTTGGCGGCCCTCGTCCGCCCGTCGCTCCTGGCCCCGCTCAATCGCTTGTGGCTCCGGTTCGGGCTGCTGCTCGCGCGCATCGTGAGCCCGATCGGGCTCGCGCTCCTTTATTTCACGACCCTCGTGCCGGTGGGATTATTAGTGCGCGCGACCGGCGGCGATCCCTTGAGGTTGCGCCGCGACCCCGCCGCCACGAGCTATTGGATCAGGCGCACGCCCCCGGGACCCGCACCGGAATCGATGAAAAACCAGTTCTGAGGTCGCCTATGCTCTCGTTTCTGCAAGAGTTCTGGATGTTTCTGCGCGTGCGCAAGAAATATTGGCTGTTGCCAATCTTCGTCATGATGGTCGTGTTCGGCGCGCTGATCGTGCTGACCAAGGGATCGGTGATCGCGCCGTTCATCTACACGATCTTCTAGCGCCCGGCGAGCATGCGCATCCTCGGTCTCTCGGCGTTCTATCACGACAGCGCGGCTGCCCTCGTCGAGGACGGCCGCATCGTCGCGGCCGCGCAGGAGGAGCGCTTCTCGCGCAAGAAGCACGACGCGCGCTTTCCGCGCCACGCCCTCGCCTATTGCCTCGAAGCCGGCGGGTGCCGGCTGGCCGACATCGACCACGTGGCGTTCTACGACAAGCCGTTCCTGAAGTTCGAGCGCCTGCTCGAGACCTATCTCGCCATGGTGCCGCGCGGCTTCCGCTCGTTCCGGATGGCGATGCCGCTCTGGCTGCGCGAGAAGCTGTTCCAGAAGCAGCTCCTGCGCGACGAGCTGCGCAAGTTCGCGCCCGACTACGATTGGCAGAACCGCCTCCTGTTCAGCGAGCATCATTTGAGCCACGCCGCGTCCGCGTTCTTCGCGTCGCCCTTCGAGGCGGCGGCGGTCCTCACGATGGACGGGGTCGGCGAGTGGGCGACCACCTCGATGGGCATCGGGCGCGGCAATCGGATCGAGATCGAGCGCGAAATCCACTTCCCGCACTCGATCGGCCTGCTCTACTCGGCCTTCACCTACTACACCGGCTTCAAGGTGAACTCGGGCGAATACAAGCTCATGGGCCTGGCACCCTACGGCGAGCCGAAATACGCGCGCGACATCCTCGACACGCTGGTCGATTTGAAGCCGGACGGCACCTTCCGGCTCGACCAGGACTATTTCGACTACTGCACCGGCCTCACCATGACCAATGCGCGCTTCGACGCCAAGTTCGGCGGGCCGGCGCGGAAGCCGAGCGAGCTCCTGACCCAGCATCACATGGACCTCGCCGCCTCGATCCAGGCGGTGACCGAGGAGATCGTGCTGCGGCTCACGCGCTCGATCGCCGCCGAAACCGGCATGCGCGACCTTTGCCTCGCGGGCGGCGTCGCGCTCAATTGCGTCGCCAACGGCAAGGTGCTGCGCGACGGGAAATTCGAGCGCCTCTGGATCCAACCCGCGGCGGGCGACGCGGGCGGGGCGCTGGGTGCGGCGCTCTGCGCCTACCACCTCTACAAGGACCAGCCGCGGACGGTCGACAACCGCTCGGACCGGATGGCGGGCGCCTATCTCGGCCCCGCCTTCGGGAGCGACGAAAGTGCGCGCCGGCTGAACGCCGCCGGGGCGCGCTTCGAGCGGCTCGCGGGCGACGCCATGATCGAGCGCTGCGCCGACGACCTCGCCGCCGGCAAGGCGGTCGGCTGGTTCCAGGGCCGCATGGAGTTCGGGCCGCGCGCCTTGGGCGCGCGCTCGATCATCGCCGACGCGCGCGCGCCCAAGATGCAATCGCAGCTCAACCTCAAGATCAAGTATCGGGAATCGTTCCGGCCCTTCGCGCCCGCGGTCCGCTTCGAGGACGTCGGGGATTGGTTCGAGCTCGCCGCGGAGAGCCCCTACATGCTGCTGGTCGCCGACGTCAAGCCGGCGCACCGGCGCGCGATGACGGCCGAGGAGCGGGCGCTGTTCGGCATCGACAAGCTCAACGTGCCGCGCTCCTCGATCCCGGCGGTGACCCACGTCGATTATTCGGCGCGGGTCCAGACCGTGCACGCCGAGACCAACCCGCGCTTCCACGCGCTCCTCTCGGCGTTCAAGGCGCGCACCGGCTGTCCGGTGCTGGTGAACACGAGCTTCAACGTGCGCGGCGAGCCGATCGTGTGCACGCCCGAGGACGCGTTCCGCTGCTTCATGGGGACCGAGCTCGACGTGCTCGCGGTCGAGGATCTCTACCTCGTCAAGGAAGCGCAGGACCCGGCGCTGAAGCGCCCCTACATGGACGATTTCGAGCCCGATTGAGCGCGGCCCGCCGGATCGCGTTAGGGCTGCGGTGCCGCGAGTTCGCGCGCGACCGCCTCGGCGAGCGCTCGGTTCGAGGCCGGCGCGTAATGGGCGATGTCGATGCTGCGATAGCCGCGTACGCCGTCGAGCGCGTCCGAGAGGTCGATCATCGGAAGGTCGCCCGAGGCGATGTGCGCACGCACGGTCTTCACCATGTCCTCGATGTAGCGGTAGCCCGGCGCCCGGCGCGCGGCGGGGGTCACGAACGGATTGCCCGGCTCGAGGAAGGTCATCGGCTGGAAGAACACCAGAAGCCGGAAGCCGTAGCCCTGGGCGAGGGTCCGGAGCAGCACGAGGTTGCTGCGATAGTAGCGCACGATCTTGTCCTCGAACGCGGCGCGATGGAGCTCGCCATAGGCGGCCCAATGGCGGAACACGTAGTCGGCCTCGCGGAAGTCGAAGCCGGCGGTGAAGGCGTCGCGGTCGAACGGGATGCCGGCGACGTCGCGTTTCGGCCGCTCGCGCGCCTCGAGCCAGCGGTAGAGCGGCAGCGATTCCGCGAACAGCTTGAGACGATCGACCGACGGCAGCATCGCGCCGGGCGTGAACGCGATCTCGGCGCGGTTGAGGGAAAAGCCGTGGAAGATCACGTCGTCCTCGAGGCGCATGTTGCTGCGCGCGAGGAACAGGTCGTTCCAGCCGTCGAGGAAGATGACGACGCGCGGCCGGTAGCCGCGCTTCAGGAGATAGATCAGCTTGTCGATCTCGGCGCGCTGGTCGTAGGCCTGGGCGCCGAAATTGACGAAGGTGAGGCCGCTCGGCGCGACGATCTCGTTGAGGTAATAGGGCATGGTCTCGTTGCCGGCGAGGCCGTGGCCGAGGAGCGTCGAGCCGCCGAGCATGAAGCCCATCGGCCGGTCGCCGCGCAGCAGGGACTCGACATAGGCGTCGGTCCAGCCCGGCTGATAGCGCGCCCCCTCGAGCCCGATGCGGTAGAAGCGGTTGTCGACGCGCGCGGTCGCGAAGGGAAGCGTCGGGTGGAAGGCGAAGCCGGGCGACGCGTTGAAGCGCGCCATCGCCTCGCCGTCGGTCGAGACGCCGAAGATCGCGCGCAGGACCGGCAGCGACGCCGGGGAGCCCGGCCAGAGCGACGCGCTGAACGTGTCGTCGACCGGCGCGGGTGCCGCCGGCTCGTCGAGATAGGCCGCGTAGTTGAGCGCGCCGAACAAGAGCGCCGTGATGCCGACGATCTGAAGCAACGCCGCGGTCGCGCCGAGCACGGACCGGCCCGCCGCCGCGATCATCCTGCGACCGGTCATCGGAAATCGCATCGGCCTCTCTCTCGCCGCCGGTGACCCGCGCGCGGCCGCATCGCCCGCCGCCCGCCTAGCCGCCCGCCGCCGCGCGCCGCAGCACCGGCGCATCCGGAACCTCGTCCGCGCGATGGCGCAGCACGCGCATGGTGATCGCCATGCTCGACCAATGCTGCTCGAACATGCTCGGATCGCGCAGCCGCGCGATCGCATTCGAGATCAGGACCAGCGGCGCGAGGCCGAGCATGGTCAGGAGCGTGTACAAGCGCCGCGTCCACGGCCGGCTCTGGTAGGACGCGGTGACCCGCACCAGCGCGTCGCGCAGGGCCCGGCTGCGCGCATTGCCGAAGAAGTAGACGTGCGATTCGTCGACGTCCGGGAACAGGTTCTCCGAGAGAAACAGGTCGTTCGCCATGAACTCGGCATTGCTGCCGTTGTAGACGTAGAGGATGACCTCGGCGTCGTTCTTGAGATAGGGGCGGATCTTGTAATAGAGCGCCTTGAAGCCGACCGCCTCCTCGGGTGTGAGATCGCAAACGCAGCAATCGTAGCGGCCGAGCCCGATGCGGGCGGGCAAAAGCGACGGCGCGTCGAACATCGCCGGGTCGAGGCGATCGGCGAGCACGCGGTCGAAATAGGTGCTCCGGGTCCCGACCCAAAGAATGCGCGGGTCGCCGCGGCGCCGGAGCGCGCTCAACCGCGCGAAGACGAATTGGGTGTCGAGCCAAAGCGGGTGCGCCATCTTGAGGTCCGGGACGCGCCCGAACACGCAGCCGTACGCCCAAGCGGCGATGGCGCGCGGCAGGCCGCGGACGAACGCGAGGGTGTCGCGTACCGGGTGCCTCCGCAAGCGGATCACGGGCAAGCCCGTATCGCCCTCGGCCGGCTGGCTCACGATGCCGACGTCGCCGAGGTCGAGGAGCGCGATGTACGGAATCTCGGCGTCCCCCGCGGGTGCGTCGGCGGGGCCGTTCACGATCACGGTCCCCGGCCGCGCCGGTCCGATCCGCACGTCGACGTCGACCGGATCGACGGTGCCGGCGATCATGTCCCACGAAACGTCGAACCCGACCCGCGCGCCCGCGTCCGCCTTCTTCGATTCGAGGTGCAGCGGCGCCGTCCGCCCGTTCCGGAAGATCGCCAGGACCACCTCGTTCTCGTCCGCGACATAGGCGTTCGCCCGGACCCGCCCGTGCACGACCGACTGGGAATTGCGCGGCACGAACCGGTATCCCAGGATCGAGACGCCGCCCTCGGCGGTCGCCGCGGCCGGATCGGCCGAGAGCACGGTCGAGATCGTGGTCACGGCGGGATGCTCGAGCCGCGTCCGTCCGGTCGGCATCGGCAGCAAGGCGGCGCTTCCGGTGCCATGGCGGCGGATCACGTCGCTCACGTCGGCGCTGACGGCGCCGAGATCGACGACCGCGAAATAGGGCACCGGCATGCCGGGCGGCACGGTGCCGTCCGGCCCGTTGATGTAGATCGTCCCGGGGAGCGCCGGGCCGATGCGCACCTCGAGCCCGATGGCACCCTGCGCCTCGACCTGGAAGTCGAACAGCACGTCGAGGAACACCCGGCTGTTGGCCGCGACCGGCTGCGTCGCCAGCCGCAACGGATATTGCTCCCCGTTGGCGAACACGCCGAGCACGACCTCGTTGTCGATCGGGGAATAGGCATTGACGGCGACGTGGATGCGCAGCACCGAGACCGGGCTCTGGGGAAAGAACGCGGTGCCGAGCATGCTGGCGCCCTGGCCCAGCGTGAGCTTCGACGGATCGGTCGGCATGACGGACGCCGACGCGCCTTGCACGCCGTATTCCTGGAACATCGCGCGGGTGGGCTCGAACGCCTCCATGCCCTTGCCCGCGCGCACCTGGGCCTGGACCGTGTCGAACCACGATTTGAACAGCGTGTGGTTACGATGGTCCTGCGCCACCGGCGACAGGCGCGACACGATGTCCGCCATGTAGGTGCGCGATTCCGCGATCACGGCATCGAGCCCGTCGGGCAGGTCGCTCGAGTGGAAGATATGGAGGTGCGTGCCGCACTCGCGCTGCTCCTTGGTGGTCCACGCCGACAGATCCTTGGCGATCTCGTCGGGCGAGATCCAGCCGAGCCGGATCATCTCGCCGCCCGCGGACCGCTTCTGCGGCTCGAGCATGAAGAACTCGTCGGAATCCGAAATGAAGTATCGCGGCAGGGTCGGCGCCGCGTCGGGGACGAAGGCGTAGTCCCACATCAGCGTCGGCTCGGTCACCACGCATTCGGGCCTGATCGCCACCAGCGCCACCGGCCACTGGTAGCCGATGAGCGTGCGCTCGTCGACGAACCAATAGAACTGGTCCATGCGCCATTGGTGGCACACGCGCTGGTTCACCGTGCGCGCCTTGACGGTCAGGTGCTTGTGGTCGAGGGCGAGCGCCACCATCTCGCGCGGCGGAACCGCGAGCACGCCGGTGTCGGGGGCGACGAGCTGCTCGAGGATCGGCATCACGTCCTCGAGCACGGCGCGGAAGCTCGGATTGTGGATGACCCGGTGCCCCTCCTTCATCAGGCGGCCCAAGGTTCGATAGCTGCCGTCCGCGATGATGAAATCCGCGTTGAGGAACAAGAGATAGGTCTCGGTCATCAGCGGTCCGAGATCGGCGAAGCCCCGGTACAACGCGTAGCTCAGGACCACGCCGTAATCGCCCGAGGTCCCGGTGAGCAAATCGTCGAGCGTGCGCAGCTCCACGCGGCACAGGCGCGCGAGGTTCTTGTACGCGCTGGTGCGCTGGACGACCTCGTGCAGCATGCGCTCGGTCACCAGCACGACCTCGACGTCGAAATCCTCGACCAACGCCGGCAGATTTCCGGGCGCGAGCAGCGCCGGGATCGTCACGTTGACGAGCTTGCGCAGGTACGTGACACCCCAGAACGGAATGACCAATCGGACTCTTTGCGCCATCAGACGACGCCCCTCGGTCCCGGTCGGATCGATCGCGGCGTCCCGGCGGCGGCGCGCGCGTCAGTCGGCGCGGGTCCGCTCGAGCGCGCGGTCGCGCGCGACCGCCGGCCGCGTCCGGGCGTCAACGCCGGGGAATTCGCGCTTGTCACGAACATGTCGGTCCATTACGGTCATTCCCGATTCGAAGAGGCTTTCGCCGGGAATAGAATGCAGCCGAGAAATTTAAAGTCGACGGGACCCCACGCCGCCACCGCCCCACGACGGTAGATTTCGTGTGCATGCCATATCTTAACGATTGCGGCAACAAAAACCATCGCGCCGCGGCGCCGCGCGCCTAAGCCGCCGACCAGAGCCGCCGAGCGATGAACGAGCGACCCAAAGCGCGCATCGTCGTACCGGTTTGGGGCGATTACCATACGCGCAAGATTTTCGAGCCCGTCGCCCTCCCCGCCTTGCTCGCGCCTGGGAATCTGCCCTGCCTCGCCGAGCGTTTCGACTGCGAGCTCGTGATCCTCACCGAGGCGCGGCTGGTGCCTTTCCTCGAGGCGTCGCGCGCGATCGCCGAGGCGCGCCGCTTGGCCCGGGTCGCCTATCGCGCGATCGACGATCTTTTGCGCGTGCCGAACTACTCGGTGCCGCTCACGCTAGCCCTCTTCCGCGGCATCGAGGATCTCGGCGCCGCGATGACCGAGACGTTTCTCTTCTTCCTCAACGCCGATTTCATCCTGGCCGACGGCTGCTACCGGACGGTCGTCGACCGGATCGCCGCCGGCGAGACCCTGATCTTCGCGCCCAGCCTGCGCGCGTCCGCGGAGTCCGTCCTGCCGCGGCTCGCGGCGGCGCGGGATCGGGCGACCGGCAATATCGCCATTTCTCCGCGCGCGCTCGTGCGGCTCACCCTCGATCATCTGCATCCGATGCCGGCGGCCAAGATCGTCAATCGCCCCTTCCGCCATCCGCGCCGGATCGATCAATTCTATTGGGCGGTCGGCGCCGACGCGCTGATCGGCTACCAGTTCCCGATCGCGCTCGTTTGCGTCAAGCCCGAGCGCATCGCACCCAAGGTGCCGCCGAGCTTCTTCGACTATTGCGCGATCCCCGTGCTGGCGCCCGGCGCGCGGCGCTGCGTGCTCGCCGATTCCGACGATTTCTTCATGATGGAGCTGCAGCCGCGCAAGACCGGACGCGACCAGCTGCGCCTCGGCTGGCCGCCGCTCGCCGACATCGTGGCCGACCTCGATATATGGACAACGGAAGAGCAACGCGCGCTGGGCGGCGAGCTGCTCACGATCCATGCCGGGCCGGCCTCGGACATATCCGAGGAGGACCGCGCGCCGGCAAGGCGCTTCAACGCGGCGCTCCGCGCGCGCTTGTCGGCCCGGCCGCGAAGCCATCTCGATCATCCGTTCTGGCTCCCGGCCTATGCCCAGTACCGTGCGCTCGACCGCGCGACGGCCGGCGTCGAGGCCGCCCAACCGGGCGTCGGCGGTTGGCGGGCTTCGGTCTTCAGCGTCACGGCGACCTTGAGCCGCCTCGCGCGCGCCGTCGCCGGTAGCGCCCCCGAATACCGCATCGTCCACCCGCTTTGGCTCTATTACGCCGAGCCGGCCGAGCGCATCCGGGCCTGTCTCGAGGGCGACGCGTTCGCCTCGACGGCCGTGCTGCCGAAAGGCTCGATCTTCGCGCGCCTCTTCAAGGACCGCCCGGACGTGGAGCGCATCGAGTTCGATCCCGCCTTGGAGGATTCCGAAAGCCCGCTCGCGACCCTCGCGCTCGCCGAGGATGCGCGCGGCCGGCCGCGGCTCCTGTTCGTCGAGCTTCCGGAGCTCAACGCAGCTATTGCCGAAACGCTTCACCGTCTCGCGACCACGTGCCTGCCGACCGGCAGCGTTGTCTTGATTTATATCAATCTCGAGCGCGGCGATGGCGCGTCGGCGGATGGAAGCTCGATCGCGCGCGATCTCGCCGCGATCGTGCCGGCACATTCGACCGCGACACTATCTTTCTATGGCGCGCCCTTGGCTCATCTCGGCAAAACGTTGGTGGAACGGACGATCGCCGCCTATCATGGCGGCGTGCCCGGCGCCTTCTTCCGCTACGGGCTCGCGGCGGGCCTGCTCATGCCCGTCTTCCTCGCGAACAACCTATTGGAAAGCCGTCGCTATCGCGGCCTCTCTAACCGCTTCAGCACGCGCCTTCTGCTCGCCTTCGATCTGCGCAACCCATAGCGCCGCGCGCGACCGCGCCCGCGCCGATTTCCGTCGCCAGGGCCGCGCGACGATCGCGCCTCTCCTCGATCAGCGCATGACAAAGTGTCGGGGATCGTTTACACGTACCTTACATCAATCTTTCGCATTCCTATTTCAAGCGGCGATTGAACGCGAAGGCAGGCGCCATGTTCTACGTTTCGACGGTCGGCAGCACCGCCAGCCTCTGGTTCGCCCGCGCGCTCAGCATGCACCCGGAGATCAACTGCTTCCATGGCGTGCGCTCGCTCGCGCCGCAAAACGGGGACTCGACGTCGAAGGAATTCGTGAGGTCGCTCACGCACCTTTATTTCCTGTGCCAGGGCGAGAAGGTGTTCGGCTCGATCCACGGCTACGACGGCTCGGATATCGAGCCCGAGATCAGGGCGATCGAAGGCGCCTATGCGGGCATGATCCGGCACCCGATCGCCCGGATCCATTCGCTCTTCCACCGCGAGGTGCCGCTCATCGGAACGCTGGAGCTTCCGCCCGAGGACATCTATCGGCCGTTCCGCGAGGGCGCGTTGCCCGATTTCCACTTCGACGATTTCGGCATCCATTTCAATCCTTATGCGCGCTGCTTCTACACCTTGTGCGTGCGCACGATCGATCAGGATACCTGGATGCTCGAGCGGCTCGACGAGGCGCAGATCTTCCGTTTCGAGCGCTTGGTCGCCGAGCGCGATTATTTCCGCGCCTGCTTCGAGACGATCGCCGAAGGATGCCGTCACGTGATGGAGATCAACCCGCGCCGGCCCGGCCCACCGCGCCTCAAGGCGACGGAGCGCTATCTCGACAAAGTGTTCGCCATGGGCGTGGTCAACCCCAAGAACACCGGCGCGACCGAGGTCGAGGAAATCTTCGCGGCCTGGCCGCCGTTCTTCAAACACATCTTCACGACCGCCCTCAAGGCCTATGGCGGGCCCGCGGCGGTCGAGCGCTATGCGCGCTTCGGCTATGCGCTGCCCAAGCTCTCGGACGCGGCAGCGCCGGTGCCGGCGCCCGAGCCCACGGGCCCGGCGGCGCCCGTGCGCATCGTCTACGACCAGGTCGGCTCGGTCAGCAACATGGTGCCGGCGCGCGTGCAGGCGGTCCGGCGCTCCGACGGCTCCGCCTTTCTCGGCCAATATTTCACGCCGAGCCGGCCCGGTGCCACGCTCGAGATCAGAATCAAGGCCAACGCCTTCGCGGCCGAGGAGAATGCGGTCGCGTTGGCGCTGTTCGTCAACAACCGGCTGAACCCCGCTTATTTCGAGGTCAAGCCGGTCGCCGCCGGGGGATGGGCGCAATTCTCGCACCGGTTCCGAATCCCGGGCGAGCCGCCGAGCGGCGTCGCGTTCGAGGCGCGCATCGGCCCGACGCGCCCGGGCACCGTGATCATCAACGGGCCCGACGGCCAACCGCCCGACAAGATCGGCTTTCCCGAGTTGACCATCGCCGAGCTCGAGGCGTGAGGCACGGGGGCCGCTCCCTTGCGGCGGCGGCAGGGTGGCGATCGACGCGCCGCCGGCCGATCCCAACCTGACCGACCCGCATCGCGACGCGCGTTTCCTCGGCCGATATCCGAGGCTAATATCCGGCCGCGACCGGTCCGACGCTCATCCATACCCAGGCGCCGGCGCCATGAGACAGGATCGGAGGCGCGACGCCATGCCGAGAGCAGCCGCCCGGCCCGAGCGATGCGCCGCGGCGCGCGGGAGTGCCCCATGAATCGCGAGCGCTGGAGCAACCCGATCGCCAACGCCATGCTCGCGCTCGCGGCGGCCGGATTGGTCTCCGCGATCGCGACCCTGCTCCGGGCGGCGCCCGGCGCGGTCGATCCCTGGGCCCTGGTCCTCGTCCTCCTGGCGATCGCGGCCGCGTTCCTCGCGCTCGCGATCCTGCTCGACTTCCCCGGCAAGCCGTGGCTCGCGCGCATCGCGGTCGCCGCGATCCTGCTCCTGGGCTTGATCGAATTGCTGCTGCGCCTTGCGGGGCTTGGCCTCGGTCAATTCGTCGGGAGCCTGCTCGGGTGACGGACGGCATGAGCCGGGCCCGGCTCGACGGTTCCGGCTAGATCCGTTTGCGGTCGCGCTTGCGGATGCGGCCGGGACGTAGGACCTTGGCACCGGCACGGGCGCGCCACCGCCGTCGAGGCCGCTTAACGTGCCGACCGGACCGGGGTCGCCGGGCTCGGATCTAGGGAGCGTCGCATGCAGATCGGCCGTCCTTTCACCTTTTCGAATTTCCTGCTTGCGATCGCGCTCGTCGCGGTCGTGGCCGGCGCCTGGCGGCTCACCCAGGTCGCGGCAATTCATTTCAGCCTTTGGACCTCGGCCGTCGCCGCCGCGATGATCGTCACGGCGCTCCTGCTCGGCTGCCTGTTCGTGCGCTTCAAGGCCAAGGGCAAAGTGGCGCTGCTCGCCGTCGCCCTCGCGGCGACCGCGCTCGTCGGCAATTACGTCATGGCCGCGACCGGCCACGATGTCCGGCCCGCCGCCGCGCCGAGCCATGCCGGCGTTACGCAGCTGGCGGCGGCGACGCCGACGCCGACGCTGCCCGCGCTGTCGAATGCCCAATCGTCGAATGCCCAATCGTCGAATGCCCAATCGTCGAATGCCGGCTCGTCCAACGCCCGGCCGCCGGTCGAGATCGTCTACAAATCGATCGGCACCGTCGCCGCCATCATGCCGGCGCGGAATCCGCAGCCGAACCAGGGTGCGGCCTTCTTGGGCGTCGCCGTCGCGCCGCTTCACGTGCCCGCGACGCTCCATGTCCGGCTCACGGCCAACGCCTATGCGGCCCAAGCCAACGAGGTGGTGCTCGCGATCTTCCGCTCCGGCCAGGCGCCGGCACTCAAGGTCGAGACCAAGCCGGTCGCGGCCGACGGCCGGGTCTA
>DATJLQ010000162.1:0-26564 GCA_035509415.1 Alphaproteobacteria bacterium
CGTCAGATGTCGGCGTAGCTGTGGGTTTCGGCCGTCGCCCCCGGGTGCGTCACCGCCCCTTCCACCGCCGAGCCCACGGTCTGGGCGTATTTCCACAAGGTGCCCGATTGGAAATCGTGGCGCCGCGGCTTCCAGCTCTTGCGCCGGCGCGCGAGCTCGTCCTTCGAGAGCTCGACCTCGAGAATCCCCTTGGCCGCGTCCATGCGGATCTTGTCGCCGTCCTTGAGTAACGCGATCGGGCCGCCGACCGCCGCCTCCGGGCTGATATGCCCGACGCAGAAGCCGCGCGTGCCGCCCGAGAAGCGGCCGTCGGTGATGAGCGCCACGGATTCGCCCAAGCCCTGGCCGTAGATGGCGCTCGTGGTCGAAAGCATCTCGCGCATGCCCGGCCCGCCCCTCGGACCCTCGTAGCGGATCACCACCACGTCGCCCGGCTTGATTTTGCGCGCGAGCACCGCCTTGAGCGCGTCCTCCTCGCAGTCGAAGCAGCGGGCGGACCCTGAGAATTTGAGCTGCTTCATGCCGGCGACCTTCACGATCGCTCCTTCGGGAGCGAGATTGCCCTTGAGGCCGACCACCCCGCCCGTGGGCGAGAGCGGCTTCTTGGTCGAGTAGACCACGTCCTGGTTCTTCGGCACGACGACGCCCTTGAGGTTCTCGCCGACGCTCTTGCCCGTGACCGTGATGCAGTCGGCATGGAGATAGCCGCCGTCGAGCAGCGCCTTCATCAGCACCGGCACGCCGCCCACGTCGTAAAGGTCCTTGGCGACGTACTTCCCACCGGGCTTCAGGTCCGCGATGTAGGGCGTGCGCCGAAACACCTTGACCACGTCGTCGAGGGTGAAGCGGATGCCCGCCTCGTGCGCGATCGCGGGCAGATGGAGCCCGGCATTGGTCGACCCGCCCGACGCCGCGACCACCGTCGCCGCGTTCTCGAGCGCCTTCAAGGTCACGATGTCGCGCGGCCGGAGCTGCCGCGCGATGAGGGACATCACCGCGCGCCCCGCCTCCTCGGCGAAGGAATCGCGGCTCTCATAGGCGGCCGGCGGCATGGCCGAGCCCGGGAGTGCGAGGCCGAGCGCCTCCGAGACGCAGGCCATGGTGTTGGCGGTGAACTGGCCGCCGCAGGACCCGCCCGAGGGACAGGCCGCGCATTCGAGCTCGTGCAGCTCGGCGGCGGTCATCTTTCCCGCGGCGCGGGCCCCCACCCCCTCGAACACGTCGACGATGGTCACGTCCCGGCCCTGGAACTTTCCCGGCAGGATCGAGCCGCCATAAAGGAACACGGCCGGCACGTTCAAACGCAGCATCGCCATCATGATGCCCGGGAGCGACTTGTCGCAGCCCGCGATGCCGACCAGCCCGTCATAGCAATGGCCGCGCATGGTGAGCTCGACCGAATCCGCGATCACCTCGCGGCTCACGAGAGAGGATTTCATGCCCGCATGGCCCATCGCGATGCCGTCGGTCACCGTGATGGTGGTGAATTCTCTCGGGCTTCCGCCGCCCGCCTTGACGCCCTGCTTCGCGACCTGGGCCTGGCGCGAGAGGGTGATGTTGCAGGGTGCCGCCTCGTTCCAGGTGGTCACCACGCCCACCAGCGGGCGCGCGATGTCGTCGGCGGTCATGCCCATCGCGTAATAGAAGGCGCGATGGGGCGCGCTCGTGTCGCCGACCGAGACGTGGCGGCTCGGCAGCTTCGACTTGTCGAACGCGGGCTTCGCCGCCGCTGCGGCGTTTTTCTTGGGCGCGGCCATGGGCTTCCTCTCGCGGTTTATGGCTTGGTTGGCGTCAGCATAATGGCCCTTAACGGCCTGTTCCAGCGCCAAAGTCGGCATGGGAGGAATGCGTCGCGGCCGTCCGGCCCCACGCTCACGGCTTCGGCGCGCTCACCATGTCCGGGGCTGCCGCGTTCGCGATCATCGCCGCCAGGAGCTCGGCGATGCAGCCATGGACGAAATCATCGTCGCGCCCCTGCTCCGCCTTGGTGCCGCCGGTCACGTCGATCGCCCCGCTTTCCTCCCAATATTTCATGATTCCGTAGCGGTCGAAGAGCGGGGCCGCGTGATTCTGCGCGAGCCAACGCATGTAGTCCAGGTAGCGGCCGCTGTTGAGCGCGGTCGCGGTCACCGGGCTGTATTGCATGTTCATGAGGATCACGTCGGCGCCCATCGCCTTGAGCGCGTCGATGCCGTTGGAGAGCGTCTGGCCGAAGCTCGCGACGTCGATGCCGCGCACCGCATCCACCGTGCCGGTTTGCCAGATCACGAGGGCCGGCTTCTTGGCCGCGACTTCGCGCTTGAAGCGCCGCTCCATCTCGATCGCGAGCATGCCGCGGCGCGACAGATTGTCGATCGTGAATTGCGCTCCCGGAATGCGCGCCGCGAGATCGGTCGCGAGGCGCGCGGGATAGGCCTTGGCGAGCGAGCTCGCCCCCATCCCGGCCGACGAGCCCGAGCCCATCACGACGATCTCGACCGGTGCGCGCGCCTTGAGCCTGGCCGCGAGATTCGGCAACGGCGCGTCGTTGAAGTCGACCGACGCCGGCACGTCGCAGCTCGGCTTGGCCTTGGCGTCGTCCGCCGCCGCGGCTCCGGGAAGCGCCAAGGCGGCGAGACAGGCGGCGATCGCTAGGCGGTAACGCATGGGCTTGCCCCTTGTTTTTTTCAGGCTGCCTCGACTCACGCTTCTTCGACTTATGCTTCCTCGACTTATGCTTCTTCGACTCATGCTTCCTCGACCGGACTCGGCTTCGCGCTTGCGCCGCGCGCGGCCTCGCGGTTGGCCCGGCGGTACCAGGTCAGGAGATAGGCGAGCGCGATCATGAGCCCGATGCCGGCGATCGAGACCAGGATCTGCATGGCGAGGCTGTCGCTGTATTCGACCAGGAAGAAATGGCCGGTGAAGGACAGCATGATGCCGAAGCAGAACACGTAGAGCGACTGCTGGCCGCAGCGGATCACCGGACGCGAAACGCGCCACTGGAGGAACGGCGTGTCGGCCGCGACCAGCATCACGGTGAGATATGCGAGGGCGAGGAAATGCAACAGGCGCAAGGGATCGAGGTCGGTCTTGCTGATCGGGTAGATGAGCTGTCCGAGCCAGTTCGGAATCGGCGGCGCGAGCTGCGGCAAATCCCAGCTCAGGACCAGGAGGAACGCCGCCACGAGATAGAGGCCCGAGAGCCACTCGAGCCAGGGCCAGCGCGGCACGACGCTCACCGGCGATCCGTGCACGCGCCCGAACAGCGCGCCCAGGATGAACAGGAATTGCCAGGCGAGCGGGTTGAAGAACCAGTCGTTGCCCTCGGGATAGCCCGGCAGATTGAAATGGGTCGCCTGGATGAAGCCATAGAGAAAGGCCGAAATCGCAAGCACCACGACCGGCCGCCGCTCGAGCCCCCAGAGGATCGCCGGGAACGCGAGCAGGAGCACGATGTAGAGCGGCAGGATGTCGAGGTTCGCGGGCCGGAACATGAGGAGAAGCGCCGGCACCAGCGTGTTGTTCGGGTCCTCGAGGAAATGCACGACTTGCATCTCCTCGGCGAACATCGGGTTGTTGAAATGGGCCGAGATGTAGGCGATCTGCGCGGTGAAGATGAAGAACAGGAAAATGTGCGCGACATAGAGCTGCCAGCAGCGGCGCCAGATGCGCGCGGTCGCGAGCCGGAAGCCGTGCCGGCGCATGGCCCCGCCATAGGCCAGCGCCGCGGCATAGCCCGAGATGAACACGAACATCTCGGCCGCGTCGCTGAAGCCGATGTTGCGGATGGTGATCCAGTTGACGAGGTTCGACGGGATATGGTCGAGGAAGATGAAGAACAGCGCGAGGCCGCGGAAGAAATCGAGGCGCAGGTCGCGCCCGCCCGTGGGCATGAGCGCCGCCGGGTCGACCGTGAAAAGCGCCTTGAGCGACCAGCCTTTGGCGAGCTTGACTCGGGCGAGTTTGACTCGGGCGAGCTTGACTCGGGCGAGTTGGACTCGGGCGAGTTGGACCGGGGGCAGTCTCATGGCGCGAGCATACTAGACTGCGCGCCCGGGCCATAGGGCGCGCGCGCCGCGGATGATCGCCGGGCTCGGGAGCCGTCGCGCGTCACGCGCCCGCGAGCCGCTCCAAGGCTTCGGCGAGCTTCGAGCGCGCCGCCGCGGCCTCCTGGAGACGCTCGCGCTGCTCCTCGACCACTTCCTCCGGCGCGCGCGCGACGAAGTCGGCATTGGCGAGCTTCTTCTCGATCTTGCCGATCTCGCCCTCGAGACGCGCGAGCTCCTTCTCGAGGCGTCCCCGCTCCTTTTCGAGGTCGATCACGCCCGCGAGCGGGAGGATCAGCGTCGCCTCGTCGACCAGGATCTGCACGGCACCCTTGGACGCCGCGCGCGTCGTGTGGCTCACGCCCGATAGGCGCGCGAGGCGCTGGACCAGCTCGCCATAGGCGCCGAGGCGCGTCTTCGTGGCCGGCCCCGCGCCCGCGACCTCGAGGGCGACGAGGGCCGCCGGCGGCACGTTCATCTCGGCGCGCACCGAACGGATTTCGGAGACGACGCGCACGACCCAATTGATCTCGTCGCGCGCGGCGGCGTCGACATAGTCCGCGCCCAGCTCGGGCCAAGATGCGGCGATGAGCCTCGTCCCGCCGCGGGGTGCTGTCTGCTCGTAGAGCTCCTCGGTGATGAAGGGCACCAACGGATGGAGATAATGGATGAGCCGGTCGAGCACCCAGGCGGCCGTGGCGCGCGTCTCGGCCTGGGCCACCGCGGCAGCACCCGTCAAGATCGGTTTCGCGAGCTCGATGTACCAATCGCAGAAGAGGTTCCAGGTGAAGCGGTAGAGCGCGTTCGCCGCGTCGTTGAACTTATACTCCTCGAGCGCCGCCGCGACGCGCTGCCCCGTCTCGGCGAGCTCGCTCACGATCCAGCGGTTGATCGTCTCCTTGGCCTGGCGCGGATCGAAACTCGGATCGAGCGCGCAGCCGTTCATTTCCGCGAAGCGCGCGGCGTTCCACAGCTTGGTGCAGAAATTGCGGTTGCCCTCGATGCGGCCCTCGGAGAGCTTGATGTCGCGTCCCTGGGCCGCGAGGGCCGCGAGCGTGAAGCGCAACGCGTCGCAGCCGTAGGACTCGATGAGGTCGACCGGGTCCATCACGTTGCCCTTCGACTTCGACATTTTCTGCCCGCGCTCGTCGCGCACGAGCGCGTGAATATAGACGTCGCGGAACGGCACCGATTCCCCGAGCGGCTTCGCTCCGGCCTCGCCCATGAAATGGATGCCCATCATCATCATGCGCGCGACCCAGAAGAACAGAATGTCGAAGCCGGTCACCAGCACGTCGCCCGGGTAATAGCGCGCAAGCTCGGGCGTCGCCGCGGGCCAGCCCAAGGTCGAGAAGGGCCAAAGCGCCGACGAGAACCAGGTGTCGAGCACGTCCTCGTCGCGTTTCAATTCGACCGCATGGCCGAAATGGCGCTCGGCCGCCGCGTACGCCTCCGCCTCGGTCATCTCGACGAAGATCATGCCGTCGGGCGCGTACCAGGCGGGCACCTGATGGCCCCACCAGATCTGGCGCGACACGCACCAGGGCTGGATATTGTTCATCCACTCGAAATAGACCGTCTCCCATTGCGCCGGCACGATGCGCGTATGGCCGCGCTTCACCGCCTCGATCGCGGGCTCGGCGAGCTTCTTCGCGTTGACGAACCACTGGTCGGTGAGCCAAGGCTCGACCACGACGCCCGAGCGGTCGCCATAGGGCAGCATCATCGCGTGGTCCTCGACCTTGTCGAGGAAGCCGAGCGCCTCCATCTCGGCGACGATCTTGGCGCGCGCGGCCTCGCGCGAGAGACGCAGATACGCCGCGGGCGCGTTCTCGTTCACATGGGCGTTGCGGTCGAAGATGTTGACCATCTCGAGGCCGTGGCGCTTGCCGACCTCGAAGTCGTTGAAGTCGTGCGCGGGCGTGATCTTGACGGCGCCGCTTCCCTGCGCCGGGTCGGCGTGGAGATCGGCCACGATCCTGAGGCGCCGGCCGGTGATGGGCTGGATCGCGGTACGCCCCACGAATTCCCTGTAGCGCTCGTCCTCCGGATGCACGGCCACACCCGTATCGCCGAGCATGGTTTCGGGGCGCGTGGTCGCGACCGTGATGAAAAGGTCCTTCGCACCCTCGATCGGGTACTTGAAATGCCACAGCTTGCCCTTGACCTCGCGCGACTGGACCTCGAGGTCCGAGATCGCGGTGTGCAGCTTCGGGTCCCAGTTCACCAGCCGCTTGTCGCGGTAGATGAGGCCCTGCTTGTAGAGATCGACGAACACCTTGCGCACCGCGAGCGAAAGGCCCTCGTCCATGGTGAAGCGCTCGCGGCTCCAATCGGCCGACGCACCCAGGCGCCGGAGCTGGCGCAAGATGGTGCCGCCCGATTCCGCCTTCCATTCCCACACGCGCTCGAGGAATTTGGCGCGCCCGAGGCCGTAGCGCGTCTCGCCCTTGGCCTCCATCCGGCGCTCGACCACCATCTGGGTCGCGATGCCCGCGTGGTCCGTGCCCGGCTGCCAGAGCGCGTCGCGCCCGCGCATGCGGTGATAGCGGATGAGGATGTCCTGGAGCGTGAAGGTGAGCGCGTGGCCCATATGCAGGCTGCCCGTGACGTTGGGCGGCGGCATCATGATCGTGTAGGGCCGCTTTTGCGCGCGCGCGTCGGCGCGGAAGGCGCCTTCGCGCTCCCAGCGCTCGTAATGCTTCGCTTCGACGTCGCTCGGTCGGTAAGCCTTGTCCAACATGTCGGTTTCGATCGCGTTTCGGGCGCTGCGCGGGACGCTCGTCCGCGCCTCGGGGGGTCAAAATAACGGGGAATTCCGACGCGCGCGAGCCGTTATTGCGCGGGCTTCGAGCCGCCCGTGGCGCCGCTCTCGGAGTCGGTGCCGATCAGCTGGCCGAAGTCGAACCAGCGGTCGCGCACGTCCTTGTAGTGAACGCTCGGGTCGAAATACTCGACCGGCAGCTTGCGGTCGCGCGCGGTGAGCTTGCCGATCGCGGCCAGGAGATCGTAGCCCGCGCGGATTTCGTCGTGATGGGATTGGGTGTAGTCGACGCGCGCGGTCAGGAGCGCCTGCTGCGCGTTGAGGATGTCGAGCACGGTGCGCAGGCCCGCGCGTTGCTCCTGCTCGGTGCCATCGAGCGCCACCTCGTCGGCCTTGATCTGGTCGCCATAGGAGGCGAGCTGGGCGCGCGCACTCTGGAGCGTCTGCCAGGCGATCGTGGCGTTCTGGATCGCGGTGCGCCGCGCCTGATCGAGCTGGAGGCGGCGCTGGCTCACCGCGTCCTTCGCCTGGCGCACCTCGGATTCGACCAGGCCGCCGGTGTAGATCGGCATCGAGAGCACGGCGAGGATTTCGGACGTCTCGGTGAAATCGTCGGGCGTCGAGAGGTCCTCGCCCTTCTGCGCGAGGCCCTGGAGATAGATTTGCGGCAGGAAGCCCGAGAACTGGACCTTGACCGTCTGGACCGCCTGGCGCTCGTTGAAGTCGGCGTTCACGACGTCGGGGTTCTGGTGTTGCGCAAGGGTAATCGATTCCGCTTCCGTGCCGGGCAGGCCCGCGGGCTCGCCCGGGTCGGTGAGCTGGCCCGGCTGGGCGCCGATCACGTTGAAGTAGGCCGCGCGCGCGATGTTCAGCTGGTTCGCCGCCGCCTCGCGGCCGGCCTTCGCGCTCGAGACCGCGGCCTCGGCCTGGGACACGTCGGTGCGCGTCACGGTGCCGGCCTTGAACTCGTCCTGGGTCGCCTCGAGCTGCTTCTCGAGCACCTGGACGTTGTTGTCGTTGAGGGCCAGCACCGCCTCGTCCTGCACCACGTCGACATAGGCGCCCGCCGCCTCGTCGAGCACGGTCCCCTCGACCGACTGAAGGTGTGCGCGCTCGGCAAACACCGCGTCGTCGGCCGCCTCGGTCTGGGCGCCGATGCGGCCGCCGGTATAGAGGTTCTGCTTCACCGTGATGGCGCCGGTGCGGGTCCAGTAGGTGGTCGCGGGCTCGCCCGAGCTGCGCGGCACCTGGTTGAGCCACTCGCGCCCGCCATTGCCGCTTACGGTCACGGTCGGACGCCAGCCCGAGAGCGCCTGGGCGACGCCCTCGTCCTGCCCGCGTAGCGCCGCGCGCTCGGCCGCGAGGGTGGGATTGCTTTGATACGCGAGGGCGAGCGCGTCGGTGAGGCTTTGGGCGCGCGCGGGTCCCGCGCCGAGCGTCGACACGACGAGCGCCGAAATCCCGATCGGGAGAAGCGATTTCAAGGTTGCGCGCGTTCGCGCCATGGGTCCGACCTCGCCGCGCGTCGCGTCAGAAGCTGAAGGCGCGCGGGCGCGCGAAGCCCGGCAACGGCAAGGTCGCGGCATCGTGCAGCTGGCGCGTCTCGAGGAGCCCGCCGCGGCGCGCGATCAGCGTCGTGCGTCCGACCTTGCCGGGTGCGCGGATCACGGTCGCGAGCCGGCCGCCCTCGCCGAGCTGGTCGAGGATCGCGTCGGGCACCGCCTCGACGGCACCCCCGATCAGGATCAGATCGTAGGGGGCGCGTGCCGAATAGCCGCGCTCGAGCGCCCCGCCGGTGACGATCGCGTTGCGCACCCCGAGGTCGCGCAGCGTCGCCGCCGCGTCGGAGGCAAGGCGCGCGTCGGCTTCGAGGCCGACCACGCTGTGGCAGAGGCGCGCGAGCACCGCCGTCCCGTAGCCGGTGCCGGCGCCGATCTCGAGCGCATCCTCGTCCTTGGCCGGCGCAAGGAGCTCGACGAGGCGCGCGAGCACCAGGGGCTCCATGAGGAAGCGGCCCTGGCCGAGCTCGATATCCTCGTCCACATAGGCGACGCCGTGGAGGAGCGGCGGCAGGAAGCGCTCGCGTTCGAGGGCTCCCATCGCGGCGAGCAATTCGGGGTTGCCAATACGGTTCGGAATGAGCTGGCTTTCCAGCATGTTACGGCGAGCGGCGGCGAAATCGGCCATGGGGCACCGGGGACGATCGGGCGGACGGGCGCCGCGCGGGCGCGATCAATCCTATATACGTGGCAAGGCCCCGAAACACAACGCTCCGAAGCGCGGAATTCCGTCGATCCGGTGCCAAAACTCGGCTTGACCCCAAGGGCGGCGGCGGCAAATATGTGCGCCCTTTGGCGCCGGGCGCGCGTCGCGAGCGCCGATGGGGGCGGCAAGTTCCCGCATTCCGGCCGGGTGGCAGAGTGGCCATGCAGGGGACTGCAAATCCCCGTACGTCGGTTCGATTCCGGCCCCGGCCTCCAACGCGCTTCGGACCAGTCCGGGCCGGGCTCGGGGCGCAACCTGCGGCCCAACAATCCCTGGCCCAACAATCCCTGGCATCGCCCGGGCGCGTCTGATACATACCCGTCGCCGCGCCTCCCTTGGCCGCGCGGCATCCGTTCCGGGGTAGCTCAGCGGTAGAGCAGCCGGCTGTTAACCGGCTGGTCGTCGGTTCGAATCCGACCCCCGGAGCCATTTTCCCAAAGGCAAGTGAACCTGGGGCTACAGCCCGGGCTACATCGAACGGATCTCGCGGGCGCGGCCGGCGGCTCCGATTTCGGCGCAATGACTGTCCTAAATCGCGGTTTGCGATAGGACAAAAAGCGCCTATATTTCCCTCCATGAGAGGCTCTGAGTTCATCCGCCGAATACGCAAGACGGGGAAGACCAGGGGCGTTCGGGTCGTTTGGGACGAGACCCGCGGCAAGGGCTCTCACGGGACGCTGTATTACGGCGGCCGGCGCACGACGGTTCGTGACCTCAAGGATGAGCTGAAGGCAGGCACCCTTCATGGGATGCTCGCGCAGCTCGGGCTTAGGCTGGAAGATTTGGAGTAAATCGATGGGTTTGGTTATTACCGCGCAACTTGATACGGGAGAAATTCGATGCGCGCCTATCGGTTCGCCTATCCGGCCGCGCTCGCCGCGGCGGAGGAAGGGGGATTCGTAGTCAGCTTTCGCGACGTGCCCGAGGCCATCACCCAAGGGGACGACGAGGCCGAAGCCTTGAGCGAGGGCGTCGATGCCCTTGACGAGGCGATCGCCGCGCGTATCAAGCATGGCGACGATATTCCGCCTCCCTCACCCGTCAAGCATGGTGAGCGCCTAGTAGCGGTGCCAGCACTGACCGCCGCCCAGGCCGTGCTCTATCTCGCGATGCGCGAACAGGGTGTCACCAAGAGCGAACTCGCCCGACGGCTTGGCACGACGCCGCGCGAAGCCGCGCGCCTCACCGATCCTCGACATCCTTCCAAAATCGCACGCATTGAGGCGGCGCTCGCCGTGCTCGGCCACGCGTTGGAGGTAGGATCGCGCAAGGTGGCGTAAGCGGACACCGGCCGAAAGGCGGCGACCTTCGGCGAATTTGCCGAAGGTTGCCGGGCCCTCGGCCCACCGCGCGCGCGAAGCGCCCACTCACGAGCGCCCATCGCGTCACCGTCTTTCGGATCGCGGCGAAGCTTCTTGAGGCACGGATGAACGGCCCGACCGGCGTGTCATTTCCCCGTTACCTACGACGCCCTGATGCATTTTGAAGCCAAACCTTTAGCGGGAGGGACCACGAACGAACAGTGGCCGCGAGAGACGGGCACTGAGGATTCAGGCGGAAGGTGAATCCTGTGTCTCGGCCAGAACCGCCTCACAGCGCGTCATTCATTCGGCAGCCTCATCGCGCAGATGGGTCGCCTGCGCTTTTATGTTCAACAGCTGCTCACGGAGGCCGATATATGAGCCATCTTCTTCTTTGGGCCGCCGATTCTTGGTTGTTCGCCCCAAGCCGCACCGTAATTGTCGATTTCTCGATCAAGGCGAAGAAACTCAGAGGTCAGACTTCCGCCGAAGCGGATGCACGCGGCCCTTAAGTCCGACTCACGCGTGCCCGTGGCGCGTCCGGCGGACGAAGCCATCCGGGCCGGCATCGGGCGTGTCGTCGGACGGGCCGAGATCCTGCTCGACGTAATATTCCTTGTAGCCGCTCGCGTAGTAGTAGCCCGAGTCCGAATAATAGTACTGGGAGTGCTTCTTGAGGTCGACCTGGGTCAGGCAGATGCCGGCGATGTCGGCCCCCGCCTCGACCAGCATCTTGAGGCCATTAAGCGCCGTCTCGCGCTTGGTCTTCTCCCAACGCACGAGATACATGGTCTTGTCGACGATACGCACCAGCACAAGCGCGTCCGACACCGGCAACACCGGCGGCGCGTCGATCACGACGATGTCGTAAAGCGACGAGAGGCGCGCGAGCAGCTTCTTCATTTCCTGGGAGCCGAGCAAATCCACCGGGTTGGGCGCGCGGCTTCCGGCCGTGATGAAATGCACACCCGAGCGCGGATCGATCTCCACCACGTCCTCGAGCGAGGCTTGGCCCGCGAGGAAATCCGTGAGGCCGAGCTTGTTCGGATATTCGAGGTAGTTGTGCATGTTCGGATGGCGGAAGTCGCAGTCGATCACGATCGCCTTCTGGGCCGAGCGCGCGGCCGAGCAAGCGAGCGACAATGCCAAGGACGTCTTCCCCTCCCCCGGCACCGACGAGGTGAGCAGGATCGTACGCGGCGGATGATCGATGCGGGTCAGCAACAGCCCCGTGCGCAGCGTTCGGATCGCCTCGCCAAAGGACGAGTTGGGCCGCTCGACCGCGACCTCGTGCGGGCGCTTCCCTTCGGCCTCGCCTTCCTTGAGCGCGGGGATCATGGCGAGCGTCGGAAGCCCCGTCGCGGCCTCGATCTGGCCCAAGCTCCGGAAGCCCTGGTCGAACAGCTCGGTCACCACCGCGAGCGCCATCCCCACGATCGCCGAGACGATGAGCGCCGCCATCACCATCAGGTTCTTCCGGGGATAAAAGGGTGCGCCCGGGACCATGGCGCGCGAGATGATGCGCGCGTCGGGCTGCTCGGTCGCCGCATTCTGCTGCAGATCGGTTTCCTTGTACTTGGCGAGAATCGTCTCGTAGAGCTGCTTGTCCGCGTTGACGTTGGTCTGGAGCGAGCGGATCGTGACCTCGGCCTGGTTCTGGTTCTCGAGCTTGGTCTGGAGCTGGTCGACCGCGTCCTGCAGGTTCTTCACGCGCACCTTGGCGATCGCGAGCTCGTTGTCCATCTCGGCCGCGATCTTCGTCGCCTCGGTATGCATCTTGGCCTGCAGCCCCTTGAGTTCCTGCTCGGTGAGCCGCACCTGAGGGAAGCCCGCCTTGTACATGGTCTTGTATTCGGCGAGCTTGCTCTGGAGCTGCGCCTCCTGATCGCTCAGGTTCTGGATCAGCTTGTTGTTGAGCACGGCGGCCGCGGTGTTGATGCTGCCGCTTTTCAGGAGCTGCTTGACCTGGTCGTCGCGCGCCTGCTTCTCCGAAAGGTCCGTCTGCGCCAGGGTCAGCTCTTCGTTGAGGCGCGCGAGCTGCTGCTGGATGATGGTCGAGCCGTCGACGTCGACGATGCCCGAGCGCCGGCGGAACGCGTCGAGCCGCTGCTCGTCGTCGATCATGCGCTGGCGCAGCTCGTTGACGCGCTGGCTGAGCCAGTCGTCGGCGCGCGAGGTGATCGCGTCCTTGTTGGCGAGCTGATCGAGGATGTAGAGCTCGGCGATCGTGTTGGCGGCGAGTGCGGCCATCTCGGGCTGCTTCGAGACGTACTGGATCGCGATCACCCGGCTGGTCTGCGACGTCTCCACCGTGATGCCGCTCATGAAATTATTGATCACCTCGTTGACGACGCTGTCGCCGCCGGCACCGGGGACGGTCCCCGCCGCATCGGGCACCAGGCTCGTGCGCGCGGGCTTCGCCTTCCCCGTCGCCGAGCCGTAAAGCACTTCCTTCAGGGGCCGCGTCACGTCGCGCGCGATCAGCTTGCGCAGCGGGTCGAGCAAGGTCGCGAACAGGCCCGGCTTGGGCGGAACGAGGGTCGGGTTGAAGAGAGGATTGTCGACCAGATCGAGCCGGTCGACCGCCTTCGCCGCGATGTCGCGCGAGCCGATCACCGCCGCCTGGGTGTCGGCGGTCAGCTCGTCGTCGATCAGGCCCGGGGCGACCTGCTGGAACGGCGTGAAGTTGGTCTCGTTGTTCTCGACGATGATATTGGTCTCGGCGCGGTAAAGCGGCGTCACTTGGTTCACGATCAGGGTCGCGAGGCTGGTGATGACGAACATCACGCCCAGGATCATGAGCTTGCGGCGCTTCAGGATCGCCAGGATCTTGGTGATCTCGAAGCGGTTCTCGGCCCCGCCCGCGAGGAACGAGGGCTCGCTGCGGGAGAACTCGCCCTCGGCATAGGGCCGGCGCGGATCGATCGGCACGATTTTCGTCACTCCAAGCTCCCTCGCCGCGCGCGACAACCCCGCCCATGGGTCCCCTGCCCATGACGGCACCGCACGGCCCGACGCGATTTCCCCTGGTATGGCTGCGGCGCCGGGGCGCTCGCTCGCGCTCGATCGACGCTCTTGATCGATGCTTGCGACCTTGCCCGGCCCTTGCGGCCCGACGATCGGACAAACATCATTTGGCTCGATCGCCGGCATTTTAAAGAGTTATCTTTTCTCCCGATCAATAACTTACCAACATTTAATGATCTTTTAATGTAACGGGCTGCCGGGGCCCGCGAGTCCTCCCGCGGCCGCGCGATCCGCGTCAATTCGGCGCCGTGGCCCGATCCGGGCTACAATCGGCGGCGTGATCGCCCGACCGTCCCGCATCTTGCTCGCCGCCGCTGCGTTGGTCCTCGTGCAAGCTGCGCTTGCCCAGGCTGCGTTTGCCCAAGCGTCGTTTGTCCCAGCCCCGACCCCGCAAGCCGCGGCCGCGCGCGCCGAGACGCTGCGGGTGGTCATGGGCTACGAGCTCACCTGGCACGGAATCCTCGTCTACCGCATGTCGAGCGAGGCGACGATCGCGCCCGACTTCTACCGTCTCGGCTATTCGGGCACGACCCTTGGCCTGTTCGACCTCCTGATCGACTATCGGAGCCACGCCGAGGCGGCCGGTCGCCTCGCGAACGGCACCTCGCGGCCCGAGCATTATCGCCTCGACGCGCGCTGGCACGGCGAGCGGCGCCAGGCCGTGCTCGATTACGGGCCGGACGGACAGGTCGCAACCCACGTCGTCCCGCCGCCGGAAAGCGAGGACATCGACCCCGTGCCGCTGCCGATGCGCGAGAACACGGTCGATCCGCTTTCGGCCGCCCTCCTGGTCGGGATCGATGGCGGGCAGGATGGCGCCGAGCTATGCGCCGGCACCACCCGCGTGTTCGACGGGCGCCAACGCTACGACATGAAGCTCGAGAATCTCGGCCGCGTGGAGCTGCCGAAAGGCGAGCGCTCGGCCTATTCGGGGCCAGCGCTCAAATGCCGGGTGACGGTCCTGCGCCTCGCGGGCTTCAGCCAGGGATCCTTCGCCGAGCCCCAGCGGCCGCCCACCCTGGTCTGGCTCGCGCGCGTCGCGCGGAACAAAATCATGCTGCCGGTGAAGATCGAGATCGATACCGGGCTCGGCGCGGTCGACGGCACTTTGACCCGGCTCGAGATCGCCGGGGACGGCGACCGACCGAAAGCGCCATAACGCCAGGCGCGCGCGTGGCAATGCCGGCCACTCAATGCTCGAGGCGCCAATCGCTCCGGCCGCTAATTGTTGCTGTCCCCGCCACCGCCGTTGATTTCCATCACCGGCGCGCGCAGCTCATCCTCGTAGCAGGCGGCGTGGCCCTGGTCCCAGCTCTGCTTGTACTCCGGGTTGCTGGCATAGAGCTTCGGATCGCGCGGGCTCAGTGCAAGCACGCCGGTCGGGTTCGCGTCCGCGGCACCCTGGCGGCAGCCATTGAGATAGGCCATGGCGAACATGGGCGGGCTGCCCGGAGGCGGTACGCGCGGGTTCGCGACCGGCGTACAAGCCCCAAGCGCCGCCGCGGCGCCCAAGGCGATCGATAGCAGCGTCAAGCGACGCACGATCTGGCTCATCGTCATCCCCGCGCCCGGCCCTCCCGCGACCGAAGCCGGGCCTGCGTCATTCACTGCGCGAGCTTCCAGGTCCCGTCGGGCTGGAGGCACGCCACGCCATTCACCACCGAGCCGTCCTGCTGGCGCCATTTGCCGTTGGTGCAGGAGGTGGCACTTTGCACCACCGGCGCCGGCGGCGCATAGACCGCAGGCGGCGGCGCGTAGACGACCGGCGGTGGGTAGTAGTAGGGCGAATAGTAATAGGGCGGCGGGTAGTAATAGACCGGCGGCGCGTAGACCGGGAAACCGAGCCCGACGCCGACCCAGACCCGCGCCGACGCCGGGCTCGTGCCCGCGCCGAAGAGAACGGCCGCCGCCAGGATAGCGGCACCGATCCAGGGCAAGCGCCGCCAAAGACCCCTCATCCGCATGTCTCGTCCTCCAAATCGGGGCCGCGACGCCCTAAGCGTTAGCGCCAACGGCCGCCAACCCACACATTGCCGTAAACCGGTGGACCGTAATAGTAGTAGCCGGGCGCATAATAGCTCGGATAGGCGTAGCCGTAATAGGGGTAGGCGGCCACCGGCTGCGCGGGCGCCACGACGCATCCCGTGGCGCCGGCAAGCAAGATCGCACACAACAACCCCTGAATCAGGCGCTTCACAATCATTTCCGCCTCAACACTCCAACCGACGGCTCGGCCTCGCTCGAGCCGAGCCCGCCTTTCGAGCCATCGAACATGATACGAACATCGCGTCCCGCTCCTGCGGCCTGCGAAGGCCGACCGGGCGACTCGCGCGACCGCGGCCGGCCGACGAAAATCGCCCTCGCTCATGTTTCGCAATAAGTTAAAAAAAATGCGCTAGATTTCTAAACTAGTGGCACTTTCTCGGCCAACTTCGCGTTGCGCCGAAACTTCCGATCAGGCCCGTAGGCGCCAGCGACTTGGCACGCGAATGACCGGCCTTTCGACCCGATATTTCATTCGCCAGCGCGCGCTCGAGTGCCACCGAGCCTGTGCTAGGATCGCGCCCCGGACCGGATGTGGGAAGGATCAATTATGAGACGAAGCGCCATCGCCTTGAGCTCTATTCTTGCGTTGCTCTGTCTCGGTGCCTGCGAGAAATCGGGACCGCCGCCCACCCCTCTCGAGGTCTCCCTGGTCGGGATGAGCCAGGCGAAGCTGACCCAATGCGCCGGGCAACCCGCATCCAGCGTGCCCGCGGACGGGCTCGATTACCTGACCTACTCGCGCAGCGAGGTCCTCGATGCCGGCCTGCTCCAAAACGCCAACGTCCCCCTGGTCGGCTCGCTCGCCATTGGAACCAAGGGGGTCCAGGTCACATGCGAGGCGACCGTGATCCTCAAGGCCGGCAAGGTCGAGGCGCTCGGCCTGAGAACCTATCCGCAACAGGGCGAGACCTTGGCGGTTCGAATTTGCAAGCCGATTTTCAGTCGCTGTTTGAACGGCTGAGCCGCGAAATCGCCGCGTTGCGCGTCACACAACCGTCGCCGACCCTCAAGCGCTTGAATTCTCGCAGCTCTGGGAGCGATCCCAGCTTGTGACGCGGCCTGAAACTCAGCCCCCTCCCAGAGCTCGCGACAATCCCAATTTGACCTGAGCACAAGCCAGCCTTCGCATGCTGTGAAGCACCCGAACGTCACCGCGTCACAGGCGCGAATCCGAGTGCGTCACGCGCCGATTTCGAGCCTCCCGCGAAGCGGATTTTTCCCAGCCCTAGAAATCGTGTTCGAAAATCCACCAAATTTTGCGTATATATCCAAGCGATTGGGTACTGGGCATATCGGGGAACTAGCTGATGACAAAGGAAGCGAATGGGAGTAACGGCGCCGAAGCGGCGCCTCGGATCGGGCAACGATTCAAGCGCGCCGACCAAAGCGGGATGATCTTCGTGGTGACCGAGGAAGTGCGCGGCTTCGGCCTGCCGCACTTCCGGGTTCGACGTATCGACGACCCCACGGATACGCGCATCTTCGCCTTTTCGGCCCTGCTCGACCGCCATCTGTTCCGCGCGGTCCAGGGCAACGACCTGCCCGAGCCGAGCGACGCGGGCCAATTGCGCCTGAGCGCGTAGGGCTCGAGACTTGGCGGGGTTCAGGCGCGCTCGGGGAAAAGCCCGAGCAAGCCGGCGCGCGAAGCGTCGACGATGCCGCGCTCGGTAATCAGGCCGGTCACGAGCCGCGCCGGCGTCACGTCAAACGCGTCGTTGCGCGCCCCGCTTCCATCGGGCGTCAGCTGCACGCGGACCAGCTCGCCCGCCGCATTCTTGCCTTGGATCCAGGTGACTTCGTCCGCCGCCCGTTGCTCGATCGGGATGGCGAGCCCGTCCGCGAGGCTCCAATCGATGGTCGGCGAGGGCAACGCCACGTAGAACGGCACGCCATTGTCCTTGGCCGCGAGGGCCTTGAGATAGGTCCCGATCTTGTTCGCCACGTCGCCCGTGGCCGTGGTGCGGTCGGTGCCGACGATGCAGAGATCGACCAGCCCATGCTGCATAAGGTGCCCGCCCGCATTGTCCACGATGACGGTATGGGCGACGCCATGGCGGTTGAGCTCCCAGGCGGTGAGCGACGCGCCCTGATTGCGCGGCCGCGTCTCGTCGACCCAGACATGGACCGGAACGCCGCGGTCGTGCGCGGCGTAGATGGGCGCCAAGGCGGTGCCCCAATCGACGGTCGCGAGCCAACCGGCATTGCAATGGGTCAGCACGTTGACGCGCTCGCCCCCTGCCCCGCTCCTGCCCGGCGCGCGCGCTTCCCACGCGGCGCGGATGAGCTTCTCGCCATGGGCGCCGATCGCGCGGTTGATCGCCACATCCTCGTCGCAAATCTCGGCCGCGCGCCGGTAGGCGGCCGCGACGCGCTCGCTCGGTTTGGTGTTCCGGAGCCGGTCGCGCATGTCGTCGAGCGCCCAACGCAGGTTGATCGCCGTGGGGCGCGTGGCGAGCAGCGTGTCATAGGCGCGCTCGAGCGCCGCGTCGGACGGGTCGGCGCGCAGGGCCAGGCACAGTCCGTAGGCGCCGGTCGCGCCGATCAGGGGCGCGCCGCGCACCAGCATGGCGCGGATCGCATGAGCCGCATCCTCGAGGCTCGCGAGCCGCGCGGTCTCGAAGCGATGGGGTAGCTTGGTCTGGTCGATGATCTCGACCGACCAGCCGTCCTGCGCGAGCCAGATGGTGCGATAGGGAACGCCGTCGACTTTCATGGCTCGCGACCATAGCGGAGCGTGGGCGGCCGCTCAATGGCGCCGGCCCCGCGCATGGGGCGAGCCCGCCCCTAATCGACGAGCTTGGTCGCGATCTTGATCTCGGACTGGAGCGTCCGATGCACCGGACACTTGTCGGCGATCTCGAGGAGGCGCTGGCGTTGCTCGGCGTCGAGGGTACCCACGAGCTCGATGTTGCGCTCCATATAGTCGATCTTGCCCTCCTTGGTCTCGCAATCCGCGCAGTCCGCGGCGTGGATCTTGTCGTGGACGAGGCGCACCACGACGCGCTCGAGGGGCAGATTCTTGCGCTCGGCATAGAGGCGCAGCGTCATCGAGGTGCAGGCGCCGAGCCCGGCCAGGAGATAATCGTACGGGCCCGGGCCCCGGTCGTCCCCACCCACCTCCATGGGCTCGTCGGCCCAAAGCCGGTGCGCGCCGACCGCAACGCCCTGGGTGAAGCGGCCGGTGCGCGTCTCCGCCACCACCACCTCGTCCGCGCGCGCGGGTGCGGGCACCGCGAGGCCGGCCGCGGCCGGCTTACCCGCGCCGATATAGCGCGACGCCCAGGCGGCGAGCACTTCGGCGACATATTCCGCGTCCTCGCGCCGGCGCAAAAGATGATCCGCCTTGTCGAGGGAGACGAAGCTCTTGGGATGCTTGGCGGCCAAGAAGATTTGCGACGCATTGTCGATCGACACGACGTCGTCGAGGGGCGCATGGAACACGACCAGCGCGCGGCCGAGCTTGGCGATCGCGTCGGTGAGGCGATGCTGGGCGATATCCTCGAGGAACTGGCGCTTGACGCGGAACGGCCGGCCGGCGATCGCGATCTCCGCCTCGCCCGCGGCCTCGATCTCGGCGAGCTTGGGGCCGAGGAGATGGCGCAGATGGCCCGTGTCGGCGGGTGCGCCGATGGTCGCGACCGCGATCGATTCCGGAATACGCGCCGCCCCCGCGAGCACCGCGGCACCGCCGAGGCTGTGGCCGACCAGAATCTTGGGCGCTTCCAGCCGCGCGCGCATGAAATCGGCCGCCGCGACCAGGTCGGCGACGTTCGAGGAGAAGTTGGTGTTGGCGAACTCGCCCTCGCTCGCGCCGAGGCCGGTGAAGTCGAAGCGCAGCACGGCGATGCCGCGCTCGGCAAGGCCGGCGGCGATCCGGCTGGCAGCGAATATGTCCTTCGAGCAGGTGAAGCAATGGGCGAACAGCGCATGGGCGCGCGGTGTCCCCTCGGGCAGCTCGACGAGGGCCGCGAGCTTTTGGCCTTGGGCACCGGTGAAATCGACACGCTCCGCACGTCGCGCCATGGGATTCTCCATCGGGGGGGCAGCAAGGGCGTCGGGCGATCTTAGCCGAGCGCCCGCTCACGCGCGGTAACGATCTTGCGGGCTGCGGTTTACCCGGCCCATCCGTATGATGGCCAGATGGAACCCGCGCGAGAGGCAAGCATGACCCGCGACGACGTCGAGATCCTGTCCCACGAGCTCCTGTACCAGGGCTATTTCCGCTTCGAGCGATACCAAGTGCGCCACAAGCTCCATGGCGGCGGCTGGAGCGGCGTGGTGAGCCGCGAGCTGTTCGAGCGCGGGCAGGCGGCGGCGGTGCTGCTTTACGACCCCAAGCGCGACGCCGTGGTGCTGATCGAGCAATTCCGGGTGGGAGCGCTCGCGGCCGGGCTCGGACCCTGGCTCACCGAGATCGTCGCGGGCTCGGTCAATGCGGGCGAGACCCCCGAGGCGACCGTGCGGCGCGAGGCGCGCGAGGAGGCCGGGCTCGAAGTCCAGGCGCTCGAGAAGATCAGCCACCAGCTCACTACGCCGGGCGGCTGCTCCGAGGCGGTCGCGGTCTTCTGCGGCCGGGTCGATTCCGAGCGCGCCGGCGGCGTTCACGGCGTTCCCCAGGAGCAGGAGGACATCAGGGTGATCGTGGTGCCCGCGGCCGAGGCCTTCGCGCTCCGGCGCAAGGGCGACCGGGTGCAGGATTCGACCACCATGACCGCCCTCCTCTGGCTCGAGCTCGAGCGCGAGAATTTGCGCGCCCGCTGGCGTTAGGCGGGACGCGGACGTTTCTCAGCGGCCGGCCAGCATAACGAGCGAACATTTCCCGCTGTCCGCGCGCGCGACCAAAATCCCTTGCGCGACCTGCTCCATTTAGGCCCGAGTTCGGATCGCCGGCCTCGCGATGCGCTCCTCGACTGGGCTGTGGTTCCCGGCGCGCGGCCAGCGGCGCGCCGCATATGGCGTTAGCGGTACGCGCCATGAAACCGAGTAACGCGTAAAAGTAGTATCATACTTAGTTAATTATAATTAAAGTAGTTTGTAAGGTTTTTGTATGCTAGCGTTCCATGCGCTGGGATTTACCGGCATAACGCGCCGCCGCCTCACAGGCGGCAATAAGCAAAATGGGGGAACGTCATGGCACTAGGTCGCGATTGCGGGTGCGGGACGCCCGCATACAACTGCAAAACCGAATTCCAATATGCCGTCAAGGTCGTTTGCGGCGTGATCGCCGCGGCTCAGCCCGGAACCGACGCCCAACCGGGGCCGCTTGCGCCGGGCCATTACTACACCGCCGTCAATATCCATAACCCGGCCGTCTGCGGCTGCGTCACGCCGCGCATGAAGGTCGCCCAAGCCCTTCCCTGGGGGGCCGACAAACCGATGGGCACGGTCACGCCCTACTATTCCGTCGGCCCGATTTGCGCGGACCAGGCGATCGAAATCGACAACCCTCAAATCCTCGGGCTGTTTCCCCGCGCGACGTTCGTCAAGGGCTACCTTGTCATCGCCAGTCCCCAGGAGTTGGACGTGGTCGCGGTCTACACCGCGGCCCAGGATTATTGCGGCCCGTGCAGCAACCTGTTCACCGAGCGGGTGCCGGCCCGCTGCGTGCCGGTGTGCGAAGATCTCGTCTTGCCGATCGATACCGGCGTCGCGGCTTGGCAAACGGTTGCGACCCCTGCCGGCACGCTCGCAACGCCCCAGCCTGTTGTTGTCCTCTCCCCGCTCCCGTCGGCGTGGAAGCCCGCGCCGTCCGGCTCGGCTTGGGTCTCGGCCGCCGCCGGCGACGCCTCGACCGCCGCAAGCGGATCCTACACCTATCAGCTCGGATTCGAGCTTTGCTCGGGATATTCGAACCCGGTCCTGCAGCTGCAAGGGCTGGCGGACAACGCCGCACAGGTCTTCCTCAACAACACGGGTTTCGGCTCCCTCGCCGGGTTCGGCGCCAGTCCCCCGTATCCGACCCTATCGCCGCCGGCGGCGTCGTTCCTCGTGGGTGCCAACGTGCTGAAGATCGTCGTTACCAACGGGCCCGGCGGCGGCGCGAACCCGACCGGCTTCGCGGTCGCCGGCCTGTTGCGCGTTGCCGGCGGAAAATGTCCGTGCGCCGATCCGCCGTTGCTGCCAGCGCCGACCGCGCCGCAGAAATAGGCCGCGAGTTCGCATTTGCCGGCCGGACCGGTCGATCGCCGGTCCTGCGCCACCCATCCCCTGCCGCGCGGCTCACCGCCCGGCGGCGCTTGTCTGATTGACCTCGATCGTGACGTGGCACAGCTCGGGCCAGGGGGCGAGGCGGCGCTTGAATTCGGCCGCCGGGCGCGGCTGCTCGGTCACGACCGAGACGATGGCCGCGAAATGGCCCGGGCCCACGCGCCAGACATGGAGGTCGGCCACCCGGTCGCCCGGCGCGGATTCGATCGCGGCGCGGATGCCGTCCGCGAGCTTGGGGCTGGCCTGGGCGTCGAGCAGGACCAGCCCCGTGTCGCGCATGAGCCCGTAGGACCAGCGCGCGATCACCACGGAGCCGACGATGCCCATGGCCGGATCCATCCAGACCCAGCCGAAATACTTGCCCGTCGAGAGCGCAAAGATCGCGAGCAGCGAGGTCAGCCCGTCCGCCAGCACGTGAAGCCTGGCCGAGCGGAGATTATGATCTCTGTGTCGATGGGTTAGGTCATTCTCATCATGTTCCGCATGAGGATGAGCATGGCCGTGGGAATGGGCATCGTCCCGGCCGTAATGGTCGTGGGGATAAGCGCCGGGAGCACCCTCCGCATCGTCATGCAGCAGGTAGGCGCTGACCAGATTGACCACGAGGCCGGCCGCGGCGACCGCGATCGCCGCGTCGAACGAAATCCGCTCGGGATGGATCAGGCGCCCGACCGAAACATAGGCGATGGCGAGGCTGATAAGGGCCAGGCTCACCGCACTTGCGAAGCCCGCGAGATCGCCGAACTTGCCGGTGCCGAAGGTGAAGGCCGGGTCGCCCGCATGGCGCCGCGCGTAAGCATAGGCCGCGGCCGTGGTTCCGAGTGCCCCCACATGGGTCGCCATGTGCCAACCGTCGGCGATAAGGGCCATGGAATGGAAGACCGAGCCCGCGGCAAGCTCGACCGCCATCATGACGAGGGTCAAGCCCATGACCGCCCAGGCGCGGCGCTCGTTGCGCTTGTGGGCGCTGCCCAGGAAGAGATGATCGTGGCGCCAAAGGCCGAGGTCGCGCGTGGTCATGGCTCGAGCTCCGCGGGTGCCGCGACGGCGGCACCGCTCAAGTCTAATATGGGTTGCACGGCTTGAGGAGCCTGGGGCTCGTGGTGCCGGGCGACCGAGACCGGAGAACGACGGCCCCGCACCGGGTTTTCTTTCGCGGCGGGCCGAATTATCTCAGGCAAAGACCCGTCCCGCCCCGATCCCGCGGCTTGAATCCGCCGCGTGACCGCGGCTACTGTGCCCGAGGCGCCAGTTCGGCAATGCCATGAACGCTCCATTCGCGTCGTTGCGGGATTCCATGCAGTTCAGAGACGGCTTCATTGGCACGATCGGCAATACGCCCCTGATCAAGCTCCGGCGCGCGTCGGAGCTGACCGGCTGCACCATCCTGGCCAAGGCGGAATTCCTCAACCCGGGCGGCTCGGTCAAGGACCGGGCGGCGCTTGCGATCGTCGAGGACGCCGAGAAGTCCGGCGCGCTCAGGCCCGGCGGCGCGATCGTCGAGGGGACCGCGGGCAATACGGGCATCGGCCTGGCTCTCGTCGGCAACGCGCGCGGCTACCGCACCGTGATCGTCATGCCCGAGACCCAGAGCCAGGAGAAGAAGGACATGCTGCGCCTCATCGGCGCCGAGCTGATCCTGGTCCCGGCGGTGCCTTACAAGGACCCGAACAATTACGTCCACGTCTCGGAGCGCAAGGCCAAAGAGCTCGCCGCGAGCGAGCCCAACGGGGCGATCTGGGCCAACCAGTTCGACAATCTCGCCAACCGGCGCGGCCATTTCGCCACCACCGGCCCCGAAATCTGGGAGCAGACCGACGGCAAGCTCGACGGCTTCATCTGCACCGCCGGGACCGGTGGAACCTTGTGGGGCGTCACCGCGTTCCTCAAGGAGCGCAATCCCAAGATCGTGACCGGCCTCGTCGACCCCATGGGCTCGACCAATTACGACTGGTTCAAGAACGGCCGCATCCACGTCGAGGGCAGCTCGATCACCGAGGGGATCGGCCAGGGCCGGGTCACCAAGAACATCGAGGGGGCGCCCATCGACTTCCCCTGCCAGGTGCCGGACCGGGAGGCGCTGCCGCTCATTTTCGACCTCCTCAAGGAGGAGGGCCTGTGCGTGGGCGGCTCGTCCGGGATCAATGTCGCGGGGGCCATCCGGCTGGCCCGGGAACTGGGTCCGAATCATACAATTGTAACGATTTTGTGCGATTTCGGGACCCGATATCAGAGTAAGCTATTCAACCCGGAATTCCTGCGTTCCAAGGACCTTCCCGTGCCGGCGTGGCTCGCTTAATGGTTAGGATTGCGTAAGGCCGTAAGGTATTGTAAGTATTTACGGGGGAATGCGAATGGACTTCGCCAACAAAGGCGCTTTGGTAAGCACCGAATGGCTGGCGCAGCATTTGTCTGCGCCGGACGTGCGCGTCGTCGACGCGTCATGGCACCTCCCCGCTTTGAAGCGCGACGTGCGCGCGGACTACGAGGCCGCGCACATTCCCGGCGCCGTGCTGTTCGATATCGACCGCGTGTGCGACAGCGCGACCGCGCTTCCCCACATGCTGCCCTCGGGACAGGAGTTCGCCACGCACGTGCGCAAGCTCGGGCTCGGCGACGGCAGCCGCATCGTCGTTTACGACCAGGGCTGGATGGCCAGCGCCGCGCGCGTCTGGTGGACCTTCCGCGTGTTCGGCCATGACGACGTGGCCGTGCTCGACGGCGGCTTCAAGAAATGGCGCGCCGAGGGCCGGCCGGTCGAGAGCTTCCCGGCGTTGCCGCGCGAGCGCCGCTTCACGTCGCGCTACAATCACGCGCTGGTGCGCGACCTCGACCAGATCGCCCACAATCTGAAAGCGGCGCACGAGCAGGTGATCGACGCGCGCTCTTCCGGCCGCTTCGCCGGCGTCGAGCCCGAGCCGCGCACCGGATTGCGCGCCGGGCACATTCCGGGGAGCTACAATCTCCCGTCGGACCGGCTGATCGATCCCGCGACCGGCACGATGAAGTCGGCCGACGCGCTCGCGCGCGCGTTCGACGAGGCCGGCATCGACATCCACAAGCCGATCGTGACCAGCTGCGGCTCGGGCATCACCGCGTCGCTCGTCGCACTCGCCCTCTTCCTTCTCGGCAACCGGAGTGCGGCGGTGTATGACGGCTCCTGGACCGAATGGGGCGCGCGCGACGATCTTCCGATCGAGACCGGTCCCGCGTCCGCACCCCGGGTCAACGCCTGAGACCCGACGCCTGACATTCGACGCCTGAGCGCTTGCGATCGGCGCCGCCGGCCGTCGAGAGCCGCGGGCTGCTTAAGACCGGGCGTCATTCCCGTTCCGATATAACCCTCTTGGCGCTGGCGCGGGCCGGGTGCCACAATGGCTCATGACCCGACGCTCGAGCGGCTCCGGCAAATTCCGGAAAGAGACCGAGATCACCATCGCGGGACGCGACCCCGCGGCGAATGCGGGTGCGATCAACCCGCCGGTCTATCACGCCTCGACCATCGTCTATCCCACGGTCAAGGCCCATGACGAGGCGCGCAAGAACAGGTTCGAGGGCGTCCAATATGGCCGCCTCGGAACTCCCACCACCTTCGCCTTCGAGGACGCGGTCGCAGCACTCGAGGGCGGCGCGCGCACGGTGGCACTCTGCTCGGGCTTGAACGCGCTCACGACGTGCGTGCTCTCGGTCGCGAAATCGGGCGACCACATCCTGGTCTCGGACAATTGCTACGGGCCGATGCGCGCGTTCTGCACCGGTGCGCTTGCGCGCCTCGGCGTCGAGACGAGCTTCTACGATCCCCTGATCGGCGAAGGCATCGCAGCGCTCATGCGCCCGAACACGGTGCTGGTCTACACGGAATCGCCCGGCTCCCTCACCTTCGAGGTGCAGGACGTGCCGGCGATCGCGCGCGCCGCGCATGCGCGGGGTGCCCTCGTGATGTTCGACAATTCCTGGAGCGGCGGACTTTATTTCCAGCCTTTCGCCCACGGCGTCGATCTCTCGGTCCAGGCCGCGACCAAATACATCGTAGGCCATTCCGACGCCATGCTGGGGGCGATCACCGCCGCCGACGAGACGCTTTGGCGCCGGGTCAAGACCACGGCGGCCGAGCTCGGCCTGTGCGCGAGCCCGGACGATTGCTATCTCGGCCTCCGCGGCCTACGCACCCTCGCGGTGCGCCTGAAGCAGCACCAGGAGAACGGCCTCAGGCTCGCGCGCTGGCTTCAAGAGCGGCCCGAGGTCGCGCGCGTCGTGCACCCGGCGCTGCCGCAGGATCCCGGCTATGCGCTTTGGCGCCGCGATTTCACGGGTGCTTCGGGACTGTTCGCGCTCGCCCTCAAGCCCTGCCCCAAAGTCGCGGTCGACGCGCTCATCGACGCGCTTGACTTGTTCGGCCTTGGCTATAGTTGGGGCGGCTTCGACAGCCTGATCACGGCACCCCATCCCGAGGCGATCCGCACGGCCACCAAGTTCGAGGCCCCGGGTCCCTGGTTGCGGCTGCATGTCGGGCTCGAGGATCCCGAGGATCTGATCGCCGATCTCGAGCGCGGCTTCGCCGCCCTCGCCCAGGCCCAGTGAGGAGAAAGTGGCCCGCAGGAAATCGCGTCCGAAATCGCCGGCGAGACCGCGTAAGCGCGCGAAGGCGAGCCCGCGTCGCGTGGCGAGCATTGCCGCGCGCGCACGCGCGGTCGCGAACGATCCGGTGGCGCTCGCCCTCGAGCGCATCAAGTTCGACCGCCAGGGCCTTGTCCCCGCGATCGCGCAGCAGTTCGACACCGGCGAAGTGCTGATGCTCGCCTGGATGAGCCGCGCCGCGGTCGAGGAGAGCCTGCGCTCGGGCAAGGTCACCTACTGGTCGCGCAGCCGCGCGAAGCTGTGGCGCAAGGGCGAGAGCTCGGGCCAGGAGCAGCGGCTCGTCGAGCT
>DATJLQ010000163.1:0-1392 GCA_035509415.1 Alphaproteobacteria bacterium
CGCGCTCACCTGGGTCGCGATGCTGGTCGCCATGTCGCTCCCCTATGGCGCGAGCCTGATCGCGTCCTTCGCGAGCGCCATGCCGAGCCTCGCCTGGAGCCGCGCGCCGCGCACGCTCGCGGTTCCGGCCGGCGTCGCCGCACCGTCGCTGCCCCAGCCCGGCCCGGCCGTGTCCCCGATCGCCCTCCCCTCGGTGCAGGCGAGCCAGTCGGTGAGCCTCGACGGCAAGGCCTGAGCCAATAGGCGAAGCCGCGCATTCATCCCGTCCTCCCCGCGCGAGCGGGACTCCGTTGGGTCATGGCCCCGCCCCGCGGTAGCGGCGGTTTGGGGCTTTCAATCCCCCGGAAAAATGCTCTAGGGTCCTGCCCATAACGGGGAGGAACCCAGCGTATGGATTTAGAGCTCGAAGGGAAGCGCGCGCTCGTCACGGGTGCGAGCGTGGGGATCGGCCGCGCCATCGCGGCACGGCTCGCGCGCGAGGGGGTCAAGCTCGCGATCATGGCGCGGCGCGGGGCACTCCTTGAGGAGCTCGCGTCCGAGATCTCGGCCGCCGGCGGGACAAAGCCCGCGATCATCCTCCAGGACATGATGGCGCCCGACGCGGCAAAGCGCATCGCCGACGCGGCCCTCGCCGCCCTCGGCAAGGTCGAGATCCTGGTCAACAACGCGGGCGGCAGCCGCCCGCTCCCGGTCGATGCCGAGGAGCAGCGCTGGGACGAGGCGCTCACGCTCAATTTCCACCGGCCGCGCCAGCTCACGACCGCGCTCCTGCCCCAGATGGTCGCGGGCCGCTGGGGGCGCGTCATCTGCATCACCGGGAAGTCCGAGCCCGACCGCATCAACGCCGCCTTCGCCGCCAAGGCGGGGATTCATTCCTGGGCCAAGGGCCTTTCGCGCGAGGTGGGAAAGCACGGCATCACGGTCAACTCGATCGCCCCCGGCCGCATCATCAGCGAGCAGATCCTGCGTCTCTATCCCGAGGAGGAGCGGAAACGCCACGCCGCGGCCGAGATCCCGGTCGGCGAATACGGCCAGCCCGACGATCTCGCCGTGCTCGCGACCTTCCTCGCCTCCCCGCTCGCGCGCTACATCACCGGAACCGTGATCCCGGTCGATGGCGGCTTGCGGCGCTACCAGTTCTGAAGGTCGGCGCGCGGGACGGCGGGCGGGACGACGGGCGGGACGACGGCGCGCTCAATGGCCGAGATAGGCCTGGACCACGCTCGCGTCCTTGGCGAGCTCGGCGGGCGCGCCCGAGAGCACGATGCGCCCGTCGCGGATGATGTAGACGCGGCGCGCGACCGACATGCCGAAGGTGAGGCTCTGCTCGGCGAGCAGCACGCTCATGCCCTGGTCCAGGAGCTGCGGCAGCGTCTCGAACATCGCGATCAC
>DATJLQ010000164.1:0-2295 GCA_035509415.1 Alphaproteobacteria bacterium
GCGCAGCTCGCCCGGCGTGATGCCGAAATTGAGGTAGCGCTCGAGATAGAGTGCCGTCATGCCCGGATTGTGCGGGTCGTCGAACCAGGATTGGCTCCGGAGACGCTTCTTCGATCCGCCCTCGGACATGTTTCGCTCCCGTGTTGTTGGAGGCCCGTCCGTGCGTGCGGCCGGTTCCGGGCCGGTCGCGGCCCGCGCGGCAGCCTAGCACCGGCCGGGGAGCGAGGTGAAGGGCGCCCCGGCGCCATCCGGCGTCGCAAAAAATTCATGGAACCGCCGAGGCGCGAGCCGCCGCCGCTCAAGGGCCTGTGAATACCCGCCAGCGGCGGCGCCGTGATATGGTCGCGCGCGCAACGCGACGCCCGCCAACGGGCGCTTAGAGGGTCATCCCATGAGCCCAATCTTCCTCCCCTTCACGCGGCGTTACATCTGCTACACGGCGGCCGTCCTCGGCAGCGTCGTATTCGTCGCCTTGGCGTCGTTCCAGTCGGTCTATTGGTGGCCGTTCGCGCTGGCAGCGCTCGCCTTCGCGATCCTCGGCACCCACGATTTCTTCCAGAAGCGCCACTCGATCCTGCGCTCCTATCCGATCGCGGCCCATATCCGCTTCCTGCTCGAGGATATCCGGCCCGAGATGCGGCAGTATTTCATCGAGAGCGACACGGACGGAACGCCCTTCAGCCGCACCAAGCGCTCGATCGTCTACCAGCGCGCCAAGGGCCAGCTCGACAAGCGTCCGTTCGGGACCCAGCTCGACGTCAACGCCACCGCCTACGAGTGGCTCAACCATTCGCTCTCGCCGCGAAAGCCCGCGGACGAGCCGCAACGCATCACGATCGGCGGGCCCGATTGCGCCAAGCCATATTCCTCCTCGGTGCTCAACATCTCGGCCATGAGCTTCGGCGCCTTGAGCGCCAACGCGATCCGCGCCCTCAACAAAGGGGCGCGCCTCGGCGGCTTCGCCCACGACACCGGCGAGGGGAGCTTGAGCCGCTATCATCGCGAGAACGGCGGCGACATCATCTGGGAGCTTGGCAGCGGCTATTTCGGCTGTCGCCATCCGGACGGCAGCTTCTCGCCCGAGCGCTTCGCCGAGCAGGCGGCGGACGATCAGGTCAAGATGGTCGAGATCAAGCTCTCCCAGGGCGCCAAGCCGGGACATGGCGGCGTGTTGCCGGGCCCCAAGGTCTCGGCCGAGATCGCCGCCGCGCGCGGCGTGCCCGAGGGCGTCGATTGCATCTCGCCCGCCTGCCACCCCGCCTTCTCGACGCCCATCGAGATGATGCATTTCATCGCGCAATTGCGCGAGCTGTGCGGCGGGAAGCCGGTCGGCTTCAAGCTTTGCATCGGCCACACCTGGGAGTTCCTCGGCATCTGCAAGGCGATGCTCGCGACCGGCATCTATCCCGACTTCATCGTGGTCGACGGCTCGGAGGGCGGCACGGGCGCGGCGCCGCTCGAGTTCGTCGACCATATCGGCGTGCCGCTGCGCGACGGGCTCATGATCGTGCAAAACGCGCTCGTCGGGCTCGGCATCCGCGCGCGCATCAAGCTCGGCGCGAGCGGCAAGATCACCTCCGCGTTCGACATGGCGCGCATCATGGCGCTCGGGGCCGACTGGTGCAATTCCGCGCGCGGATTCATGTTCGCTCTCGGCTGCATCCAGTCCCAGAGCTGCCACACCGACCGCTGCCCGACCGGGGTCGCGACCCAGGATCAAGTGCGCCAACGCGCCCTCGTGGTGCCGGACAAGGCCGAGCGCGTGTTCCATTTCCACCGCTCGACCGTGATGGCGTTGGGCGAGGTGGTGGCCGCCGCCGGGCTCGAGCATCCCGACGAGCTCAAGCCCTGCCATTTCTCGAAGCGCGTCTCGGTCGACCGGGTCGAGACCTTCGCCCAGCTCTACCGCTTCGTGGGCGAGGGCGAGATACTCGCCGGCACCGACGATCCGCGCTTCAAGGAGGCGTGGCGCCTCGCGCGCGCCGAAAGCTTCGCCCAGGCGATGTAGGCGGGCGCAACTTCGCGCGGACGCTCGCCGGCCGGTGGCGCGTCGGCGCGCGATGGGGGAATTGGTCGTTATCGCCGGAGATTCGGCGCCGGCGGCGCGGCCTCGGAACGGGCCTTCCGCGGCCTGGCGCCAACCCTCTGATTTGGAATGGTGGGCCCGGGTAGACTCGAACTACCGACCTCCCGGTTATCAGCCGAGCGCTCTAACCAGACTGAGCTACGGGCCCTCTTGGGAAGCCTGTTGCTAGACCATCGATGCCAGGGGTGTCAAGCGAGCGGCCCCGTCGG
>DATJLQ010000165.1:0-5360 GCA_035509415.1 Alphaproteobacteria bacterium
TTGATGAAGTCGCTCAGGACGGATTGACCGATTTGCTGCAGCGCCTTCTGGAAGCTCGTGCCGCTCACGATCATGCTCGCGAGCGACCGGCTGAACGAATTTCGGAGATCGTTCCCGAGCTTGGTCCAATCCAGGCCCAGCCAGCCCGTCGTCTCGTCCGAATTTTGGCGCACATGGGCGTTGAATGTGTCGTCGGCCGCGGAAAGCTGCTGATACATGCTCATGCGGCTCGCGAGCATGCCTGCATCGACACCGTCCTGGGCGGTTGCTTGCTCCTGCGCGGAATCGGTGAGCCCGTCGAAGCTTTGGCTCGCCGCGTTGACGCTCGCGCCGATGCCGTTGAAGAGGCCGTTCAGCGCCTGCCCGCTCGACGCCGACGCGTCCTCGAAGCTCGAATTCATGGCGTCGGTCGCCTGGGCGATCTGATCGCGCGCCTGGTCGAGCCCGTCGGCGAGGCCCGAGAGATCGACGCCGAACGTGACGGTGAGGTCGTTGGCCATGGACTTCTCCCAAAACGAAAGGGCGGCCCGAAGGCCGCCCTCATACTCGGTGAACTAGACGGGCCCCGAACGGCCGAAACGCAGCCGCCCGCCCGACCGCGGCCAGGTCGCGCCCAGCTCGCGCCCGGGTCGCGCCCGGGTCGCGCCGGCCGACTCAGTCGCCCATCACATAGCGCACGAAATTCGCCTTCAGGCTCACGAGCGGCGGCGCGCACCCGACGTCGTAGCCGCAATGCGCCGAGAATTCGATGCCGGTCGTGCCGTTCACCTCCGGCATGCGCGTCACGGTGAAGGCGACCGCCGCGTTACCCCGCTCGGGGCCCGACGTCTGGATCAAATTGCGCGATTCATAGCGCAGCCGGAACGGCGAGGTTTCCCGCACCCATTGCAGCGCGCGCCCCCACTTCACCTCGCAGTCGAGCTCGTTCGTGCATTCGGCTTGGCGCACGGCTTGCCGCTCCGGACCGTCGCCGGCCGGATAAAGATTCGTTCCCGCGACGCCGTGGGTGGTGAAATAGGTTCGCTCCACATAGGCGATGAAGCCGGCATGGCCGTCGTCGAACTTCACGTGGTAGTAGGTCCAGCCAAGCTTGTTCTGGATCACGTTGTCGACCACGAACGGGCCGCCGCCGATATAGAGGCATGGGCCGCTCAGGATGCTGCCCAGACCGGGACAAAGCTCGACGTGATGGGGCGGTGCGATCCAATACCGCTTGTCGAGCGCGACCGCGGCTTCGTCCATTTGGAGCTTCTGGGCCTCGCTCTGCCGGTAACAAGCCGCCAGCACGAACGCCAAGAAACCGAGGAGCAGGGCCGGGCCGAGACGCATGGGGCGCTCGCGTGGGTTGTTTAGGCCGCGGATTATACCCGAAATGGCGCGGGCGGCAAGCCCATCCCCGGTGCCGCGGCGCCCGCGCCCTCAGCCGCCGCCCACGAAGCGCGCGAAGCTCGCGGTCAGCGCGTCGAGGGTCGGCGCGCAATTCCAATTCACCGCGCAGTGGCTGTCGAAGAAGATCCACGACAGGCCCGCATTGCCCCGGATGCGTTGGGCGATGAAGGCGGGATAGCGCGAATTGTAGACCGGTCCCGAGGTCGCGAGCAGCGTCGCACTGTTCGAGACCAGCGGGAAATGGGACGCGTATTCGATCCAGGCGCGCGCGCGTGCCCATTTCGCATCGCAATCCTTGCCGTCGTTGCACGGCACCGGCGGCTTCGCCCCCTTGACCGACGGCGCGTCGGACTGCAGCACGTCGATCTCGTTGGGCCCGCTCGGGCGGAAGAAATCATTCTCGATGTAGGGCACGTAGCCCGCGACGGCGCCCGGGAACTCGATGCGGTAATAGACGCGGCCGTCCGTGTCCTCGTCGACGCCGACGACCCGGAACGGCCCGCCGCCCACGAAGTCGCAATCGTCGCCCTGGTCGAGGAGATGCGCCTCGCCGCGGCACACGGCCATGTGGTGCGGTGGCGCGACCCAAAAGAGCTTGCCGACGTCGAGACGCGCGGCCGCGTCCTCCTTGAGCTCGGCGTCGGTGCGATGATAGAGGCAGCCGCCAAGCAGCAGCAATGCGCCGAGCGCCGCCATCGCGCCTAGCCTGGATCGCAAACGCCCGCGCACTCTCTTCACGCCCGCTCCCGCCGCCCTTGTCATCGATTTGTCTCTATATACGAGATTCGCGGGGGCGCAAAGCGAACGCCCCTCACCCCTTGCCGCCGCGGATGCCGCCCCCGATCCCGCCCGCGAGCGCCACGAGCTCGGCGAGATCGCCGCGCGCGGGGGGCGGGCTTGCGCCACCCGGCGCCTGATAGCCGAAATAGGCGGCGAGCAGCCGGCTCGCGGGCGGATGGCGGCGCCAAGCGCGCCCGATCGCCTCGAGGCGCGGCAGCGTCATCTCCGACTCGACCTCGCGCCAGGTCCAGCCGGTCGCGAGGCAGAGCTCGGCGATCATGCGGTCCCAGTCGATCCCGTCGCCGAGGTCTGGTCCGGGGTCGACGCCGACGGCGCCGACGCCGGGAATGAATCGGACGCCGGAGTCGACGCCGGAGTCGGCGTTTGGGTCGTGGGCGGGGTCGCGGGCGGGATTGCGGCCGGCGCGCGCCCCGCCGACGCTTCCCCCACGGTGCCGTCTCCCGGCCCGGCGCGGTCCCTGCCCGCGCGCGGCCCTTGGGTCAAGCCCGAGACGCCGACGATCGCCTTCACCAGCGTGCCGGCGTTCGCGAGGTCGATGAGCTCGGCGACCTGATCCTCGGTGAGCGTCGGATAGTTGCGCCCGAGGGCCGCGTGCGCGATCTCGACCAACGCGTCGATCTGCTCCTCGCCCATGCCCGCGCCCACCGAGCCCAAGAGCGCGAATTTGGGCGCCAAGCGCCGGAGCTGGCGCAGATTGAGCGCGGGCACGATCCACTCGCGCGTTCCGAGGCGCACCGGGACGCCGTCATAGGGCGGTTCGGCGCGCGCGGCGGCGTCCTCTTTCTCGCCCGCCATCGCCTACTCCGCGAACGAGAGGTTCATGACGTTGCCGAAGCCGTCGGCGAAGGCCGAGAAGTCGAGCTCGCTCGTGACGTAGTCCTCCTGCTTGGTCGGGAAGGAGAGCTTGGTCGAGACGCATTGAAGCAGCTCGAGCTGCAGCGTCTTGCCCTGGAAGGTCTCGTAGAGCACCGCCTTGAACACGGGCGCCGAGCCCGCGAGCTGGTTCGCGACGGTCATCTTGGTGCCGCTGCCGGCGATCGTGTAGGTGTAGCTCAGCTGCACGCCGGCACTCGCGTCGCCCGAATAGAAGCTGTAGACGCCGGCGGCAACGCTGTATTGCCCCGCGGCGGATACGGTCTGGACGCGCGCGAGGGGAAGCCCGGTCGTCTGGTAGAGCACGCCGAGATCGTCGACGAAGGCGCTCGCGTTCGCGACTGTCACGGTATAGGGCGTGCTGGCCGGCACCGTGCCCGCCTCGTTGAGCGAGGTCACCTTCTGCCCGGCCGCGAGGGTCTGGCCGAAGAACAAGTTGTTGAAAGTGGCGCCGTTGATCTTGGCGAACTTGGCCTTGCCGGTGACCTTGGCGTTCGAGCGCGCGACCGCGAGCGGGAACTGGCTCTGGCCATAGAGCTGCTTCAAGGTGAAGTCGATCTCGACCGAGATGTCGCTGATCGCGCCGAATTGGACCGGCGTGGGATAGGTGATGTCGGTGCGCACGCCGAACAGCGTGCCCGAGCCGAAGGCGTACTGGGACATGGACTTCTCCTGGGTTGAAGGTTGGGCGGCGGTTGAAGGTTGGGCGGCGCGCGCCGCTTGGGTCGGGATCCGGGCCCTCAGGTCAGGATCTGGACCGGGACGATCGCGACCGCTTGGTCGCCGAGCACGCCCTCGTCGGTCTCGATGCCCGAGGGATCGAGCCAGGCGTGGGTGACGAGGCCGCCGAGGGTTTGGACGCCGCTCACGGGATCGGGGGCGAGTGCCGCTTCGAGCGCGTCGATCAGCGCATTCAACGCCTGGGCGGGGATCGCGTTCGGGTCGGCGCCGCTGTTGGCGTAAAGATAAAGATCGACCGTGAAGGTCCAATGGGTCGGAAGGCCGCGCGCCTCCTTGGGCTGCTCGCGCTTCTGAACCATGAACAGCGCGGGCTGGAGCGCAGGGGCTACGTCGCTCCAATGCTTCAGGCGGCGCGACGCGAAGGCGACGCCCGGGAGGCTCGAGACCAGCGCGAACAACGCGGCGTAGATCGTCTCGCGACTCATGACGAGCCTCCTTCGAGCGCGTCGCTCGTGGCATCGGCGATGGTGTCGGTGAAATCGTCCTCCATCGCGTCGAGGGCGGCGCCCATGAATGAATGGGGCGGATAATCGACGCGGCGCGTGTAAGCGTTCACCGTGACCTCGCGGGCGCCCGCGCGGATGGGCTTCCCGAACGCCTCGACGATGGTGCGCAAATGCGCGGCAACGCTCTCGGTGCCGCTGAAGCCGTATTCCTGGAACGCGGCATAGGGTGCGGTCGCGACGAGGGCCATGCGCGGCCCGGACGCGTCGCTCGCGTCCGCGATTCCCACGCTCGCGGCCAAGGTCCCGGTCCGGCTTTGCAGCACGCCGCCGGAAAGGTAATCGCCGGTCACGAGCGACTGCAGTCGGTCCGCGAAATCCGCGAGGCTGGGGGCGAGTCCCCCGTCGAGCTTCGCCGGAAGTGCCGCGAGGCGCGCGAGGAGCGCGTTCGCATTGACGGAGCCCGCGATCATGACGAGGTCACCCGCTGATAGGCGGAAAGGATGGTGCGGATGTCGTCCGACATGTCCTTCTGCGCGAAGGTGACGGTCTCGCCGGCGAGCCCCTTCGAGACCTGGCCGATGCGGTCGCGCTCGCGATAACGCAAGCTTACGAGCTCGATGCAGGCCTGCTCGACTTCGGCCGGGGTCGAAGCGTAGCCCGCCTGGTAGGACAGGAGCACGTTCGCGGGCCCGCGCGCGAAGCGATAGCCGATCAGCGTCAGGAACGACGCGTCGAACACATAGCCGGGCGCCGGCGGCCCGGGCGAAGCCGGCACGGCGATGCCGTCGACCATGACGCTCGCGACCGACTGGGCCGGCGTCTCGAGAAAGGCCAGGCGCCTTCCGCCGGTGCCGTCGCGCGTCTCGGTATAGGAAGCGAGCGCCAACGTGCGGCCGAGCCACGTTTGGATGTAGCCGCTCGCGGCCGTGATGAGACGCGTGAGCAACGTGTCGTCGGTCGTCTGGTTGGACGGGATCGCGAGCCAGGCCTTGACGTTGTCGAGGCTGGTGAGGTCGCCGGCTGCCATGGGCTACTCCTTGCGCGCGCGGGATTTGGTCCCCGGCGCCAATGCGCGCTTGGGCGCGGGCTTGGGGGCGGACTTGGGGGCGG
>DATJLQ010000166.1:0-18891 GCA_035509415.1 Alphaproteobacteria bacterium
TTCGGGCGGAAGGTTCGCTCGAGCATCGACGAGGACGCGATGGACATTCAATTCGGCGATTTGAAGCTTCCGAAAAAGGGAGCGGTTGCAGTGCTCGTGGCCGAAGGCGGCAAGCTTTCGCCGAGCGCTCTGTCCCTCGACAAGGCGACGCGCGGGGCGCTCACGCGCGCCCTCGGGCTCGGCCGCTTCAAGGGCAAGAAGAGCCAGGTCGCCGAGATCGTCGCCCCCGCGCGCGTGGATTTCGATCGTATTTTGCTGCTCGGCGTGGGGAAGCCGGCCGAGCTCGACGAAACGGCGGCCCAGGCGCTGGGCGGCACCATCCAGGCCCAGCTCGCGGGCTCGGGCTCGACCGAGGGGGCCGTCGCCGCCGATGCGCTCGCGGGCATGAAGCTCGAGCCCGCGCATTTCGCGGCCCATCTCGCCTACGGCGCGCGTCTCCGCTCCTACCGCTTCGACAAGTACCGCACCAAGGAAAAGCCCGAGGACAAGCCGAGCCTGAAGCGTCTCCGCGTGCTGGTGGCGGGGCATGCCAAGGCGCGTGCCGCGTTCGAGCCTCTCGACCGCATCGCGGACGGCGTGTTCTTCACGCGCGATCTCGTCTCCGAGCCCGCCAACGTGATCTATCCCGAAAGCCTCGCGGCCCAGGCGCGCACGCTCGCCAAGCTCGGCGTCGAGGTCGAGGTGCTCGACGAAAAGCAGATGGCGAAGCTCGGCATGGGGGCCTTGCTCGGCGTCGGCCAGGGGAGTGCCAAGCCGCCGCGCCTTGCGATCATGCAATGGCACGGCGATCCCGGCGCCAAGGACAAGCGCCCGCTCGCCTTCGTCGGCAAGGGCGTCACCTTCGACACCGGCGGCATCTCGATCAAGCCCGCCGCCAACATGGAAGACATGAAGTGGGACATGGGCGGTGCCGGCGTCGTCATGGGGCTCATGAAGGCGCTTGCGGGACGCAAGGCGAAGGTCAACGCGGTCGGCATCGGCGGGCTGGTCGAGAACATGCCCGACGGCAACGCCCAGCGTCCGGGCGACATCGTCACGACCCTGTCGGGCCAGACCATCGAGGTGATCAACACCGACGCCGAGGGCCGGCTCGTGCTCGCGGACGCGCTCTGGTACACCCAGAAGCGCTTCAAGCCGCGCTTCATGATCGATCTCGCGACGCTTACGGGCGCGATCATCGTCGCCCTCGGCATGGAATATGCCGGCCTCTTCTCGAACAACGACGAGCTCGCCGAGCGCCTGATCGCGAGCGGCCAGTCCATCGGCGAGAAGGTATGGCGCATGCCGCTCGGCGAGGAATACGACAAGATCATCCGCTCGGACGCGGCCGACATGAAGAACGTGGGCGACCGCTGGGGCGGGGCGATCACGGCGGCACAGCTCCTGCAGCGCTTCGTCAACGACGTACCTTGGGCGCATCTCGACATCGCGGGCGTCACCTGGTCGTCGAAGGACAAGCCGACCGTGCCCAAGGGCGGCACCGCGTTCGGCGTGCGCCTGCTCGACGGCCTGGTCGCGCGATATTACGAGAGCAAATAGCGGCGCGCGGCCGCGGCGGGGAGCGTCGAGGGTGAGCGAGATCTGGTTCTATCACCTCCAGCGCCAGCGCCTCGAGGATGCGCTGCCCGCGTTGCTCGAGAAGGTGCTCGCGGCGAAGAAGCGCGCGGTCGTGCTGCTCGGCTCGGACGAGCGGGTCGAGGCGATGAACACGTACCTCTGGACCTACGACGAGCGCGGCTTCCTCCCCCATGGCAGTGCGCGCGACGGCGCGGCCGAGCTCCAGCCCGTCTGGCTCACGGCCAAGGACGAGAACCCGAACCGCGCCGAGGTCCTCATCCTCGCGGATGGCGCGCACTCGGACGCGATCGGCGCCTACGAGCGCTGCCTCGAGCTCCTCGACGGCAACGACGAGAGTGCGGTCGCGGCCGCGCGCGCGCGCTGGAAGCACTACCGGGAGCAGGGCCACGACGTGTCCTACTGGCAGCAGGACGCGCGCGGGAAATGGGAGCGGCAGGCCTGAGGCCTGCGCCGCTTCGCCTCACGCCACCTTCGGCCCGGTTCTTTGATCCGTCTTGAGCTTCTCGGGCCGCTGCAAGCCAGCCGGGAGCGTGTAGGTCTTGAACACCGCCTCGAATTTGTCGGTCGGCAGCGGCCGGCTGATCCAGTAGCCCTGGAGCAGGTTGCAGCCCTCCGCGACCAGCCGCTCGGCCGCGACCTGGCTTTCCACCCCCTCGGCCACCGGTGCCAGGCCGAGATTGCGCGCCATGTCGATGATCGTCTTCACGATCAGCGCGCTGTCCTTCGACGTCAGCATGTCGATCACGAACGACTTGTCGATCTTGAGCTCGGTGAAGGGCAGGCGCCGGAGCTGCACGAGCGACGAGTAGCCGGTGCCGAAATCGTCGATCGCGAGCCCGAAGCCCTTGAGGCGCATGCGGGTCAGGATGTCCATGATCTTGCCCGCGTCCTTCATGGTCGCGGTCTCGGTGAGCTCGATCGTGAGCTGGTCGGGCGGGAGCCCGTAGGTGCGGCACAGATCCATGATGCGGTCGGGCAGGCCGAGATCGCTCAGGTTGCGCGCCGAGACGTTGACCGAGATCGAGAGCGGCATGCCGCCCTTGCGCCAGATGCCCGCTTGCTTGATCGCGGCGTCGAGCACCCAGGCGGTGAGCTGGTCGATCACCGTGCTGCCCTCGCTCACGGCGAGGAAGTGGCCCGGCATGAGCTGGCCCTTGGACGGGTGCCACCAGCGGATGAGCGCCTCGGCGGAGGTGAGCTTGCCGCTTTGCGCGTCGAGCCGCGGCTGATAATGGAGCGCGAACTCGCCGCTCTCGACCGCGCGCGAGATGTCGGCCGGGGTGATCGGCGCGTTCTGCCCCTTGACCGAGTCGAGGAGGCGCCTGAGCTCGGCCGCGCGCACCGGCTTCAAGACGGTCGCCATGACGTCGAGCCCGGCGCCGATGCCGAGCTGCTTCGCCGTGTCGAGCACGCGGCTGTCGACGCCGCTCGCGAGGATGATCTTGGCGCCGACCGAGCCCTGCGCGAGCTCGCGCAGGAGCTCGACGCCGTCGACGCGCGGCATCTGGAGGTCCATCACGATGACGTCCGGCTGGATCGCGGCGAGCCGCGCGCGGAATTCCTCGGGATTGCTCGCGACCGCGGTGACGTAGCCGCAATCGGTGGCGACGCGGCCGACGAAGGTCGCGAACTCGACTTCGTCGTCGATCACCAGGAGTCTCAGGTCTGCCATGGTCGTATCCCCGCTAACCGTCCAGAATCTCGCGCAGCTTGTGCGCCAGCTGCTGCTTTCGATAGGGCTTGCTCAGGAGCGGCGCCGAGAGAGGCTCGGTGCCGTTGCCGTTGCCGTCGGCGCCCGCGCGCGTGAAGCCGGAGGTGAACAGCACCTTGAGGCCCGGCTTCAAGTCGGTTGCCGCGCGGGCGAGCGCGCGCCCGTCCTTCCCGCCCGGCATGACGATGTCTGTGAAGAGGAGGTCGATGCGCGCGCCGTTGCCGAGGACGACGAGCGCCTCGGCCGCGTCGCCCGCCTCGAGCGTGCGGTAGCCGAGCTCGCCCAGCTGGCGCAGCGCCACCTTGCGGATGTCGACATTGTCCTCGACCACGAGCACGGTCTCGCTGCCGCGCGGCATGGGCTCGCCGTCGCGCCGCGCGCGCTCGGCGAGGTTCGCGCCCGCGCTTTTCGCCCGCGGCAGCCAGAGCTTGATCGTGGTGCCGCGGCCGAGCTCGCTGTAGATCTTGATGTGGCCGCCCGACTGCTTGATGAAGCCGTAGACCATGCTGAGGCCGAGGCCGGTGCCGCGCCCGGGCGCCTTGGTGGTGAAGAACGGATCGAAGGCGCGCGCGACCGTCTCGGGCGCCATGCCGCTGCCGGTGTCGCTCACCGCGACCTGCACGTAGTCGCCCGGCGTCACCTCGAGATTGTGGTCGGCGTAGGTCTGGTCGAGGCGCGCGTTCGAGAGCTCGATCGTGAGCGTGCCGCCCTGGGGCATCGCGTCGCGCGCGTTGACCGCAAGGTTGAGGAGCGAGGTCTCGAGCTGGGTGCGGTCGACCACGACCGGCCAGAGCGCGCCGAGTTCGTTGCCGTCTTCGACCCGGAGCGACAGCGTCACGTGCTCGCCGAGCGTGCGGCTCAGGAGGCGCGTCAGGGCGCCGAGCGTCTCGGCGGCGTCGACGGTCTCGGGATTGAGCGGCTGGCGGCGCGAGAAGGCGAGCAGCTGGCGCGTGAGCTCGGCGCCCCGGAGGCACGCGCCGATCGCGGACTGGGCGAGATCGTGCACCTCGGAACCCACCTCCAGGTGCGACTCCATGAGGTCGAGATTGCCGATCGCGATGCCGAGAAGATTGTTGAAATCGTGCGCGATGCCGCCGGTGAGCTGACCAACCGCCTCCATCTTCTGCGCCTGCTGGAGCTGGCGCTCGGTCTGGAGCTGGGCGGTGATGTCGGTCACGACGTAGAACACGCCGCTCAAGCGGCCCGCTTCGTCGTGAAGCGGCGCCGAGTTGAAGGTGACCTCGATGCGCCGCCCGTCCTTGGTCTGGCGCGTGCCGCGGCCGCCCACGATCCTTTCGCCGGCGATCGCGCGCGCGAAGAAGTCCTGGAAGTTGGCGCGCTCGGACTCGGGCACCACGGGATGGAAGCGCCCGACCGCCTCCTCGGCACTCCAGCCGAACAGGCTTTGGGCCGCCGGGTTCCAGAGCCGCACGATGCCCTCGAGATCGAGGGCGATGAAGGCCGCGGGCGAGGCGTTGAAGGCCGCCTCCATGCGGTCGCGCGCCTCGCGGAATTGGGCACTGGTCTCGGCGAGATGGGTGGTGCGCTCGACGAGCGAGGTCGACACGCTCCGGTAGGAGCGCGCGAGGCGACCATAGAGCGCGCTGATCTCGAACAGGAGCACGCCCAGCACCAGCCCCGCCGCCACGAGACCGTAGATGCGGCCCGCGTAGTAGCCGAGCGTGAAGCGCCCGCCATTGTAGACGGCGCTGAGCGCGATCTCGAAGATCCACGCGCTCACCACGACCATGAGCCAGAGATCGAGCACCGAATGCGGGCGCCGCATCCAAAGCACCGCGAGCGCTGCGAAGGACAACGCCCACACGGGATAGATCACGAGCGCCATGCTCGCGCCGCTGCGGTTGCCCGTCATGATCGCCGGGAGCGCTGTGGCGCCCGCGGTGGTGAGAAGGGTGAAGGCGGCCGCGGCGGCGAGGGCGGCAAATGCCGCGGTCAGCACGACGGCGCGCGCCTCCGATCGGCTGCCGCCGACGGGTGCGTCGTCCTTGAGGAAGGCGTAGACGATCACGAGCGCGGGAAAGCCTGCGTGCCAGAACATGTAGAGCCAGGCGGTGCTGTCGGGCCCGGCGCCCAACAGGCCGCTCGCGGAAAAGAGTCCCGGGAAGGTCAGCATGTGCGCGACCGCCATGGCCGCGGTGAACAGATAAGCCGCCGCGAGGACCAGAAGGGCGCGCGAGCGGACGATGCCGTATTGGCCGAACAGCAGAATGGCGGTGACCAGGTCGCCGACGATGAGCGCCGACTGGTAGGACGGGATGAAGGCGTCGATGCGCGCGAGCGGCACGCTGGCGAAGGGCACGATGGCGCCGAAGATCGCGAGCGACACCAGGATCAGCGCGAGGGCGCCGCGCTTGAGGCGCGGGCCCGCGCGGAGGGTCGAGAGCAACAACGCCCCCGCGGCACCGGCCGAGGGTCCCGATGCCGAACGCAGGCCGAGCGCTCCCTGCGCCTCCTTGGGCGCACGGGTATCGATCGAGTCGAGGCGCGCCTCGTGGCTCGTAGTCAAGCCCTTCACCCCCTTCCGCATAGGTATGTTAGCACGAGCACAATAAAAAGCGTAACGAATCCATAACCAGGAAAGGGAAACTGTCTGCTTGCGCGACGGTCCTTAGACGAGCTATGCAGAGATTATTAATTAGGGGGGTATGATAAATTAAGCGTTCGGGAAACTCTTGCCAGAGTCCCGCTGAAGTTTGCGCGATGCAACATGGTAAACTTTTACTAAAATTTAATTATTTAGAATTGCGTTTGGTTTACTGATGAGCACTTGGCGACAATTACAAACGGAAATCCAGCCTCCGAGCGCAACCGAAATGGGCCGCCCTTTCGGGCGGCCCATTGGCGGGGATCGAGGTGAAGAGGACGGCCGGCGCTCGGCCGCTCAGCGCGTGGTCTTGTCGGTCTGGTCCAAGATGTAGCCCGCACCGGTGCCGACCGCGCCGCCGATCAAGGCGCCGCACCAGATGCAGCCGCCGGTAAGCGCCGTGCCGACCACGCCGACGCCGGTGCCGATGGCGCCACCCGAGAGCATGCGCTCCTGGGTCGTGTCCATGTTCGAGCAGGCGGCCGTTCCAAGCAGGGCCAGCGCTGCGAGGGGGATGAGGATGCGTTTCATGGGTCTTTTCTCCGCGCAATCCAACCTAGCGCCAGAGATACGCGCAGGTGCCGGCCGGGCGGTGCGACAAAATTGAGTCTTCATTGAGTCGGCATGCGGTCTCGCGAGCGGCCGCGACTCGGCGGCCGCGCGTCGGGAGCGCGGCGGCAATCAGGTGTTGGACGCGGCGGCGGGAGCGCCGGCGCGCTCGAGCGCGTCCTGGGCCGCGAGCCAAGCCTGCTCCGCGTCGGCGAGGGACTTCTTGGTGTCGCCGAGCTTGATCTGGAGCGTCATGAGCGCTGCGGTCGGGCCGCGATAGATTTCCGGATCGGCGAGTTGCGCCTCGAGGCTCCGGCATTCGGCCTGCAGCCGCTCGAGGCGCTTCTCGGCGGCCTGCGCCGATTTTCGCAGCCCGGACGTGGCGGCGCGCGCGTCGGCGGCAGCGCGGCGCTGATCCTTCTTGGCGCTGCGGGTATAGCCGGCCGGCTCGGCCACGAGGGTGCCATTCCGTCCCGCGCGCCCCTCGTCGGCGCTGGCGCGCCGCTCGCTCAGCAACAGAGCCCGGTAATCCTCGAGGTCGCCGTCATAGGCGCCGACGGCGCCGTCCTTCACCAGCCACAAACGCTCGGCGCTGAGCTCGATCAGATGGGGATCGTGGCTCACCAGCACGACGGCCCCTTGGTACGCGTTGAGCGCCTCGACCACCGCCTCGCGCGCGTCGAGGTCGAGATGGTTGGTCGGCTCGTCGAGCAGCATCAGGTGGGGCGCGTTGCGGCTCATGAGCGCGAACAGGAGCCGGGCCTTCTCGCCCCCGGAGAGCGAGCCCACCTTCACCTCGGCGCGCTCTTGGGAGAAGCCGAAGCGGCCGAGCTGGGCGCGTACTTGGGATTCGGTGGCGCGCGGCATGAGGCGGAGCATGAGCTGATAGGGGGTCGCGTCGAGATCGAGCTCGTCGGCCTGATGCTGGGCGAAATAGCCGACCCGGAGCTTGCCCGACGCGCGGCGCTGGCCCTGAAGCGGCTTGAGCCGTCCGGCCAACAGCTTCACGAGCGTCGATTTGCCGTTGCCGTTGGCGCCGAGGAGGGCGATGCGGTCGTCGCTGTCGATCCGAAGCGAGAGCTTCTGCAACACCGGCTTCCCGGTCTCGTAGCCCGCATCGACCTCGTCGAGGGTCAGGAGCGGGGCCGGCAACGGCTCGGGGCTCGGGAAATCGAAGCTGATCGACTTCTCCTCGGCCACCGCGACGATCGGCTCCATGCGCTGGAGCGCTTTGAGCCGGCTCTGCGCCTGGCGCGCCTTGGTGGCCTTGGCGCGGAACCGGTCGACGAAGGCCTGGATGCGTTTTCGCTCGGCGAGTTGGCGCTCGTTCTGGGACATCTGGTGCTGGATGCGCTCGCGCCGCGTGTTCTCGAACCGGTCGTAGCCGCCGTTGTAGAGCGTCAACTTGCCGCCATCGACGTGGAGGATGCGATCGACCACCTTGTTGAGGAGCTCGCGGTCGTGGCTTACGACCACGACCGTGTGGGGATAGTTGGTGAGATAATTCTCCAGCCACAGGGTCGCCTCGAGGTCGAGGTGGTTGGTGGGCTCGTCGAGCAGCAAAAGATCGGGGCTCGCGAACAACGCCGCCGCCAAGGCCACGCGCATGCGCCAGCCGCCCGAGAAATCGCTCAGCGGTCGCGCTTGGGCGGCATCGTCGAAGCCGAGCCCGGCGAGGATGCGCGCCGCGCGCGGGGCGGCGCGGTGCGCCTCGATGTCGGCGAGCCGGTGATGAATGTCGGCGATGCGTTGGGGATCGGTCGCATGCTCGGCCTCGGCCAGGAGGTGCCCGCGCTCCCGGTCCGCCGCGAGCACGAGGTCGAGGAGGCTGGTGCGCGTGTCGGGCAATTCCTGGGCGACCGTGCCGAGCCTCAAACCCGACGACATCTCGATCTCGCCGCCGTCGGGATCGAGCTCGCCCAGAATCAGGCGCAGAAGCGTCGTCTTGCCGGCGCCGTTGCGACCCACGAGCCCGACATGGGCGCCGTCCGGGATCGCCGCCGAGGCGCGCTCGAACAAGGGCCGGCCCGCGACGCGGTAGGTGAGATCCGAAATCTTCAGCATGGGCTCGGGCGCGGCCTTGCGGGGGCTGGAACGCAGGGGTGATACAGCGGTTGCCCTCGGCGCTCAAGGCGTCTATAAGCCCGGCGCGTCCGGAGCGGGCGGGGCCGGACCGGGGCATCCGATCCGGCCCGAAGCAACCGACGAACTAGGATCACCGAGGCGAGGCCGACATGGCTTTGGAGCGCACGCTGTCGATCATCAAGCCGGACGCGACCCGGCGCAATCTCACGGGCCAGATCAACGCCGTGTTCGAGGCGGCGGGGCTGCGCATCGTGGCGCAGAAACGCCTGCGTCTCGCGCGCGCCGACGCCGAGCGCTTCTACGCCGTGCACAAGGAGCGGCCCTTCTTCGACGGCCTGTGCGCCTTCATGTGCTCGGGGCCGGTCGTGGCCCAGGTGCTCGAGGGCGAGAACGCGGTCGCGAAGAACCGCGAGGTGATGGGGGCGACCAATCCCGCCAACGCCGCACCCGGCACCGTGCGCAAGCTGTTCGCGGAATCGATCGAGGCCAACTCGGTGCACGGCTCGGATTCGATCGAGAACGCGCGCGGCGAGATCGCGTTCTTCTTCAGCGCGCTCGAGATCGTGGGCTAGTGTGGCGAATCCGAAATTCGCTGCCTCTCGGGGCGGGGCCACGGGCGAATTTCGGATTCGGCGCCACACGAGCAATTCATCGAATCGAGTGCGGTCGCCGGATTTGAAGTTCCTAAACGCGAATGCCATCGAAATCCTAGGAACTTCAAATCCACCGCACTAGCCGGCGCGCGGCACGGCGCGTGCCGCCGCGACGTCGAGGGCTAGCGCGAAGGCGAGCGCTATCGCGCCGATGAGGAACAAGGGCGCATAGCCGCCCAATCTTCCGATCAGATAGGAATAGGCGAAGGCGGATGCGCCCTGGGCGATCGCCCAGGCGATCGTGGTCTGGCCCCAGACCCGGCGCTGCGCCGCCTGGCCCTCGACCAGCTCGTGCACGCGGCCGAGCACGAGCGACGTGATGCCCGGCACGCAGGCGCCGATCACGAGGCTCGAGGCGCCGAGCGCCAAGGGCCGCGTCGAGAGATAGGGCAAAAGCACCATCGCCGCCTCGACCAGATAGACGAGGCGGGTCGCGCGGCCGAAGCCGATGCGGTCGCCGAGCTGGCCCGCAATGAGCGGCCCCGTCACCGCGCCCACGCCGAACAGCACCCAATAGCCGGCACCCGCCGCGAGTCCGCGCCCGAGCCCCTGGGCGATGTAGACCACGAGGAACAGCATGTGCGGCACGAGGCCGAGCGCGTTGAGCCCGTAGCCCGCGAGCATCGCCGCGACCGGGAGGCTGGTGCGGCTTCTAGGCGGCTCGGGGAGCGAAGCGGCGTGCGGCCGTGGCTCGCGCGGCCAGCCGAACCAGCCGACCAGCGTCAAGACCAGCGACAGGCCGCCGAGGCCGAGCCAGGCGGTCACCAGCCCATCGAGCGAGAGAAGATACGGCACCAGCGTGCCCGAGGCGGCGATGCCGATGCCGACCCCGGTGAAGATGGCGCCGCCCACGAGCCCGCGCCGGCCGGGAGGTGTCGCGAGCAGCACGGTGGGGGCCGCGAGCACCATGATCACGCCGCCCGTGTAGCCCGAAAGCACGCGCCAGGCGAAGAACCAGGCGAAGCCGCCGTCGCGCCAGACGCAGGCGAGGAGGCTCGCGGCCGTGACCAGCATCGCCGCGCGTAGCACGCTCGCGGCGCGGAACCAGCGGATCCACACATGGCCGACGAGCGCGCCCGCGAGATAGCCCGCGAGGTTCGCGGCCCCGAGATAGGCCGCGGCGGCGGCGCCGAACCAGCCCTCGGAGATGAGCGGCGGGATGAGCGGCGTATAGGCGAAGCGCGCGAGGCCGATCCCGACCAGGCTCGCGCACAGGCCCGCGAGGGCCGCGAAGGCGACGCGGGCGGGGGGCGGCGTCTCGGCGCGGTCGAGGGAAGCGGCCATGGGAACCCTGAGGCCAGCGGGGCACAGGGTTGAGAGATAGAACGGGATAGGGCCGGAGGAAAACAAAATTTCTTCGCAGTGACCGTCCCGAGAGGCCAAATCCCGAAGTGCCTTCTCGGCGGCACCGCCGAAGGCTATAGTGTGCACGCTATGATTGAAGCTTGTAGGTGTTTGTCGCTCGTCGTTTTCTCGCTGGTCGCGCTCGCGGGTACGGCGCGCTCGGAACGACCATTGGCGCACGACGCCTATATTTGGCAACGCGTCTGGACGCCCGCGGTAGACGAAGCCGTGGCGCAATCGTCGGATCTCGTTCGCGACTGGCGTGTCCTCGCGGCGCAGTCGAACGATGCGGGCCGACTGTTACCAACGAACGTCGATCTGGCGACCTTAAAGGCGAGCGGTCGGCCGGCTGTCCTCGTCGTTCGGATCGACGGCCAACTCCCAAGTTTGGATAAAAAGGCCCTCCTTGCCGACATCGATTCGGTGCTCGGAAATTGGCGACGGTCCGGTATTCAAATCGCGGGCCTCGAAATCGATCACGACTGCGCCACCGAGCGTCTTCTCGGCTATGCCGAATTTCTTTACGTCCTGCGTAGTCATTTGGGCCCCGGTATCAGGCTGTCTCTGACGATGTTGCCGACCTGGCTCAACTCTCCCGATCTCGACGCGGTTCTCGCTCCAGCCGACGAAGTGGTCCTTCAGGTCCACGCGATCCTGAATCCTCGCTCCGGCCTATTCGATCCGAAGACGGCCATGCGATGGGTCGATGAATTTGCGCGCCGAAGTTCAAAGCCGTTTCGCGTTTCCCTTCCCACGTACGGCGTGCGCGTCAGCTGGGGTGCCGACGGGCACTTGACTGCGGTCGAAGGCGAAACGCCGCTGCTCGCGGGCGGAGCGTCTGCAGACGAGCTCATGGCATCGCCGCTCGACGTTGCGACGTTTCTTGTTTCTCTCAAGCGCGATCCGCCGGCGCACTTGGTAGGTGTCGCTTGGTTCCGTTTGCCGGTCGAGACCGACCGCCGAGCTTGGAGTTTCGCGACTTGGCGCGCGGTGGTTCGGGGCGAAACGCCAGAGGACCGCGTCTCGGTGCGAGTCGAGAAGGGCGATGTTCCGGGCTTGGCCTATCTGGTGCTCGACAACGCGGGAAACCTCGACGGCAATCTTCCGACGCTCGTCGAATTGCCGGTCGGATGCGAGGCCGCCGACGGTATCAATGGCTACGCGCTCGTCCACGACCGTTCAACGCTGACGCTCGAGCGCCGGCAAGCGGGCATGCTGCCTGGCCACGCCCGGCTCGCCATTGGTTGGATGCGGTGCGCGTCGATGCAAGAGACCGTCCATGCGGCGTTCTAGGCTCGGCCTCGCCTTGTCGATGCTGGGCTTGATAGGCGCCGGCTCGATTGCGCTGGCTTGCGGTCCGGACTTTCCCTGGCAGCTCCTCGACAATCGAAAGGCGACATTGTCGGCTACACCGATCAACAGCTTCGCGTTCGAGGCAATACATCTGCTGCCGGAGCCGAGCGACGCGCTGCATCCCAGGGAAAGTCCATTTGCCGGCATGAGCACATGGCGGCCAAACATGCTCGCCAACGCGGAAAACGTCGGGCTCAATCGCGATCAAATCCTTCAATTGAGCAGTATGCGCAATGCGCAAAATGGCGATCGGGCGTTCGAAATGGGCGCTCGACTTCCGGCCGCGGTGCGGCTCTATACGGCGGGCGCGGTCGACTATCACCACAACGAGCTGGCGCGCGCTCTGATGCGCTTCAACGCAATTCTCAAGTTGCCCGAGAGCGAGCGAGAGCTTCGCGCGGTTTGGGCAGCCTATATGATCGGGCGAATCTCCGCGCGGGCAGGTCAGGCCGCGCAAGCGTACGACGCGTTCGCGCTCACCCGCGCGCTTGCGCGCGCGGGCGCGTCCGATCCGCTGGGACTCGCGGTCGCGAGCTTCGGCGAGGAGGCGCGGGTGCACCTCGAGCGCGCCGAGGCGCTGCTCGACGGTACAACGCTCGCACCGACGCGCCGCAGCCAGTTTGGAGGCGAGGTCGCCGCGGCGGTCGAGCTTTATGCCGAGCAGGCTGCGCGCCGGTCCGGAAGCGGGACCGCCTCGTTGAGGATGGTGGCTGCCAGGTTGTTGCACAGCAGCACGCAGCTCGGCGCCGTGGTGGGCGATCCGCTGGTCCAGCGTCTGTTGGTCGCTTATGTGCAAGCGAACGGGTCCGATTCGGTTCACTGGGCGCTTGAGAGCTCAACGGGAAGGTATAACCCACCGAAGCCCGATCGTGACTCCGTCGTCTTGATCGACGCCATCGTGGCCGCGGGAATCGACCATCCGGCGGATGCCGACCGGCTGGCCGCCATGGCGTATCGGATTGGGCGTTACGATCTCGCGCGCGCCATGGTCGCGAAGGCGAGCGGGCCGCTCGCGTCCTGGATCGCCGCCAAGCTCGCGTTGCAGAAGGGCGATGTCATGGAGGCGGCGGCCGATTATGCGGCGGCATCGAGGGCGTTTCCCCCAAGCGACGGAGGTACCACGCTCGATGCGCACAATGTCCGTCTCTTGGTCGGTGAATCGGGCGTGCTGGCGCTTGCGCGCGGTGACTATCTCGAGGCGCTCGAGCGCCTTTATCCCGTCGCCGAAAGCTATTGGGGCGACGTGGCCTATCTGGCCGAGCGGGTCCTCACCACGGACGAATTGAAGCATTTCGTCGACGCCCATGTTCCGGCGCCGGGCGAGCTGGCGCAGAAGCCTTTGCCTTCTTTCGTCGCGCCGAGGCGCGACGGCGGAGGCATATCTTATTACCGCTCCCTTAGCTACTACGGATATTATCGGCCGCCGAATGCGGCCGTCCGTCTGCGCGACTTGCTAGCGCGCAGGCTGGTCCGCGACGGACGCTTTGCGGAAGCGTTGCCTTATTTCCATTATGGCAGAAGTAGCGCCTTCCCGGACGCTGCGGTGCGCGACCATGTGGCTTTCTACGCGCTGGCGCTTCGCGGCGCGACCACCGAATTTTGGGCCGTGGACCGAGCGCGGGAGTGGTACATCGCCGCGGTGCTCGCGCGCATCTCGGGTATGGATATGATGGGCTTCGAGGGGCCGCCCGATTACTTCGCCAACGAGGGCAATTTCGATTTCGGCTATGGCCAGGAGAAACTGGGCGCAGACGATGTGACTCACGATGAGCGCGTGCGCTTCGCAGCGAGCGCGGCCCACCCCGATCTGCGCTTTCATTACCGTTACATCGCGGTCGAGCACGCCATGCGCGCGGCCGATCTCCTGCCGCCACGATCCCAGGCCTTCGCCGCGGTTCTGTGCAAGGCGACCGGCTGGATGATCGAGAGCATGCGACAGAAATCGTACGACGCCGGCTGGGTGCGGCTCCCGCCAAGGCCGCCGGATCGAGCCAAGGAGTTGGTGCAGATAATTTACCGACGCTACGTCGCTGAGGGTCCTTATGAGCCTTGGGCGGCCCATTTTGGCCGCCGCTGTCCCGAGCCCGATTTCATCGCGGCGGCCCATTTCGCGCGCATCCAGCCGTTTATCGTCGTCCGGAGCTTCGTTTCCCTGCACCGCTGGTGGTGGGCGGCTGGCCTCGTCGGGCTGGCGCTAATTATGGCCCTATTTTGGGCCGGGAAACGCAAGCGGTCCAACGCCGTGTAGCGCCCACGCATGCTCCCTGGCCGCCGACCCTCGTCCGGCGAGGCACGGCGCGCTTCGGGCTACAAATCCGCACCGAAAGGCAGTGCATCGACGAGGGTCCCACGACCGAGGCCGGTTTGCCGGAAATCCCACGAAGCTCCGGATCGGGGACAGGGGCGCACGGCATCGACTGGCCGACCAGACCTAAAGCAGGAAGATCGCGAGCAGCGACATCAGCACGATGACGAAGATGGCGCCGTAGGTCGCGAAGCGGATGAGGCCGTGCCAGGTCTCGAGATGGGGCGTCATGTCGAAATCGGCGGGGCTCGAATGATCGGCCATGGCAGGCTCTCCAAAGAGGGTTCGCTGCGCCTGGATATAGCCGAGCGCGCGCGCGGAGGCAAGATGGGCGGTCGGGCCCGGCCGCCGCGCCGACGATGGACCCCCCGTCACGGTCGCAGGGCGAGACGCGTGCTCGATGGCGCGCGCCAATGCGCCGCGCGACTTTCATCAATCGACGCCGGATCGCGCGATTCGCGCGTCGCGGCAGTGGACTTCCGTGGCGCGCCCGAGCCATTCTGCGTCTCATACGAATCGAACAAGGAAGGCGTTCATGCTCGAACATCTCTTGGCACAAAACCGCGCCTGGGCGGCGCGCAAGGTCGCGGGCGACGCGGATTTCTTCCGCCGTCTCGCGCGCCAGCAGACGCCCGAGTATTTCTGGATCGGCTGCGCCGACAGCCGGGTTCCGGCGAACGAGATCGTCGATCTCGATCCCGGCGAAATGTTCGTCCACAGGAACGTCGCGAACTTGGCCCCGCCCCAGGACGCGAACTATCTCTCGGTGCTCCAGTTCGCGGTCGACGTGCTCAAGGTGAAGCACATCATCGTCGTCGGCCATTACGGCTGCGGCGGCGTCGCCGCCGCGGTCGACGGCAAGCGGCGCGGCCTCATCGATCATTGGCTGCATCCGATCCGCGAGATCTACCACGAGAACCGTGCGGCGCTCGAGGCGATTCCGGGGCGCGCGCGCCTCGACCGGCTCGGCGAGCTCAACGTCATCCAGCAGGTGAGAAACGTCGCGACCGACGTGTTCGTGCAGGAAGCCTGGGCGCGCGCCCAGACGCTCCACGTGCATGGCTGGATCTACGACGTGGCGGACGGGCTGTTGAAGGATTTGAACGTGACGATCTTCGGCCCCGGCGACATCGAGCCCGCGATCGCGCGCGCGAAAAAGGGGAAGTGAGATTAATCCGAAGGGACGGCGCGGCGCTCTCTTAGTGCCGCGTCACGCCCTCCGGCGCCCCGATGAGCGCAGGGTCGGGCCGCTCGACGCCGTCGATCAGCACGCGCCCGCCCACGACCTGGACGCGGCCGAGGGCGATCAGCTTCACCGCCAGGGGATAGCAGCGGTGCTCGGCATTGAGCACGCGCGCGGACAGCGTCTCGACGTCGTCGTCCGGCTCGACCGGCACCGCGGCCTGGACGACGATCGGCCCGTCATCGAGCTCGTCGCGCACGAAATGGACCGTGCAGCCGTGGAAGCGCACGCCGGCCGCAAGTGCTCGCTCGTGGGTATGGAGGCCGCGGAAGGCGGGCAAGAGCGAGGGATGGATGTTGATGATCTTGTCGCGCCAAGCGCCGACGAAGGTCGGCGTGAGCACGCGCATGAAGCCCGCGAGGCACACGAGCTCGACGCCCGCCGCGCGCAGCGCCTTGTCGATCTCGCCGTCGAATTCCTCGCGCGTGCGGTATTTCCGGTGCTGGAACACCTTGGTCGGGATGCCGGCCTTGACCGCGGCGGCGAGGCCGAAGGCGTCGGGGTTGCTCGAGATGACAAGGACGATCTGGGCGGGATAGTCGGGCTGGGCGCAGTTCTCGATGAGGGCCTGGAGGTTGCTGCCGCGGCCTGAGATCAAAACGCCGATCTTGAGCCGCTTCGCCGACCTCATTTGCATCGCAGATTGCATTTCCGTCATCGCGCGCCCCTTGCTCCGACCCCCTGGACTCGACCCAATGCCGCGGTTACGGCCGGGTTGAGGGGTCCTACGCAAGGTCCATGCCATCGATGACGACCCGGCCGGCGGCGCTCGCGGCACCTATCGCCTCGACCCTTCCGATCGAATAAACGCGCTCGCCCGCGGCCTCGAGGATGCGCGTCGCCTCGGCCACGTCGGCCGGCTTCGCGATCGCGACCATGCCGATGCCGCAATTGAAGGTACGCGCGAGCTCGGCGGCCGGCAGCTCGGCCGCGCGCGCGAGCCAGCGGAACACGGGCGGCATTTCCCAGCGCTTCGCGTCCAGGCGCACGCCGAGCCCGTCGGGCAGCACGCGCGGGATGTTCTCCAGGAGACCGCCGCCGGTGATGTGGGCGAGGGCCTGGATTTTCCTCGCGCGCAACGCGGCCAAGCAGCTCTTGACGTAGATGCGCGTGGGCTCGAGGAGGGCAGCGCCCAAACTCGTCTCAGGATCGAACGGCGCCGGCGCCTCGTAGGGCAACTCGAGGTCGCTCACGATGCGGCGCACCAGCGAGAAGCCGTTCGAATGCACGCCCGAGGAGGCGAGGCCGAGCACCGCATCGCCCGCCGCCACGCCCGCGCCGGTGAGGAGATCGCCGCGCTCGACCGCCCCCACGGCGAAGCCCGCGAGATCGTAATCGCCCTCGCCATACATGCCAGGCATCTCCGCCGTCTCGCCGCCGACGAGCGCGCAGCCCGCGAGCGCGCAGCCCTCGGCGATGCCCTCGATCACTTGGGCCGCCTGGGCCACGTCGAGCCGGCCGGTCGCGTAATAGTCGAGCAGCAGCAGCGGCTCCGCCCCCTGCACCACGAGGTCGTTCACCACCATCGCGACCAGGTCGATGCCGATGCCCCGGTGGCGCCCGGCCGCGACCGCGACCTTGAGCTTGGTGCCGACGCCGTCGGTGGTCGTGACCAGGATCGGGTCCTTGAAGCCGGCGGCCTTGAGGTCGAAGAGCGCCCCGAAGCCGCCCAGGGCCGCGTCGGCGCCCTTGCGCCGCGTGCGCCGCGCATAGGGCTTGATCGCCTCGACCAGGGCCGCACCCGCGTCGATGTCGACGCCCGCCTCGCGGTAGCTTCGCGCCGGGGCGGCGCCCGACTTTTTGGCATTCTCGTTGGGGCCGGTAATGGCTTCCTCGCCTGGGTGAGATTCGCTATAACCCTAGCGGTCCGGAGGGCGGCCGAGCGGCCGCGTTTCGGCTGCCGACAATACTTGATCCGAAACGGTTTGCAATGTTCCCGCGACGCCGCAGCTCGCTCGGCACAAGGCTCCTGCTGGCGCTCGGCGCCCTCGCGTGCGCGGCTCCGGGGGCGGCGCGCGCCCAGCAGGTCGACACGCGCACCGAGGTGTTCACCGTGCGCAACGTCCCGGTCGACACCACCGCCGCGACCGCGGCCCAGGCGCGCGAGGAGGCGCTCGCGACCGGGCAGCGCGACGCGTTCGACACGCTGCTTGCGCGCCTCACGCCCGCGAGCGAGGCGCAGAAGCTTCCCAAGGTCGACGACGCGACCCTCGCCGACCTCACCGCGGGCTTCGAGGTGCAGCAGGAGAAGAACTCGCCGGTGCGCTACATCGCGACGCTGACCTACGCCTTCAAGCCGCGTCCGGTCGAGCAGCTCCTGCGCCAGGCGGGCATCGATTTCGCCGAGACGCCGTCGAAGCCGGTGCTGGTGCTGCCGGTGCTGGTCGACGGCAACACGAAGTCCCTGTGGGAGGATCCGAACCCGTGGCGCGCCGCCTGGTCCAACCTGGCACCCTCGACCGGGCTCGTTCCCTTCATCGCCCCCATCGGCGACATCGAGGATATCGGCGCGATCACGGTCGCCCAGGCGCTCGCGGGCGACGCGCAGAAGCTGCAGGCGATCGCGAGCCGCTACGGCGCGGGCTCGACGCTGGTGACGACCGCGACGCTGCGCAAGGACAAAGCCGGCGCCGTCGCGGCGATCGATCTCGCGATCTCGCGCACCGGCCAGGGCATCGACCAGCCGGTCTCGGTGTTGAGCGTCGCGGCGAGCCCGAACGAGACGCCCGATGCACTGTTCACGCGCGCAGCGCTCGCGGTCGAGACCGACGTGACCGAGCGCTGGAAGCAGGAGAACCTGCTTCACTTCAACCAGCAGCAGGACGCGCTCGTCTCGGTGCCGATCTCGACCCTCCAGGATTGGCTCAAGATCAGGGGCCGGCTCGACCAGGTCGCGTTCGTGAGCCGCGCCGATCTCGTCTCCCTCACGCGCACCGAGGCGGTGGTCGACCTCACCTATCTGGGCGACCCGTCGCAACTCTCCGTGGCGCTCGCCCAACGCGACCTGGTCTTGAGCCAGGAGGGGGACGAGCTTGTGCTGCGCGTCGCCTCGAGCGGGAATGCCGGCGCCGCCACGGGTGCGAGCCCGAGCGCGAGTCCGGCGGCGACGCCGGCCTCGGCTCCAGCCGCAAGCGCAAGCCCGAGCGCGAGCGCGAGTCCAGCCGCGAGCGCAAGCCCAGCCGCAAGCGCAAGCCCGGCCGTGAGCGCAAGCCCGGCCGCGAGCCCAAGCCCGGCCGCGAGTCCGAGTGCCGGTGCCAATCCCGGAGCGGCGAAGTGACGGAATGCCGCCCCCATCGAGCGAACGCGGGACCCGGGGGAGTGCGGCGCCCGTGATCAATCTCCCGAACCTCATTTCGCTCGCGCGCCTCGCGGTCGCCCCGCTCGCGGTTTATCTGGTCCTGAACCAGGTCTGGGCGCTCGCCTTCTGGCTCTTCGTCGTGGCCGGCCTGTCGGACGCGCTCGACG
>DATJLQ010000167.1:0-9791 GCA_035509415.1 Alphaproteobacteria bacterium
CTTCCGCTCGCGAAGCTGCCGGGGACGGCCGGCGAGCGCATGGCGCCCGACGCGGAGGAGGGGAAGCGCGCCGTGACATATTATCGCGTGCTCGAGCCCATGGGCCAGAAGGCGGCCTGGGTGGCGCTCTGGCCGGTCACCGGGCGCACGCACCAGCTGCGCGTCCACATGGCCGAGATCGGCACGCCCATCCAGGGCGACGGCAAATACGGCGGCAAGGACGCGACGCTCGCGGGGGGCGGCTTGTCGCGCAAGCTCCATCTCCATGCGCGCGCGATCGCGTTGCCGCATCCCTCGACCGGAAAGCCGCTTTCGGTCACCGCTCCCTTGCCCGAGCATATGCGCAGGACCTGGGCCCTCTTCGGCCTCGACCCCGCGCTCGAGGGCGACCCGTTCGAGGAGATCGAGGTCTAGGCGACTCGGTTCGTCATGCCGGACTTGTTCCGGGCATCCACGAAGAATTCAAGACGGGGATGGCCGGGCCAAGCCCGGCCATGACGCGTAGGGAATTTCCGATGCCTTCCCAGGCCATGATCGGCAAGGATTGAATTGCTCCCGTCGGCGCGTCCGCGAAGCTTGTCCCGGCGCAGTCGGGTTGCGCGGGGTGCATTCGAACGATGGATGCCCGGATCGGCGGGAACGACGATTTGGCGGCGCGACTCAATCTTGCCGAGTCGAGCTCTAGATCGGCGGCCGATCCAAAATTCCCAGCACCGCCTTCAACGGCCAGGTGAGGGGGATCACGATCAGGGCCGAGAGCGCGGCCGCCCAGACCGCGAGGCCCATGCCGAAGCCGTCGCTGAGGGCGCCGAACAGGGCGGGGGTCAAGGCGCTGGCACTCAGCCCCACGGTATAGAAGACGCCGAAGGCGCGCGCGCGCCGCTCGGCCGGCACCAGCTCGGCGACCGTGCCGTAAAGCACCGACGAGGTGCCGTTGAGGGCGAGGCCGAGGATCGGCAGCAGCATCAACGCGCGCTCGAGGGATGTCGCCAGCACGACGACCATGAAGAGCGCCGTGGCACCTTCGGTCAGGATCACCGTGCGCAGGATGCCGACCCGGCGTGCCGCGAGGCCGCACACGAACTTGCCCGCGGCCCCGCCCGCGAAGACGAGGCTCAAGGCCAGCCCCACGGTCGTGAGATCGGCGCCCTTGCGCGCGAGGAGGAACGGCAGCAGAACCAAAAACCCCGCGCGCGACGCGCTGTCGAAAGCGGCGATCGCCGACAAGGCGAGGAACCCGCGCCGCGCGAGCGCTGCGGGAAGCGCTGCCGCGGGCTTGGGCGCATCTTGCGCGCTTGCAGCGCTACGCGCGGTCCCCGTTTGCGCCGCCCACAGGATCGCGACGGCCGCCGCGACGAGCCCGAGCCCGACGAGAACGATCGCGAGGCGCCATTGCCAGAGGGCGATCAGGATCGCGGTCAAGGCGGGCAACGCGGTCTTGCCGAGATCGCCCGAGAAATTATAGGTGCCGAGGGCGGCGCGGAGGCGCGGTCCCTCATAGGCGCGCGCGGTCAGCGCGGAGCCGATCGGGTGCTGCACGCTGGCGCCCAGGCCCGCGAGCGCCAGGCCGAGCGCAAGCCCCGTGAAAATGCCGGTCCGAGAGCCGAGCGCGCCGGCGAGCACGGCGAGCAGGACGAAGCCGATCCCGACGAGGCAGGTGCCGAGTGCCAGGGTGCGCCGCTCGCCCAAGCGCTCGGCGACCAGGCCCGAGGGAAGCTGGAACCCCGCGAGGCACGCCATGTAGATGCTGCGCAAGGCGCCGAGGGCCGCGAGATCGAAGCCGAATTGCGCCTGCCAGACCGGCAGCAGCACGTAGATGAGCTCGGTCGCCCCGTCATGGAGGAAATGGCCGGCGCTCGAGGCGGCGAGCACGCGTCGCGCGTGGCCCGTCGCGGGCTGCCCGAGCGTCTCGGCGCCGGGCGCGCTCATGGAATGCCCCACGCGCGCGTCAATTGACCACCTCGAAATGGGGACAATGGGCCTTGGCCCAGTCGATATAGGCGCGGCTGCAAAAGGCCTCGATCTCGGGGCCGACCGGCGGCATGCAGTTGAGATAGGCCCCTTTGGGGCATTCGTGCGGGACCTTGGCCGGCTCGGCCGCTTGCTTCCCTTGGGAAGCGCTCGACTCGGCCGGTGGGAGCGCAGCCGGCGCGCGATCTGGAAGCGGGCTTTGAGGCCGTGCGGCGGGCTCGGCGGCCAAGGCCGAGCCGGCGAAGGCCAAGGCCAGCGCCAGCGCAACCGACGATCCGAGCCGCTTCCAACGAGCCATTTCCGAGCCTCGCGCCGTCATGGGGCGCCACATTATGCCAAGGCCTCGAGTGTCGCAAACCGGCGCCGGGGCCGCGCGCGCCAAGGGGCTTTTGCTCGGCGCCCCTTGCGGCTACATATGCGCGCCATGGATCGCCCCAGCGCCCGGCCCAATGCTGCCAAGATCCCCCGGGCAAATGCCGCCCTCCGCCTCGCGGTGTTCGACTGCGACGGCACCCTGGTCGATAGCCAGCATTCGATCTTCGCCGCGGTGCGTTTCGCCTTCGAGTCCGTGGGCTTGGAAACGCCGACGCCGGCGACGGCGCGGCGCGTGATCGGGCTCCCGCTCGACCAGGCGCTCGAGAGGCTCGTGCCCGAGGCGGCGCGTGAAGCGGTCGACACGGCGAAGCTCACCGAGCGCTACAAGGACGCGTTTTTCGAGCTGCGCAACCGGCCCGATTTCGAGGAGCCGCTGTTCCCGGGCGCCGTCGAGGCGCTCGCGGCACTCGAGGCCGAGCGCATCCTTCTCGGCATCGCGACCGGGAAATCGCGCCGCGGGCTCGAGCGTACCCTCGAGCGCCACGGGCTCCTGGGGCGCTTCGTCACCATCCAGACCAACGATAGCGGTCCGGGGAAGCCCCATCCCCACATGCTCGAGCGCGCCCTTGCCGAAACCGGCGCCGAGCCGGCCAACGGCGTCATGATCGGCGATACGGTGTTCGACATGGCGATGGCGCGCGCGGCCGGGCTTCGGGCTTTGGGCGTCGCCTGGGGCTATCACGCGAGCGACGAGCTCGTGGAAGCGGGGGCTCATGCGCTGGTCGAGCGCTTCGCCGACGTGCCCTCTTCGGTCGAGCGCCTGGTGCCCGCGCGCGGCGCGCGTCCATGAGCGGGACCAAGCGCCGGCGCCTCTATCGCGAGGTCGCGGTCGAGCCGCATGGCGCGGGCTTCGCCGTATCGCTCGACGGCAAGCTCGTGCATACGCCCCAGCGCCGCGTGCTCGCCCTGCCGACGCGCGCGGCGGCCGACGCGATCGCCACGGAATGGCGCGCGCAGGGTGCCGAGCTCGATCCGCAAACGATGCCGATCACGCGGCTCGCGGGCTCGGCCCTCGATCTCGTGGCGCCGCACCGGGCCGAGATCGTCGCGCGCACGGCGGCCTATGGCGCCACGGACCTTCTCTGCTATCGCGCGGCCGCACCCGCCGAGCTCGCGGCACGTCAGGCAGAGGCTTGGCAGCCCTGGATCGAATGGGCGGCCGAGCGCTACGGCGCGCGCCTCGCGGTGACCGTGGGCGTGGTCGCGGTCGCGCAGCCCGAACAGGCGCTCGCGTCCCTCGCCCACGCGGTCGAGGCCCATGACGATCTGCGCCTCGCTGGCCTCGCCGCCGCGACGGCGGCCTTGGGCTCGCTGGTGCTCGCCCTCGCGCTTGCCGAGGGACGGCTCGAGGCCGAGACCGCCTGGTCGCTTTCGCTCCTCGACGAGATGCATCAGGCCGAGCGCTGGGGCGAGGACAAGGAAGCCAGCCGGGCACGCGCGGCGCTCAAGGCCGACATCGAGGCCGCGGGGCGGTTCTTCGAGCTGTTGGCCGGTTAAGCGGTCGCGTCGCGCACGGATCGCCATTTCTTCCGGTTCGTCATACCCGGGCCGGCCGAAAGGCCGAGTCCCGGGTATCCGCGCCTAGAGGACAAGGCGAGGATGGCCGGACCCAGCCCGGCCATGACGGGTTCAACGGCTCTGCCGCTTCGAGCGCATGGCGAAACGGACCGCGAGACCGCGTCACCGCCGCCGGACACCTCTATTGCGCCGCAGCACGGTATCTGGAACACTTTTGACGATACTCGGTCCCGCGGGGCCTGCCTGGCCCGCGCGGCGGCGACCTTGGGAAACGGGGGCGGCATGCAGGAAATCCTCCAGCGGCTCGAGGAGATGCGCGCGGCGGCGCGCGCGGGCGGCGGCGAGCGCCGGGTCAAGGCGCAGCACGACAAGGGCAAGCTCTCGGCGCGCGAGCGCGTCGAGCTGTTGCTCGATCCCGGCTCCTTCGAGGAGTGGGACATGTTCGTCGAGCATCGCTGCATCGATTTCGGCATGGAGAAGCAGAAAATCTCGGGCGACGGGGTGGTGACCGGCTGGGGCACGGTCGAGGGCAGGCTCGTCTTCGTCTTCAGCCAGGACTTCACCGTGTTCGGCGGCGCCCTTTCCGAGGCGCATGCCGAGAAGATCTGCAAGATCATGGACCAGGCGATGCAGCTCGGCGCGCCCGTGGTCGGCCTCAACGATTCGGGCGGTGCGCGCATCCAGGAGGGTGTCGCCTCGCTCGCGGGCTATGCCGAGGTGTTCCAGCGCAACATCATGGCCTCCGGCGTGGTCCCGCAGGTCTCGCTCATCATGGGCCCGTGCGCGGGGGGTGCGGTCTACTCGCCCGCCATGACCGACTTCATCTTCATGGTCAAGGACAGCTCCTACATGTTCGTGACCGGGCCGGACGTGGTCAAGACCGTGACCCATGAGAGCGTGACCCACGAGGAGCTGGGGGGTGCAGTCACCCACACGACCAAGTCGGGCGTTGCCGACCGCGCGTTCGAAAACGACGTCGAGGCGCTTCTCGAGCTGCGCCGGTTCCTCTCGTTCCTCCCCGCGAGCAATCGCGAGAAGCCGCCCATCGTCCCCACGTCCGACCCGCCCGACCGCATCGAGCTCTCGCTCGACACGCTGGTGCCGGCCAATCCGAACAAGCCCTACGAGATGAAGGAGCTGATCCAGAAGGTGGTCGACGACGGCGACTTCTTCGAGCTCCAGCCCGATTACGCGCGCAACATCGTGATCGGCTTCGCGCGCCTCGAGGGCTCGACCGTCGGCATTGTGGCCAACCAGCCCATGGTGCTCGCGGGCTGCCTCGACATCGATTCGTCGCGCAAGGCGGCGCGTTTCGTGCGCTTCTGCGATTGCTTCTCGATCCCGATCGTGACCTTCGTCGACGTGCCCGGCTTCATGCCCGGAACGGCGCAGGAATATGGCGGCATCATCAAGCACGGGGCCAAACTCCTGTTCGCGTTCGGCGAGGCGACGGTGCCGAAAGTGACCGTGATCACGCGCAAGGCCTATGGCGGCGCCTACGACGTCATGAGCTCGAAGCATCTGCGCGGCGACGTGAACTACGCCTGGCCCACCGCCGAGATCGCGGTCATGGGGCCGAAGGGGGCGGTCGAGATCATCTTCCGCCAGGACATCGGCGACGCCGAGAAGATCGCGAAACGCACCGAGGAGTACCGCGAGAAATTCGCCAATCCCTTCGTCGCCGGCCATCGCGGCTTCATCGACGACGTGATCATGCCCCATTCGACGCGCCGGCGCCTGTGCAAGGCGCTCGCCATGCTGCGCACGAAGAAGCTCGAGAACCCGTGGAAGAAGCACGACAATATTCCGCTGTGAGGATACGGCAGAAATTCCTCATCCTTCGAGACGCGGTCCTTCGGACCGCTCCTCAGGATGAGGGAGAAATTGAGTTAAACCTCATCCTGAGGAGGCCGCGTAGCGGCCGTCTCGAAGGATGAGGCGAAGCTGGGGTCAAGAGATGTCGGCATTTCTTTATATGCTCCAATGTCGGGACGGTTCCTATTACGTCGGTACGACCCGGGGAAGCTTGGAGCAGCGCATGGCTGAGCACAATTCGGGCCGATTCGGCGGGTATACGGCGAGCCGGCGGCCGGTTGCTCTGACATACCATCAGGAATTCGATCGGGTCGAGGATGCGATCGCGATGGAGCGGCGGATCAAAGGCTGGCGCCGGGAGAAGAAGGAGGCGCTCATTCGCGGAGACTTCATTGCGTTGCGCCAGCTCGGTTCGCGCGGGAGTAAACGTGTCGGTGCGTAGGTCGGGCACAATCGTCGATCCTCATCCTTCGAGACGCGGTCCTTCGGGCCGCTCCTCAGGATGAGGGGGAAGGAGACCATGCCAGATCCAGCGCTCTCCCCCGCGCAGCGTCGCTTGAAGGGATTCAAGCTGCATCTTCTTGCCTATTTCGCGGTGTGCGCGGTCTTGGTCGTCGTCAATCTCGCGACCGACCGCGCCCATGTGTGGTTCGTCTGGCCCATGGTGGGCTGGGGCCCGGTGCTCGCGATCCACGTCGCCTACGTCATGGGCCTCTTCGGCGGCGGCAATTCCGCGGGCAGCCGCTCGTGAGCAGGACCGCAACGCTCTCGGCGCCCGCGCGGCCCGCCGATCCGGCGACGATCCGCGCTTACCATGCCCATGTCTATTACACCGACGCCGCGACGCGGCATGTCGCGGCCGAATTGCGCGAGGAGCTCGGACAGCGCTTCGAGTGCGTGCTCGGGCGCTGGCACGACAAGCCGGTCGGGCCGCACCCGGTCTCGATGTACCAGGTCGCGTTCCCGGTCGCCGAATTCGCGCGGCTCGTGCCGTGGTTGGCGCTCAATCATCGCGGGCTCTCGGTCCTGATCCATCCCGAGACCGGCGACGATCCGGTCGACCATACCGAGCACGCGCTCTGGCTCGGCCCGATGCTCCCCCTCGACATCTCGAAGCTGCGCTGATGCGCGCGCGCAAGAAGGCTCCGGCATGTTCAAGAAAATCCTGATCGCGAACCGCGGCGAGATCGCGTGCCGGGTGATGCGCACCGCGCGGCGCATGGGCATCGCGACGGTCGCGGTCTATTCCGAGGCGGATGCCGACGCGCTTCACGTGCGCGAGGCGGACGAGGCGGTCGCGATCGGCCCGCCGCCCTCGGCCCAGAGCTACCTCCAGATCGAGCGCATCGTTGCCGCCTGCAAGGAGACCGGCGCCGAGGCGGTGCATCCCGGCTACGGCTTTCTCTCGGAGCGCCGGCCCTTCGCCGAGGCGCTCGCATCCGCGGGAATCGTCTTCATCGGCCCCAACCCCGACGCGATCTTCGCCATGGGCGACAAGATCGAATCGAAGAAGCTCGCCCAGAAGGCCGGCGTCAATTCGGTGCCCGGCTATTTGGGCGTGATCGAGAGCGCGGACGAGGCGGTCACGATCGCGCGGGACATCGGCTATCCGGTGATGATCAAGGCGTCGGCGGGGGGTGGCGGCAAGGGCATGCGCCTCGCGCGCTCGGACGCCGAGGCGCGCGACGGATTCCGCTCGGCGACCAACGAGGCGCGCGCGAGCTTCGGCGACGAGCGCGTGTTCCTCGAGAAATTCATCGAGGAGCCGCGCCATATCGAGATCCAGGTGCTGGGCGACAAGCACGGCAACGCGATCTATCTCGGCGAGCGCGAATGCTCGATCCAGCGCCGGCACCAGAAGGTGATCGAGGAGGCCCCAAGTCCGTTCCTCGACGCGGCGACCAGGAAGGCGATGGGCGAGCAGGCGGTCGCTCTTTCCAAGGCGGTCAAGTACGATTCCGCCGGCACGGTCGAGTTCATCGTCGACGCCAAGCGCAATTTCTACTTCCTCGAGATGAACACGCGTCTCCAGGTCGAGCACCCGGTGACCGAGCTCGTGACCGGCATCGATCTCGTCGAGCAGATGATCCGCGTCGCGGCGGGCGAAAGGCTCGCGATCGCGCAAAAGGACGTGACGCTCAAGGGCTGGGCGATCGAGGCGCGCGTCTATGCCGAGGACCCGTTCCGCAAGTTCCTCCCCTCGATCGGCCGGCTCGTGCGCTACCAGCCGCCCCCCGCCGAGGGGAAGCGCGTGCGCGTCGATACCGGCGTCTACGAGGGCGGCGAAATCTCGATGTATTACGATCCGATGATCGCGAAGCTGTGTGCGTCGGGCGCCACGCGCGACGAGGCGATCCGCACCATGCGCGCGGCGCTCGACGCCTTCTATATTCGCGGCCTCAACCACAACATCCCGTTCCTCGCCGCGATCATGGCGAAGAAGCGCTTCCAGGAGGGCCGCCTCTCGACCGGCTTCATCGCCGAGGAGTTCGGCGAGTCCTTCTCGCCCGCGGATTTGGCGCCCGAGGACCCGCGTGCGCTCGCCGCCGTCGCGGCGACCATCGAGCTCGGACGGCGCGCGCGGAGCTCGGGCATCAGCGGCCAGCTTCCGGGGCGCGCGTCGAAGCCCATGGGCGATCTCGTGGTCGTGCTCGGGGACGAGCATTATCCGGTCGCGGCCACGCCGCGCGTCGACGGCGGCGACGTGACGGTGAAAGGCAAGCTCTACGAGGTGCGCACGGCTTGGACGGTCGGCATGCCGCTGTTCCAGGGCACGGTCAACGGCGCGCCGCTCACGGTGCAGGTCGACCCGCGCGGCGTGCGCTTCCGCCTGAGCCATAACGGAGTGCAGCTCGACTCGCTCGTGGTGACGCCGGAGGCGGCGAAGTTCCTGAAGCTCATGGCCAAGAAGCCGGCGCCCGACCTGTCGCGTTACCTCCTCTCGCCCATGCCCGGACTTCTCGTGTCGGTCGCCGTCAAGCCCGGCCAGGAGGTCAAGGTCGGCGAAGAGCTCGCCGTGGTCGAGGCGATGAAGATGGAGAACATCCTGCGCGCCGAGCGCGACGGGGTGGTCGCCAAGCTCCACGCCAAGCCGGGCGACAGCCTCGCGGTCGACCAGGCGATCTTGGAGTTTGCTTGAGGCGTCGAGCTTGGAACGCTTACCCCCCACCCCACCCTTCCCCTCAAGGGGGGAGGGGGTTGCGAATCCGAGTCCTCCGCCCTTGAGGGGGAGGACGGCAATGCGCAGGCGTTGCCAGGCGGGGGGTGACTTTGTTTCCTTGCGTGACCAATAATTCCGTCCATGACCGACGACACCTCGCTCAAGACCCTACGCGTGCGCATCGAGGGGCGCGTGCAGGGGGTCGGCTTCCGCGCATGGACCGGCGCCGAGGCTTACGCGCGCGGGCTCCGGGGCTGGGTCAGGAACCGGCGCGACGGCTCGGTCGAGGCGCAGTTCTCGGGCCCCGCGGACAAGGTCGACGCCATGGTCGAGGCATGCCGGCGCGGGCCGTTGGGTGCCCGCGTCGAGGGCCTGATCGCGGCCCCGGCCGATGACGATGGCGGTTCCGGCTTCCGCCATTTGCCGACCGCGTGAGCGGCGCGCCCGCGCTCAGGCCCCGAACGCTTCCTCGAACGTCTCCCGCAGCGCCGTGTCGACGTCCTCCATCGTCGCCTGGATGCCGAGATCGGCGAGGGAGGTCACGCCATAACGCGGGCCCGAAATGCCGCAGGGGACGATGCCGGCGAAATGGCCGAGGTTCGGGCTCACATTGAGCGCCACGCCGTGGGACGAGACCCAACGCGAGACGCGCACGCCGAGGGCCGCGATCTTGTCCTCGCGCGGGCCGGCGGCATCCTGGCGCGCGACCCAGATGCCGATGCGGCCCGTCCGCCGCTCGCCGCGCACGCCGAATTTCGCGAGCGTGAGGATCAGCCATTCCTCGAGCTCGCGCACATAGCGCCGGAGGTCAGGCATGGTGCCGGCCGCCTCGGCGCGGCGCCTCAAATCGAGCATGAGGTAGGCGACCCGCTGGCCCGGCCCGTGATAGGTGTATTGGCCGCCGCGGCCGGCCTTGAACACGGGGAAGCGGCCGGGGGCGAGAAGATCGCCC
>DATJLQ010000168.1:0-18526 GCA_035509415.1 Alphaproteobacteria bacterium
AGCTCATGTTCTCGACGATGCCGAACACCGGCACGTCCACCTGGCGGAACATGTTGAGCCCCTTGCGCGCATCGAGCAAGGCGATGTCCTGCGGCGTCGAGACGATCACGGCCCCCGCGAGCGGCACTTGCTGCGCCATGGTGAGTTGGGCGTCTCCGGTGCCGGGCGGGAGGTCGACCACGAGCACGTCGAGCTCGCCCCAGGCGACGTCGCGCAGCATCTGCTGGATGGCGCTCATCACCATGGGCCCGCGCCAGATCATCGGCGTCTCCTCGGGCACGAGGAATCCCATCGACATGCATTTGACGCCGCGCGCGTCCATCGGCTCGAGCATCTTGCCGTCGAGGGAATTGGGCTTGCCCGTGACGCCGAGCATGCGCGGCATCGAGGGGCCGTAAATGTCGGCGTCGAGCACGCCGACCTTGAGGCCGAGGCGCTTCAACGCAAAGGCGAGGTTGGCCGCGGTGGTGGATTTTCCGACGCCACCCTTGCCGCTCGCGACCGCGACGATCGCGCGCACGCTCGGCATCTCGAGCTTGGCCGCGCGGGGTGCGCGCGCGCCCGGCGCGTGACCCGGCGCCGAATGACCTGCGGCTCCCGGGCCGCCGCGCGGCGCCGCCGCCGGCCGCTCCGCCGTGAGCACCGCACTCACCGAGAGCACGCCCTGGAGCGCCTCGATCGCGCGCTCGGCCGATTTGCGCAAGGGCTCGAGCGCCGGACCCTTCCTCGGATCGACCTCGATCGCGATCTGGACGTGCCCGTCGCGCACCACGACACTCGGCACCATGCCGAGGCTCACGATGTCGCGTCCGCTCTCGGGCTCGACCACGCGCGTGAGCGCGTCGCGCACCTGCTGCTCCGTGACGACCCCGGCGCCCGCCTCCGCCATGCCGCGAAATCTCCCCATTTGTTCGATGGTCTTCGGGCGCCGGAGCGGCTAAGTTGGCCGCAGCACCCGGTGCCGGCGATTTGCAACCGCCGCCCGCGTGTCATATAAGGCCAACGGGCGCATTTGCATAGACGCGGGCGCAAGACCCGAGGGCAGATGCACCGGGTAGCGGGTAGGCGGGGAAATCGACCACATGCCGTGGACCAATCAAGGCGGACCCTGGGGCGGCGGCGGTAGCGGCGGCGGCAGTGGTGGCGGCGGCGGTGGCGGACCCGGCCCCTGGGGTCGCGGCCCGTCCGGCCCGCAAGGACCTGGCCCCAACATCGACGACGTGGTGCGCCGAATTCAGGAATTGCTGCGTCGCTTCCTGCCGCGCGGCGGCGGCAACGGGCGCCTGATCGCGATCCTGGTCGCGGTCGCGGTCGTGCTGTGGCTCTTGACCGGCTTCTACCGCGTGCAACCCGAGGAGCAGGGCGTCGCCCTCATCTTCGGCAAATGGGTCGCGACCACCGGACCGGGCCTCAACTATAACCTGCCGGCGCCGATCGGCACCGTCTACACGCCCAAGGTCACGCGCGTGAACCGGGTCGAGATCGGCTTCCAGAGCGGCAACGAGATCGGCCAGCCCGGCATCAATCGCGACGTGCCCCAAGAAAGCCTGATGCTCACCGGCGACGAGAACGTCATCGACATCCAGTTCGTGGTGTTCTGGGTGATCAAGGACGCGGGCCATTACCTGTTCAACATCCGCAATCCGGACGGCACCGTGAAGGACGTGGCCGAGGCCGCGATGCGCGAGATCATCGGCCAATCCAACTTCGACTTCGCGCGTACCCAGGGCCGCGCGCAGATCGAGCAGCAGGTCCAGGCGCTCATGCAGCGCGTGCTCGACAGCTACGGCTCGGGCATCGAGGTCACCGGCGTGCGCATGACCAAGAGCGATCCGCCCTCGGGCGCCATCGCCGCGTTCCGCGACGTCCAGGCCGCGAGCGCCGACAAGGAGCGCGCGATCAACGAGGCGCAGGGCTACCTCAACCAGATCACCCAACGCGCCCAGGGCCAGGCGCAGCAGATCATCAAGTCGGCCGACGCCTACAAGGCCGAGCGCATCAACCGGGCGCAAGGCGACGCGCAGCGCTTCCTCCTCATCTATCAGCAATATCTCCAGAACAAGGAGATCACGACGCGGCGCATCTACCTCGACACGATGGAGAACATCCTCGCGCACGTGAACAAAGTGCTGATCGGCAAGGGCGCCACGCGCTCGGGCGTCCTGCCCTATCTCTCGCTCGACGCGCTCACCAAGGGCATGGGCGAGAAGGACATGGGCGAGACCGAAGGCGGCGCCAAGGGGAAGACGCCGTGAGGCGCGGCGGGCTCCTCGGCGCCGGCATCGGCGTCCTCGTTCTTCTGATCATCGTGTTCTCGTCGATGTTCACGGTGAACCAGGCGGAGCAGGCCCTGGTGCTGCGCTTCGGCAAGGTGGTGCGCCCGATCGAGGAGCCCGGCCTCCACTTCAAGATCCCGCTGGTCGAGAACGTGGTCTATTTCGACCGCCGCGTGCTCGACTACGACGCCGCGACCGCGGAGGTGCCGACCCTCGACCAGAAGCAGCTCATCGTCGACGCGTTCGCGCGCTATCGCATCGTCAATCCGCTGCGCTTCTTCCAGACCGTGAACAACGAGGCCGGCGTCGAGGGACGCCTCGCGTCGATCATCAATTCGGCCGTGCGCCGCGTGCTCGGCGACGTGCCGCTCCTGACCGTGATGACGCCCGAGCGCGCGGCCCTCATGCAGCGCATGACCAAGCTGGTCGACAGCGAGGCCTCGAGCTTCGGCATCCACGTGCTCGACGTGCGCATCAAGCGGGTCGACCTGCCCGAGGAGAACATGGAGGCCGTGATCCGGCGCATGCAGACCCAACGCGGCCAGGAGGCGCTCAAGATCCGCGCCGAGGGCGACAAGGAGTCGCGCCGCATCCACGCCGACGCCGACATGCAGGAGCGCGTCATCATCGCCGAGGCGAAACGCCAGGCCGAGATCACCATGGGCCAGGGCGACGCCGAGGCGGCCGAGACCTACAACGAGGCCTACGGCAAGGATCCCAAATTCTTCGACTTCTGGCGCTCGATGCAGGCGATGACCAAGGCGATGCCCAAGGATACCACCACCTTCGTCGGCGCGCCGGAGGGCGACTTCTTCCGCTACTTCAACGCCGAGTCCGGGACGCCCGAAACGACCGCGCCGGGCAAGCGCTGAGCGCCGGACGAGGGCCAGCTGCGTGAACAAATTCCCGTGAACAAATTCCCGTGATCCATTTCCCGTGACCGATCTCCCGTGACCGATTTCCTGAGCGCGCTAGGACTGGTCTTCGTCATCGAGGGCGTTCTCTACGTCCTGTTCCCCGAGCCGATGAAACGGATGATGGTGCGGCTCGCGGGCCAGCCGAGCGGGCTTTTGCGCATGGCCGGCCTGGCGGCGACCGCTCTCGGAGTCGTGATCGTCTGGCTCGCGCGCGGCTGAGCCCCGGCCCGAGCCCACCTTCAAGCCCGCTTCCAAGCCCAACCCGGGCTCAAAATGCCGTCTCGCCTCGCCAGGGACTTGGCCCCGGGTCATAATGACACCATATTTGGCATTTATCAGGGAGCGCGGCCCGGTTCGGCAATTCGCCGGCGGCCGCACCCAGGGAACGGAGAGATCGGTGAGCGGAGCGGGGGCCTACGAGGCGATGGACGAGTTGACCGAAGTCGGGATCGGGTTTGCCGGACGGGGCATCGAGAGCGCGCGGGAAACGGAGTGGGCGCGTGGACGCCGCCCGATCGCGCGCTGGGCGCTCGCCGCCGCGGCGCTGTTCCTGTGGACGCTGGGAGCGCTCCCGGCATCCGCGCTCGCGCGGGGTGCGCCCGACAGCTTCGCCGATCTCGTGCAGAAGCTCATGCCCGCCGTGGTCAACGTCTCGACCACCCAGACCGTCAAGGGCGAGCCCGGCATCGAGATGCCGCAATTCCCGCCCGGCTCGCCGTTCGAGCAGTTCTTCAAGGACTTCCTCGACAAGCAGCAACGCCCGCACAAGGTGACCTCGCTCGGCTCGGGCTTCGTGATCGATCCTTCGGGCTACATCGTCACCAACAACCACGTGGTCGCGGACTCCGACGACGTGACCGTGCAATTCGACGGGCCGGACCATCTCCAGCTCAAGGCGAAGGTGGTCGGGCGCGACAGCAAGACCGACATCGCACTCCTCAAGGTCGACGCGGGCCACCCGCTGGCCTACGTCAAGTTCGGCAATTCCGACAAGGCGCGGGTCGGCGACTGGGTGGTCGCGATCGGCAATCCCTTCGGGCTCGGCGGCACGGTGACCGCGGGCATCCTGTCCGCACGTGCGCGCCAGCTCAATTCCGGCCCCTACGACGACTTCCTCCAGACCGACGCCGCGATCAACAAGGGCAACTCGGGCGGCCCGATGTTCAATCTCGACGGCGAGGTGATCGGCATCAACGCCGCGATCTATTCGCCCACCGGCGGCAGCGTCGGCATCGGCTTCGCGATCCCGTCCTCGCTCGCCGAGCCCGTGGTCGCGCAGCTCGAGAAGTACGGCAAGACCCGGCGCGGCTGGCTCGGGGTCAAGATCCAGACCGTCACCGACGAGATCGCCGAGAGCATGAATCTGCCGAAGGCGTCGGGCGCCCTGGTCGCGACGGTGACGCCCGGCGGGCCGGCCGAGAAGGCGGGCGTCGCCCCCGGCGACGTGATCCTCAAGTTCGACGGCCGCGACATCGCGGACATGCAGCACCTGCCGCTCATCGTGGCCGAGACCGAGATCGGGAAGTCCGTGCCGGTCGTGGTCTGGCGCCGCGGCCACAGCGTCACGCTCGAGGCCAAGGTGGGCGAGCTCCAGGAGACCGAGCCCACCGTCGCCGAAGCGGCCAAGGGCCCCGAGAAGCCGCCCACGCCCGCGAACGAGCGCAAGATCGAGTCGCTCGGTCTCGCGGTCGCGCCGCTGAGCGCCGATCTCCGCGATCAGTACGAGCTCGGCGCCGAGGTCAAGGGCGTCGTCATCACCGGCGTCAACGACAGCGGCAACGCGGCCGAGAAGGGCCTGAAGCCCGGCGACGTGATCGTCGAACTCGGCCAGGAGCAGGTGACCTCGCCCAGCCAGGTCGCGCGCATGATCGATCAGGCGCAGAAGGCGGGCCGCAAGTCGGTCCTGCTCCTGGTGCAACGCGCGGGCGACCTGCGCTTCGTGGCGGTGCCCATCGTCAAGGGCTGAGGCCGCGCCTAGCGCGCGAACTCGGCTTCCGTAAAGCCCTGGAAATAAAGCAGCGTCGTGAGGTCGCCATGGTCGACGCGCGCGCGCGCGGCGGCCGCGACCGCGGGCTTGCCGCGATAGGCGACGCCGAGGCCCGCGGCTTGGATCATCGGCAGATCGTTGGCGCCGTCGCCGACCGCGAGCGTGTCCCCGAGCGCCAAGCCCCGCTCGGCGGCGAGGCGCTTCAGGGCGTCGAGCTTCGAATTGCGGTTCACGATCGGCGGCACGACGCGGCCGGTAAGCTTGCCGCCCGCGGTCTCGAGCGAATTCGCGATGTCGAGGTCGAAGCCCGCGCGCGCCTTGACGCGGCTCGTGAAAAAGCGGAAGCCGCCCGAGATGAGGGCCGTGAAAGCGCCATGCTTGCGCATGGTACGCGCGAGCGTCTCGGCGCCCGGCGTGAGGGCCAAGCGCGCATAGGTGGCCTCGAGCGCCGCCTCGTCGAGGCCCGCGAGCATCGCGACCCGCTCCTTGAGCGCCGCCTCGAAATCGATCTCGCCGCGCATGGCGCGCGCGGTGAGCGCGGAAATCTGCGCCTTGAGGCCGGCGAAATCGGCGAGCTCGTCGAGAGTCTCGCCCACGACGATGGTCGAATCCATGTCGGCCAGGAGGAGGCGCTTCCGGCGTCCCGCCTCGGGCTGGGCCAGGAGGTCGACCGGCGCCGTCCCGAGTGCGGCGCGCGCCGCTGCCTCGGCCACGCGATCCTCGATTCCCTCGAAGGGCAGCTCGTAGGCGTGGGCGGGGGCGAGCCAAACGCCGTCGCCCGCACGCGCCCCCGCCGCTTCGAGCGCCGAGCGCGCGGCGCGCGGAATGCTATGCTCCAAGGTCGAGGCTGCGACGAGCGTGAGAACATGAATCATGGCGGGACGCCTTTCGGGGCGCGCGACTGTAGCGGCAGCCTAGCTGCCGCCGCAAGGAGGATAGGGCCGTGACGGACGCCACGACCGGGCCCGCGATTCTCGTCGCGGGGCCGACCGCGAGCGGGAAGTCGGCGCTCGCCCTCGCCCTCGCGCGCGCCCTCGACGGCGTCGTGATCAATGCCGACAGCATGCAGGTCTATCGCGAGCTCGCGATCCTCAGCGCGCGGCCGGACGCGGCCACGCTCGCGGCCGCACCCCACCGGCTCTATGGCGTGCTTTCGGCGCGCGAGGCCTGCTCGGCGGGACGCTGGCTCGAGATGGCCGAGGCCGAAATCGCCGCCGCGCGCGCCGCAAACAAGCGGCCGATCCTGGTCGGCGGCACGGGGCTCTATTTCAAGGCGCTGATCGAGGGCCTGGCGAGCATGCCGGAGATCCCGGAAGCGGTGCGCGCGCGCGCGCGGGCGCTCTGCGACGAGATCGGGCCGGCGGAATTCCATCGCGTGCTTCTCGCGCGCGATCCCGCCGCCGCGGCGCGCATCGCCCCCGCGGACCGCCAGCGCATGATCCGCGCCTACGAGGTGATCGAGGCGACCGGGCGCTCGCTCCTCGCCTGGCAAGCGGACGGCGCCGAGAAAGCGCCCGATCGCGCGTTCGCCGCCATCCTGCTCGACCCGCCGCGCGACGCGCTTTACGCCGCCATCGAACGCCGCGTCGACAAGATGATGGCGGCGGGGGCGCTCGAAGAAGTGCGCGCGTTTCGGGCGATGGCGCTCGAGCCCCATTTGCCGGCGAGCCGTGCTGTGGGCGTGGTCGAGCTCGGGCGCCATCTCGCGGGCGAAATCCCGCTCGAGGACGCGGTCGCCCAAATGAAGCAGGCGACGCGGCGCCTCGCCAAACGCCAGATCACCTGGTTCCGGCACCAAAGCCTGGGATCGCGCCTATTGACCCTGCCCGAGATGAATTTTGCGCAACTTTCGGAAAGTCCTGACCAAAGAATCTTTAATTTTATTCGTCATCCCTGTTGACCGAATGGATTCGAGCGTCTAGTTTCCCGCCCCTCGACCCAAGATCGGGCTGGGCGGGCGCGCGGGTCGTTGCCATTTCTCGCGCGGTTTCAACGCGTTGCGTGCTGAGCGGGAGGATTTTCGCCATGGCGGCCGAGTGGATGACGGGAGCGGACGTGGTTCTCAAAGCCCTGGCGGATCAGGGCGTTGAGGTCATTTTCGGCTATCCGGGCGGCGCCGTCCTGCCGCTTTACGACGCGCTCTATAAGCAGAATTCCCTGCGCCACATCCTGGTGCGCCAGGAAGGCGGGGCCGTGCACGCGGCCGAGGGCTATGCGCGCTCGACCGGCCGGGTGGGTGTCGTGCTGGTGACCTCGGGCCCGGGGGCGACCAACGCGGTCACGGGGCTCACCGACGCGCTCATGGATTCGATCCCGGTCGTGTGCCTCACGGGCCAGGTGCCGACGCATCTGATCGGGAACGACGCGTTCCAGGAGGCCGACACGGTCGGCATCACGCGTCCCTGCACCAAGCACAATTACCTCGTGAAGCGGCCGGAGGATCTCGCGCGCGTCATGCACGAGGCGTTCTACGTCGCGCGCACCGGCCGGCCCGGCCCGGTGGTGGTCGACCTGCCCAAGGACATTCTCCAGGGTCTAGCACCCTATGTCGGGCTCGAGCGCGCCCAGCACCGGAGCTACAACCCCGTGCTCAAGGCGGCGCCGCGCCAGATCGAGGAAGCGCTCGAGCTCATGCTCGCGGCGAAGAAGCCGATCCTCTACACGGGCGGCGGCGTGATCAATTCGGGGCCCGAGGCCTCAAAGCTCCTGACCCAGCTCGTGCAGCTCTCGGGCTTCCCGATCACCAGCACCCTCATGGGCCTCGGCGCCTTCCCGGGCACCGATCCGCGCTTCCTCGGCATGCTCGGCATGCACGGCACCTACGAGGCGAACCTCGCGATGCACGATTGCGACGTGATGGTCGCGATCGGCGCGCGCTTCGACGACCGGGTCACCGGCAAGATCGCCGCGTTCGCGCCCAATGCGAAGAAAATCCAGATCGACATCGACCCCTCCTCGATCAACAAGAACGTGCGCGTCGATCTCGGCATCGTGGGCGACGTGAAAAGCGTGCTCGCCGACCTCCTCAAGCTCTGGAAGACGCGCGGGAAGAAGCCCGACCCGAAGGCGCTCGAAGCCTGGTGGAACGAGATCGAGCGCTGGAGGAAGCGCGACTGCCTGCGCTATCGCCAGGGCAAGGACGTGATCAAGCCCCAATACGCGATCCAGCGCCTCTACGAGCTCACCAAGGACCGGAAGCCCTTCATCACCACCGAGGTGGGCCAGCACCAGATGTGGGCGGCGCAGTTCTTCAAGTTCGAAAGCCCGAACCACTGGATGACCTCGGGCGGGCTCGGCACCATGGGCTACGGGCTCCCGGCCGCGATGGGCGTGCAGGTGGCGCATCCCGACGCGCTCGTGATCGACGTCGCGGGCGAGGCGTCGATCCTGATGAACATCCAGGAAATGTCCACCATCCAGCAATACCGGCTGCCGGTGAAGGCGTTCATCGTCAACAACCAATGGATGGGCATGGTGCGCCAGTGGCAGGAGCTGCTCCACGGCAAGCGCTACGCCGAGAGCTACGTCGAGGCGCTGCCGGACTTCGTGAAGCTGGCCGAGGCGTTCGGCGCCGTCGGCCTGCGCGCCGAGAAGCCGAGCGAGGTCGACGATTTGATCCGCGAGATGATCGCCATCCCGCGCGCCGTGCTCGCCGACATCCGCGTCGATCCGGCCGAGAACTGCTTCCCGATGATCCCCTCGGGCCGCGCGCACAACGAGATGATCCTCGGGCCCGAGGACAAGATGGGCGGCACGGCGACCGAGGAGGGCATGGTGCTCGTCTAGCAGGACGCGCACCCGGCATCGCGACATGGCACAGCAGAAGAGCGACAAGCGCGCCAAAGCGGCGCTCGCGGCGGAGCCGATCGAGCGCCACACGATCGCGGTCCTGGTCGACAACGAGCCGGGCGTGCTCGCGCGCGTCATCGGCCTGTTCTCGGGCCGCGGCTACAACATCGAGAGCCTGACGGTCGCGCAGGTCGAGGCCGCGGGCAATCTCTCGCGCATCACCATCGTGACCTCGGGCACGTCCATGGTGGTCGAGCAGATCAAGGCCCAGCTCGGGCGCCTGGTTCCGGTGCACGAGGTGCACGACCTCACGACCCAGGGCGCGCACATCGAGCGCGATCTCGCGCTCATCCGCGTGATCAATGCCGGCGACAAGCGCATCGAGGCGCTGCGCATCGCCGACGTGTTCCGCGCGCGCGCGGTCGACGCCACGGTGCGCTCCTTCGTCTTCGAGATGACGGATTCGACCGACAACATCGACCGCTTCGTGGCGCTCATGCGCGAGCTCGGCAAGATCGAGGTCGTGCGCAGCGGCGTGGTGGCGATCGCCTACGGGGACGGCAAGAATTGACGGCCATCGCCGCGGCCTCCGCGGCGCGGACTTCGACGGAAGAACGGGAAGGAAAAACCATGCGTGTATATTACGACCGCGACGCCGACGTGAGCCTGATCAAGGGCAAGAAGGTGGCGATCGTGGGCTACGGCAGCCAGGGCCACGCCCATGCGATGAATCTGCGCGACAGCGGCGTCAAGGACGTGATCGTGGCGCTGCGCGAGGGCTCGCCGAGCGCCGTCAAGGCCAAGGCCGCGGACTTCACCGTGAAGTCGCCGGCCGAGGCCGCGAAGTCGTCCGACGTGATCATGGTGCTCGCGCCCGACGAGCTTCAGGCCGCGATCTGGAAGAACGACCTCGCCGCCAACATGAAGAAGGGGGCGGCGATCGCCTTCGCCCACGGGCTCTCGATCCATTTCAACCTGATCGAGCCGCGCCCCGACCTCGACGTGTTCATGATCGCGCCCAAGGGCCCGGGCCACACCGTGCGCTCGGAATATGTGCGCGGCGGCGGCGTGCCGTGCCTGGTCGCGATCGGCCAGAACCCAAGCGGCAACGCGCTCGAGCTCGCGCTCTCCTACGCGTCGGCCATCGGCGGCGGGCGCGCGGGCGTCATCGAGACCACGTTCAAGGAGGAATGCGAGACCGATCTCTTCGGCGAGCAAAGCGTCCTGTGCGGCGGCCTTTGCTCGCTCATCATGGCGGGCTACGAGACGCTGGTCGAGGCGGGCTACGCGCCGGAGATGGCGTATTTCGAGTGCCTGCACGAGGTGAAGCTGATCGTCGACCTGATCTACGAGGGCGGACTCGCCAACATGCGCTACTCGATCTCGAACACCGCCGAGTACGGCGACTACACGCGCGGGCCGCGCATCGTCGATGCGCGCGTCAAGGCCGAGATGAAGAAAATCCTCGACGAGATCCAAAGCGGGCGTTTCGCGCGCGACTGGGTGCTCGAAAACGCGGCGGGCCAGGCGAGCTTCAAGGCCATGCGCAAGCGCAACGCCCAGCACCCGATTGAAGAAGTGGGCGCCAAACTGCGCGCCATGATGCCCTGGATCGCGAAGAACAAGCTGGTCGACAAAGCCAAGAACTGACGCCGGCAGGGGTGGCGCGGCGCCCGGCAGGGTGGCGCCACTTCGGCACGGCCGACTCCTTGAGACTTCGGCGAGTCGCGCCCGAGAAAGCGCTTGCGGGCGCGGCCCGAAACCTCTAAACAGATACGCCACCTTGATTCTGAAGGCTTTTTCGCGATCGAGGGGGCGGGGCCCGGTGGGATTTCCCGAGCGTTCCCAAGCAACTAGGGCCCGCGAGCGCGTCGAGCTCGGACCTAGGGTCAGGCGAATCGATGGACCGGATCGCTGTCATCGAAACGATCTCCGGAGCCCCGCGCACGGCGCGGAACGGTTCGCGCGCCCCGCTGCTTTCCATTCGCCTCCGTGGTGACGCGGCGCTGCGACTTATTCGCCCCTGAACGCCGTCCCGGACTCTTTCCGGACGTTCAGGGGATCGAAGGCCGCATGCGCTCGATTTCTGTCCCGAACGGAGGACCCAGACCATGACCAGTAGCGCGAACCGCGTCATCATCTTCGACACCACCATGCGCGACGGCGAGCAGGCGCCGGGCTGCTCGATGAATCTCGAGGAGAAGCTGCGCGTCGGCGCCGCCCTCGAGGAGCTCGGGGTCGACGTCATCGAAGCCGGTTTCCCGATCGCGTCGAACGGCGATTTCGAGGCCGTGCGCGGCGTCTCGAAGCTCGTGAAGACCGCGACGGTCGCCGGGCTCGCGCGCGCCGCACGGCGCGACATCGACCGCGCGTGGGAGGCGCTCAAGGACGCGAAGCGCCCGCGTATCCACATCTTCCTCTCCACCAGCCCGCTCCACATGAAGTACAAGCTCCAGATGGAGCCCGACCAGGTCTACGCGACGCTCGTGGATGCGGTCGGCTACGCGCGCAACCTCACCGACGACGTCGAGTTCTCGCCCGAGGACGGCTCGCGCACCGAGCACGATTTCCTCTGCCGCTGCGTCGAGGGTGCGATCAAGGCGGGCGCGCGCACCGTCAACATTCCCGACACGGTCGGCTACGCCGTGCCGCAGGAGTTCGGGGCGCTCATCGCGATGCTCATGCAGCGCGTCCCCAACGTCGACCGGGCGATCCTCTCGGTCCATTGCCACAACGATCTCGGCCTTGCGGTCGCGAACTCGCTGGCCGCGGTCGCCGCCGGCGCGCGTCAGGTCGAATGCACCATCAACGGCATCGGCGAGCGCGCGGGCAACGCGTCGCTCGAGGAGATCGTGATGGCGCTCAGGACGCGGCGCGACCTCATGCCGTACGTCACCGGCGTCAAGAGCGAGAACATCGTCAAGACCTCGCGCCTCATTTCGACCGTGACCGGCTTCCAGGTCCAGCCCAACAAGGCGATCGTCGGCGCCAACGCGTTCGCGCACGAGAGCGGCATCCACCAGGACGGCATGCTCAAGCACGCCGGCACCTACGAGATCATGACGCCGGAATCGGTCGGCCTCACGCGCTCGACGCTGGTGATGGGGAAGCATTCGGGCCGCCACGCCTTCCGCGAGAAGCTCAAGGAGCTGGGCTTCGAGCTCGGCGACAACATGCTCGAGGAGGCGTTCCGCCGCTTCAAGGATCTGGCCGACAAGAAGAAGGACGTCTTCGACGAGGATCTGATGGCGCTGGTCGACGACGAGGTGGTGCGCAGCAAGGACCGCATCAAGTTCGTTTCGCTCCAGGTCGTGTGCGGCTCGAAGGGCCCGCAGAAGGCCGAGCTCGAGCTCGAGATCGACGGCAAGGTCGAGCGCACCGAGGCGCATGGCGACGGGCCGGTGGATGCGACCTTCAACTGCATCAAGGCGCTGGTGCCGCACAGCGCGCGCCTCCAGCTGTTCCAGGTCCACGCGGTCACCGGCGGCACCGACGCGCAGGCCGAGGTGACGGTGCGCCTCGAGGAGGAGGGGAAGACGGTCAACGGCCAGGGGGCGGACACCGATACGCTCGTCGCTTCCTGCCGCGCCTACGTGCACGCCCTCAACAAGCTTTTGGTCAAGCGGGAGAAGACGGCGCCCGCGGCGCTCTCCGCGTGAGCGGATTGGGTCGCGCGATCCAGGCGTCCGACGGCAAGCCGGAATTCATCAAGAAACGTCTGAGGTAGATCGAAGAATGTTCTCCAGAATTCTAGGCATGCTGTCGGCCGACATGGCGATCGACCTCGGCACGGCGAATACCCTGGTCTACGTCAAGGGCCAGGGCATCGTCCTCAACGAGCCCTCGGTGGTCGCGATCGCCGAGGTCAAGGGGCGAAAGCAGGTGCTCGCGGTGGGCGACGAGGCCAAGATGATGCTCGGCCGCACGCCGGGCAACATCACCGCGATCCGCCCCTTGCGCGACGGCGTGATCGCGGACTTCGAGGTCGCGGAGGAAATGATCAAGCATTTCATCCGCAAGGTCCACAACCGGCGCAGCTTCGCGAGCCCGCAGGTGATCGTGTGCGTGCCCTCGGGCTCGACCGCGGTCGAGCGGCGCGCGATCCAGGAATCGGCGGAGGCGGCGGGGGCGCGGCGCGTGTTCCTCATCGAGGAGCCGATGGCGGCCGCGATCGGCGCCGGGCTGCCGGTCACCGAGCCCACGGGCTCGATGGTGGTCGATATCGGCGGCGGCACCACCGAGGTGGCCGTGCTCTCGCTCGGCGGCATCGTCTATTCGCGCTCGGTGCGCGTCGGCGGCGACAAGATGGACGAGGCGATCATCGCCTACATCCGGCGCAACCATAACCTCCTCGTGGGCGAGGGGAGTGCCGAGCGCATCAAGAAGGAGATCGGCTCGGCCTGCCCGCCCGACGAGGGCGACGGCAGCCTGATGCAGATCAAGGGGCGCGACCTCATGAACGGCGTGCCGAAGGAGATTCTGATCAGCGAGCGCCAGATCGCCGAAAGCCTCAACGAGCCGGTGGGGGCGATCATCGAGGCGGTCAAGGTCGCACTCGAGCATACCGCCCCCGAGCTCGCGGCCGACATCGTCGACAAGGGCATCGTGCTCACCGGCGGCGGCGCGTTGCTCGGCAACCTCGACCATGTGCTGCGTCTTGCGACCGGTTTGCCGGTCTCGATCGCGGACGATCCGCTCTCCTGCGTGGCGCTCGGCACCGGCCGCTGCCTCGAGGAGATGAAGACGCTGAAAAATGTACTGATTTCGACCTACTAGGCGTATAGTCGAATTGGCTCCGGCGCGCGGGCTGCGGAACCCGCGCCGAAGCCGGGGGCTCGGGAGCCCGCCAGTCGCCAGGGCGAGGAACAGCGACGTGAAGCCGCGCGACGGATCGATCATGCGCTATGCCGCGCCTCTCAAGGCGGCGGCGCAGCGGTTTGCGTTCCTGCTTCTGATCGGGACCACGGTCGGGCTCATCATGCTGGGCAAGGCCGACACGATCGTGGTCGACCAGCTGCGCACCACGGTCACCGACGCGTTCGCGCCCGTCCTCGCCGCCCTCGCGCAGCCGATCGCGACCGTCAACCGCGCGATCCTCGACGTCCACAGCCTCTTGAATCTCAGGGCCGAGAACGCGCGCCTTCGGGCCGAGAACGCGCGCCTGCTTCAGTGGGAGCAGGTCGCGCGCGAGCTCGCGGCGCAAAACCAGGCGCTGGGCGCGCAGCTCCACTTCGTGCCCCACGACGACGTGCGTAGCGTGACCGGCCGCATCATCGCGGATTCGGGCGGCTCCTTCGTGCGCAGTCTGCTGCTCGACATCGGCGCGCGCGACGGCGTTGCGCGCGGCCAGGCCGCGGTCGCGGGCGACGGGCTCATCGGCCGCGTCGCCGAGGTGGGCGACATCTCCTCGCGCGTGCTCCTGATCACCGACCTCAACTCGCGCATTCCCGTGATGATCGAATCGACGCGCGACCACGCGATCCTCGCGGGCGACAATTCCGACCAGCCGAAGCTCATGTATCTTCCGCCCAACCTCGCGCTCAAACCGGGCGAGCGCATCGTGACCTCGGGCGACGGCGGGGCGTTCCCGCCCGGGCTTCCGGTGGGCGTCGTCTCCGCGGTGAGCGAGAACGCCGTGCGCGTGACCCCGTTCGCCGACTGGAGCCGGCTCGAATTCGTGCGCATCATCGATTACGGCTTGAAGGGCATCCTCGACCCGATCGATCCCCCGCCGACACCGGTCCGCGCCAAGCGCCCGACCAAGTCGTGAGGCCGCGGCGATGAGAGGCGGCCTGTTCCAGCAGATCGATCGCGGCGCGCGGCACCTGTTCCCCTTCGCCTTCTCGACGCTCCTCGTGCTCCTCGGCGTGCTGCCGCTGCCGATCCCGGGCTACGGCATCATGGCGCCGGCCTTCGGCGTCATGGCGGTCTATTACTGGGCGATCCACCGCCCCGATCTCATGCCCGCGGTGGCCGTGTTCGCCCTCGGCCTCCTGCAGGACGTCCTGACCGGCGGGCCCACGGGCGTTAACGCGCTCGTGCTGCTGCTGGTCTACGGGGTCATGCGCAACCAGCGCCGGCCGTTCCTCGGGAAGCCGTTCCCGGTGATGTGGATCGGCTTCGTGATCGTCGCCCCGTGCGCGCTGGCGGTCCAATGGCTGGTCGCGTCCGTGGCGCTCGACCGCCTGATCCCGCCCGCCTCGGCGGGGCCCGAGCTTCTCTTGACGATCGCCCTTTATCCTTGCGTGACTTGGCTCTTCGTCACCGGCCAGCGCGCCTTCCTGCGCGAGCCATGAGCGATGCAGATCGAGCAACTTCAAAGCAAGCAATTCGGCCGCCGCGTGGCGCTCATCGTGGGCGGAAAGCTGATGCTGCTCTCGGCGCTGCTCGGGCGCATGTATTATCTCCAGGTGGTCGAATCGGCGAAGTACAAGACGCTCGCCGAGGATAACCGGATCAGCCTCCGCCTCCTGCCGCCGCCGCGCGGCCGCATCCTCGACCGCTTCGCAACCCCGCTCGCGATCAACCGGCAGAACTACCGCGTGGTGGTCGTGCGCGAGGATACCGACGACGTCGCGGCGACTCTCGAGCTTCTGGGCCAGATCATCCCGGTCGCCGAGTCCGAGAAGCGGCGCGTCATGCGCGAGGTCGAGCGCAAGCGCGCCTTCGTGCCGGTGACCGTGCGCGAGAACCTGACCTGGGACGAGTTCTCGCGCGTCGAGGTCAACGCGCCGGATCTCCCCGGCGTGCGCACCGACGTGGGGCGCTCGCGCTTCTATCCCTACGGCCAGACGCTCGCCCATACGCTCGGCTACGTGGCCGCCGTGTCGGACAAGGAGCTCGACGGAGATCCCTTGCTCGAGCTGCCCGACTTCCGCATCGGCAAGAGCGGGGTCGAGAAGGTCTACGATCTCGCGCTGCGCGGCTCGGCGGGAACCAGCCAGGTCGAGGTCAATGCGCGCGGCCGGGTGATCCGCGAGCTCGCGCGCGACGACGGCGATCCGGGGAAGGACGTCGCGACCAGCCTCGATTACGCGCTCCAGGCGTTCCTCATGCAGCGCCTCTCGGTCCAGCAGAGTGCCGCGTCCGTGCTGATGGACGCCCATACCGGGGCACTTCTCGCCATGGCGTCGACGCCGAGCTTCGACCCCAACCAGTTCAACGAGGGGCTTTCGGGCGCCCAATGGCAGTCGCTCACCGGCGATCCGCTGGCACCCCTCACCAACAAGACGATCGCGGGCCAATACGCGCCCGGCTCGACCTTCAAGGTCGCGGTGGCACTCGCGGCGCTCGAATCGGGGGCCGCCACGCCCCAGACCAAGGTCTTCTGCCCGGGCTATCTCGACCTCGGCGACACGCGCTTCCATTGTTGGAAGGTGGGCGGCCACGGGCTCCTCGACATGCATGGCGGCATCAAGCATTCGTGCGACGTCTATTTCTACGAGACCGCGCGCCGCACCGGCATCGACCGCATCGCCGAGATGGCGACGCGTCTCGGCGTCGGCAACGTCACCGGCGTCGACCTCACGGGCGAGCGGCCGGGGCTGATGCCGACGCGCGAATGGAAGCGCGCGGTGATCGGCGGCCCCTGGACCCAGGGCGAGACGCTGATCACCGGCATCGGCCAGGGCTTCGTGCTCGCGACACCGCTCCAGCTCGCGCTGATGCTCGCGCGCGTGGTCAATGGCGGGAAGAAGGTGATCCCGCGCGTCGTGCCACGCAGCCCGGAGACCGGCCTCGTCGACGCGTCCATGGTCAAGGACGAGGGCATGCCGCTCGGCATCTCCCAGGCGTCGCTCGACGTGGTGATCTCGGGCATGACCGCGGTCGTGAACGAGCCCGGCGGCACCGCCTATTACGAGCGCATCACCGAGGCGGGCCTGGAGATGGGCGGGAAGTCGGGCACCTCCCAGGTGCGGCGCATCACGGCGGCCGAGCGCGAGAAGAAGCACCGGCCCGAGGATTCCTTGCCTTGGGCCGAGCGCGACAATGCGCTCTTCATCGCCTTCGCGCCGGTCGCGGCGCCGCGCTACGTCACGGCCGTCGTGATCGAGCATGGCGGCGGCGGCTCGGCGGTGGCGGCACCCATCGCCCGCGACCTCCTGATCGAGGCCCAGCACCGCGACCCGCTCGGCGCCAAGCCGGGTGGCCCGGTCGCGGGCGGCGCCAAGACCGAGGTGCCGAGCTGATGGCGATCCTGAGCCCGCTGCGGAGCGAAGTCCGCCTCTCGGTCGGCGAGAAGCTGTGGAACGTGAATTGGGGCCTGGTGGTGCTGCTCGCGGCCGTAAGCGCCGTCGGCTTCGCGATGCTCTATTCCGCCGCCAACGGCAGCTGGAACCCCTGGGCGTCGCGCCAGATCATCCGCTTCGGCTTCGGCGTCGCGTTCCTGGTCGCGGCCGCGCTGGTCGACGTGCGGCACTGGATGCGCCTCTCCTATCCGCTCTATTTCCTGGCGCTCATCCTCCTGTGCGTGGTCGACATCGCGGGCGCCGACGCCATGGGCGCCCAGCGCTGGATCGACTTCCATTACTTCCAGCTCCAGCCCTCGGAGCTGATGAAGGTCGGCCTGGTGATGGCGCTCGCGCGCTATTTCCACGGCATCGGGCCGGACCAGATCGGGCGCATCTCGCTGCTCTTCGTGCCGCTCATGCTGATCGTGGCGCCGGTGCTCCTGGTCTTGAAGCAGCCCGACCTCGGCACGGCGGTGATGCTGCTCGCCTCGGGTGCCGCGATGTTCTTTCTCGCGGGCGTGCGCATGTGGAAGTTCGCGTTGGTGCTCGCGGGCGCCGTCGCGTCGGTGCCCGTGGTGTGGCACTTCCTCCACCCCTACCAGAAGGCGCGTATCCTCACCTTCCTCGACCCGGAGCGCGACCCGCTGGGTGCGGGCTACCACATCCTCCAATCCAAGATCGCCCTCGGCTCGGGCGGCATTTTCGGCAAAGGCTTCATGCTCGGGACCCAGAGCCATCTGAATTTCCTGCCTGAGAAGCAGACCGACTTCATCTTCACCATGCTGGCCGAGGAATTCGGCATCGTGGGCGGCATCGTGCTCCTGAGCCTCTATGCGCTCGTGCTGGTCTACGGCATCGCGATCGCGCTCCGGAGCCGCAACCAATACGGCCGGCTCCTCGCCATGGGCATCACGGTCACGTTCTTCCTCTATGTGTTCGTCAACATCGCGATGGTGATGGGGCTGTTGCCGGTGGTTGGCGTGCCGCTACCGCTGGTCTCCTACGGCGGCACCTCGATGCTCTCGATCCTGTTCAGCTTCGGCCTCGTGATCAGCGTCTACGTGCACCGCGACGTGAGAGTCGGCCGGCGCGGCTCGGGCGACCGGTTCTAGCGCCGCACGCCGCCCGATTTTCGGCCGAATCCCGCGCATTTCCGGGCGACCGCGCGACGCCGCGCGGGGGCGCCAATCCGCTCGACAAGACAGGGGGCCTTTGCTATACCCGCTGCCTCCCGCGCGGGGCACATAGCTCAGTTGGTAGAGCAGCTGACTCTTAATCAGCGGGTCGTAGGTTCGAGTCCTACTGTGCCCACCATTTCCCGAGCGC
>DATJLQ010000169.1:0-7456 GCA_035509415.1 Alphaproteobacteria bacterium
AGCGAGCGGATCAGCCCCTTGCGCTCGAGGGCCACGAACACCGCCGCGTTGCCGAGCCCGGTCGCGTCGCGCGCCGCGACCGCATAGGCGCCGACGTGGAAATGATCGCCATGGGGCGCGGGCAGGTTCGAGACCATGACCTCGCCCGGGCGCTGAGCGCCCGATCCTACCGACGAAGCGTCGCCCGGGTCGACGCGCGTGCCGTGCTCGGGCAGGAGGGCGAGCTCCTGCAGAAGCGTCAGCGTCTTGAGCTGGAGCGGGTTGAGATTGAGCGGATTGCGCTTTTTGATCATGGTGCCGCGTCCGGTACACCCGAAGCGGCGCGCGGGTCAATGGCGCCGGTCGGCCTTGGGGCACGCTCCCTTTAACCCATTGGCAATGTTGTGCGCTGCGGTATAATCGACGCTCGTTCCGTGTCGAAAGGTGCGGCGATGGCGGAGTTTCCTCCGAAGTCTCTCGAGGATTGGGAAGCGGCGGCGGCCGACGAGCTCAAGGGGGCTCGGTCCTCCTCGCTCGTCTGGGAGACGGCCGAGGGCTTGAAGGTGAAGCCGCTCTATACCGCGGCCGACCTCGCCGCGCTCGAGGACGTGGCCTCCATGCCCGGCTTCGCGCCCTATCTCCGCGGCCCGCGCGCGACCATGTACGCGAACCGGCCCTGGACCGTGCGCCAATATGGCGGCTTCTCGACCGCCGAGGCGACCAACGCGTTCTTCAAGAAGAACCTCCAAGGCGGGCAGACGGGTCTCTCGGTCGCCTTCGACCTCGCGACCCATCGCGGCTACGATTCCGACCATCCGCGCGTCGTGGGCGACGTCGGCAAGGCGGGGGTCGCGATCGATTCGGTCGAGGACATGAAGATCCTGTTCCGCGACATCCCGCTCGACAAGGTGAGCGTGTCGATGACCATGAACGGCGCGGTGCTGCCGGTGCTGGCGTCCTTCATCGTGGCGGGCGAGGAGCAGGGGGTGGCGGCGGCCAAGCTCTCGGGGACCATCCAGAACGACATCCTCAAGGAGTTCATGGTCCGCAACACCTACATCTATCCGCCCGAGCCCTCGATGCGCATCGTCGCCGACATCATCGAGTACACGGCGAAGGAGATGCCGAAGTTCAACTCGATCTCGATCTCGGGCTACCACATGCAGGAGGCGGGGGCGACGGCGGTGCAGGAGCTCGCCTTCACGCTCGCCGACGGGCTCGAATATGTGCGCGCGGCGCGCTCGCGCGGCCTCGACATCGACGAGTTCGCGCCGCGCCTCTCCTTCTTCTTCGCGATCGGCATGAATTTCTTCATGGAGATCGCGAAGCTGCGCGCGGCGCGCGTCCTTTGGGCGCGCATGATGAAGCCGTTCCAGCCCAAGAACCCGGTGTCGCTCGCGCTTCGAACCCATTGCCAGACCTCGGGCGTCTCGCTCACCGAGCAGGATCCCTACAACAACATCGTGCGCACGACGATCGAGGCGATGGCGGCGGTCCTGGGCGGAACCCAGTCGCTCCACACCAACGCCTTCGACGAGGCGCTGGCCCTCCCCACGCCCGCCTCGGCGCGCATCGCGCGCAACACCCAGCTCATCATCCGCGACGAGACCGGCATCCCCAAGGTCATCGATCCCTTGGGCGGCAGCTTCTATGTCGAGGCGCTCACCGCGAGCCTCGGCGCCGCGGCGCGGGAGCTCATCGAAGAGGTCGAGGCGATGGGGGGGATGACCAAGGCGGTCGAGAGCGGGATGCCCAAGCTGCGCATCGAGGAAGCGGCGGCGAAACGCCAGGCGCGCATCGACCGGGGCGAGGAGGTGATCGTCGGCGTCAACAAATACCGCCCCGAGGAGGAGACGCCGATCGACGTACTCGAGGTCGACAACACCCAAGTGCGCGAGGCGCAGATCGTGCGCCTGAAGCAGATCCGCTCGAGCCGCGACGAGGCGCGCTGCAAGGCGGCCCTCGACGGGCTCGCCGAGGCGGCCAAGGGGAAGCGCGGCAATCTCCTCGCCCTTTCGGTCGAGGCGGCGCGCGCGCGCGCGACGGTGGGCGAGATTTCCGACGCGCTCGAGAGCGTGTTCACGCGCCATCGCGCCGTGATCCGCTCGATCTCGGGCGTCTACGGCTCGGCCTACGAGGGCGACGAGGGCTTCAGGCGCGTCCAGAAAGAGGTCGAGGCGTTCGCGGCCGAGGAGGGCCGCCGGCCGCGGCTTCTCGTGGTCAAGCTCGGCCAGGACGGGCACGACCGGGGTGCCAAGGTGATCGCGACCGCGTTCGCCGATCTGGGCTTCGACGTCGACATCGGGCCTCTGTTCCAGACGCCCGACGAGGCGGCGCGCCAGGCGATCGAGAACGACGTGCATGTGATCGGCGCGTCCTCGCAAGCGGCCGGCCACAAGACCCTGATCCCCGCGTTGCTCGACGCGTTGCGCGCCCAGGGGGCCGACGACATCCTCGTCGTGTGCGGCGGCGTGGTGCCGCCCCAGGATTACGAGTTCCTCAAGGCCAAGGGCGTCGCCGCGGTCTACGGGCCGGGCACCAACATCCCGCGCGCCGCGAGCGAGGTGCTTTCCTTGATCCGGCGCCAGCCCAAGGCGGCGTAGGCCGGGCACTGCTTCAGTTTGAAATCTTCGGCGGTTTCAGCTTTTGCCCCGGCGTTGTCTCAATGCCGAGGGCGTCATAAAGTTTATGAAGCTTCCGCTGTTCTAATTCATGTTGTGCGTCTGCGGTTCTTCTTTGCCGCTCGACTTCTTTCTGATCTTCGCAGCTGTCACGTCGGCACTTCCCGTTGAGACACCTTTCCAGCGTAAGCGGACAATTAAAATTGCGCGGTGCCATTTTCCTGCGCATTGGATTTTTCGATCCGATAGCTGACATCTGTGTCAAAAAGGTCGATGCTCGCCCGCCGACCATAATAATCGGCCTCAGCAAGTGCATCGTCTTCGTCGAAGGCTAGCACGGGCCAACGCGCCAGCTCGATCCGATGTTTCTCAGCGATCAAAACAAAAGCAACACGAGGGTCCTTAGAATGATTCCGTGCCATCGCAAACCTCCATTTTGGCATAGTACAGTAGTATATACGGGGCCGGGAGGCACGCGACAGGCCGTCATGCAGTCATATAATTCAAGCTGAGAGTGACTAGGCCGCCTCTCCATTGAGCTAACGTCACCCTACCCCAGCCTCACCCTTCGTGGAGGAGCGGAATTTTCGCGATGCCGTTGGTTCCTTTCCCTCCTCTCTTGGGGGGCTGGGTGGCGTGTCGGGCGCGACCGGCCGCTTTCCTGGCCCGTGCCCCATTGCCCTTGGCCTTCGGCCCGCGCGGCCTTAAATAGCGGCCCATGACCCCGCCGCCCTTCACCCACGAGACCCCGGCCCCGCCCGGCGCCCTCGATCCCGCCCAGTTTCCGGCCGGACCGGCGCTTGCGGGCTCGGTGCCGCTCGCCCCCGCCGAGGACGCGCGCACGCCCTCGCCTGCCAACAAGTCGCTGCCGAAACAGTCGGGCCGGCGCGCGCTCGCGACGGCGCTTACGCTTCTCCCCTATCTCTGGCCGCGCCAGTGGGAGATGCGCGTCCGCGTGGTGGGCGCCCTCCTGCTCCTGCTCGCGGCGCAGCTCTGCAAGGTGGTGGTCCCGATCCTCTACAAGAAGGCGATCGACAGCCTCGGCGCCTCGGCCTCGGGCCATCTCTCGACGGCGGCGATCGCGGCGGCGGGGGTGCCGGTCGCGATCATCCTCGCCTACGGGCTCGCGCGCGTGCTTTCCCAGGCCTTCGGCGAGCTGCGCGACGCGGTCTTCATCAAGGTCGCGGCGCGCGCGATCCGCGAGATCGCGCTCCAGACCTTCGACCATCTGCATCGCCTCTCGCTGCGCTTCCATCTCGACCGGCGCACCGGCGGCCTCGCGCGCTCGATCGAGCGCGGCACCTCGGCGATCCAGGAATTGCTCAGCACGGCGATCTTCAACATTCTTCCCACCATCGTCGAAATCGCGTTGGTGACCGGCATCCTCTGGAGCCTGTTCGATGTCTGGTTCGCGCTCGTGACCTTCGTCACCATCGTGGGCTACATCGCCTTCACGCTCTACGTCACCGAATGGCGCACCAAATACCGCCGCGAGATGAACGACACCGACAGCGAGGCGAACACCAAGGCGGTCGATAGCTTGCTCAACTACGAGACGGTGAAGTATTTCGGCAACGAAGGCCACGAGGCGCGCCGCTACGACAAATCCCTCGCACGTTACGAGAAGGCGCTGATCCGGAGCGAGGTGACGCTTTCGCTCCTCAATGTCGGCCAGGGGGCGATCATCGCCGGCGGCCTCGCCGCGATCATGCTCATGGCGGGCCAGGGCGTGGTCGCGGGACGCATGACGATCGGCGATTTCGTCCTCGTCAACACCTACCTCATCCAGCTCTACATCCCGCTCAACTTCTTGGGCTTCGTCTATCGCCAGGTGCGCCAGTCGCTCATCGACATGGAGGAGCTGTTCGGCCTCATGAAGATCCATGCCGAGATCGCCGACGCGCCCGACGCGAAGCCGCTCGCGATCTCGGGCGGCGAGATCCGCTTCGACCGCGTCTCGTTCGGCTACGATGCGCGCCGGCCGATCCTCAAGGACGTGTCCTTCGCCGTGCCGCCCGGGAAGACGGTCGCGATCGTGGGGCCGAGCGGGGCCGGGAAGTCGACCGTCTCGCGCCTCCTGTTCCGCTTCTACGAGACGAGCGCGGGCCGCGTCCTCATCGACGGGCAGAACATCATGGGCGTCACCCAGGCGAGCCTGCGCGCGGCGATCGGCATCGTGCCGCAGGATACGGTGCTCTTCAACGACACGATCTACTACAACATCGCCTACAGCCGCCCGGACGCGCGGCGCGACGAGATCGAGGAGGCGGCGCGTCTTGCGCGCATCGACGGGTTCATCCGGGCGCTCCCCGACGGCTACGAGACCATGGTGGGCGAGCGCGGGCTGAAGCTCTCGGGCGGGGAGAAGCAGCGCGTCGCGATCGCGCGCACCATCCTGAAGCGTCCGCGCATCCTCCTGTTCGACGAGGCGACCTCGGCGCTCGATTCGAAGACCGAGCAGGAAATCCAGGCGAGCTTGCGCGAGGTCTCGGCCGAGCGCACCACGCTCGTGATCGCGCACCGCCTCTCGACCGTGGTCGACGCCGACGAGATCCTGGTACTCGAGGAGGGCCGCATCGTCGAGCGCGGGCGCCACGCCGATCTGTTGCGCCGCCAGGGGAAATATGCCGCCATGTGGGCGCGCCAGCAGGAGGCGGCCGAGCGCGAGCGGCTCGGATCGGACGCGCGCGAACCCGTGGCCGCAGAGGCTTAGGAGGGAACATGCAGCTCATCGGCATGCTCGATTCGCCCTATGTGCGCCGGGTCGCGATCTCGCTCCGGCTGTTGGGCATTCCGTTCGAGCACCAGTCGATCTCCGTGTTCCGCACCTTCGACCGGTTCCGCGCCATCAACCCGGTGGTGAAGGCGCCGTCGCTCGTGTGCGACGATGGCGAGGTGCTGATGGACTCGACCCTCATCCTCGACTACGCCGAGGCGCTCGCGGCGCCGGGGAAGACCCTCATGCCCAAGGACAAGCGGGCGCTCCAGCACGAGCTGCGCCTCCTGGGCCTCGCCCTCGCGGCGTGCGAGAAGACCGTGCAGATCGTCTATGAGCGCAATTTGCGCCCCAAGGAGAAGCAGCACGAGCCCTGGCTCGAGCGCGTGCGCGGGCAGCTTCTCGCGGCCTACCAGGCACTCGAGGCGGAGCTCAAGGTGCGCGCACCGTCCCTCGCACGCGGCAAGATCGGCCAAGCTGCCGTCACGACCGCGGTCGCCTGGCGCTTCACCCAGCACATGCTGGCCGACGTGGTTGCGGCAAGCGACTTCCCGGCGCTTGCGGCCTTCTCGGCCGCGGCCGAAAAGCTCCCCGACTTCGTCGCGACGCCGCTCGAGTAGCCGCGTCGGCGTGGCGCATCGCCCGGATTTCCGCTACCAATTCCCCATGAGCGCGCAGCACAGCGGCGGCCGGAAATCGGCCCATCGGGCGGCGAAACCGAGCGCCGCCGCAGACATCGCACCGCTCGCCGACCAGGTGCTCGCGAGCGACCGGCGCGCGTTGGCGCGTGCCATCACCCTCGTCGAATCGACCCGGCCCGACCATCGCGAGCGCGCCGAGGCCCTGCTCGAGCGCTTGATGCCCTCGACCGGAAAGGGCATCCGGCTCGGCATTTCGGGCGTGCCCGGCGTGGGGAAATCGACCTTCATCGAGGCCTTCGGCCTCCACGTGATCGCGCAAGGCCACCGGGTCGCGGTGCTCGCGGTCGATCCCTCCTCGAAGCGCGGCGGCGGCTCGATCCTCGGCGACAAGACGCGCATGGAGAAGCTGAGCGTGGCCGACGCCGCCTTCATCCGGCCGTCGCCCGCGGGGACGACGCTCGGCGGCGTCGCGCGCCGCACGCGCGAGGCGATCCTCGTGGTCGAGGCGGCGGGCTTCGACGTCGCGATCGTCGAGACCGTGGGCGTCGGCCAATCGGAGACCGCGGTCGCCGACATGGTCGACATGTTCATCCTGCTGCTCTCGCCCGCGGGCGGCGACGAGCTCCAGGGCATCAAGCGCGGCATCATGGAATTGGCCGATCTCCTGGTGGTCAACAAATCGGACGGTGCGCTGGTTCCGGCCGCGAACCGCACCGCGTCCGACTATCGACGCGCGTTGCAGCTCATCATGCCCGGCTCGCTCAATTGGCGTCCGCCGGTGAAGCAATGCTCGGCCCTCGAGGGCCAGGGCATCGCCGAGCTGTGGCGCACGGTCGAGCAATATCGCGACGCCCTCGGCCCCACGGGCGAGATCGCGGCGCGCCGCGCGGCCCAGGCGCGCGCTTGGCTTTGGAGCGAGATCGGCGAGGGGCTGATCGCGACCCTCAAGAGCCGCGCCGGCATGGCCGAGCGCTTGCGCGCGGTCGAGGCCCAGGTCGCGGCCGGCCGACTCGGCCCCACCGCCGCCGCGCGGAAGCTGCTCGCGGCGTTCGGGCGCGGAAGGTGAGCGTCGTCACTTATCCACAATCCGCTAGCGTTCATGCACAGGCTCGTCCCTGTGGGAATCGAGGATAACAGGCCGGCGCTCCCGCCAACGCCGCGACTCGCGCGACCGGTGCTGTGGATCGATCGGTGATTGTATCGAGCGCCCCACATATCCGCAGGCCGGCCCGGGAACGTTTCCATCGCGGCGCGAATCGCCTATCGTGGGGCGAGGTCCAACGGACGCAAACCAGGCATCGATCCACGTGAGCGAGAACCCGAGCACCTTCCTCCCCGACGCGCCGCGCGCCCCTGCGGCGCCGCGCCATTCGACCGGCATCCTCCCCTACCAGGCGCTCAAGGAGCTGATCCGCACGCGCGAGATCATGGCGCCCGACCCGATCGGCGAGGCGCAAATCCAGCCCGCCTCCATCGATCTTCGCCTCGGGCGCCATGCG
>DATJLQ010000170.1:0-24022 GCA_035509415.1 Alphaproteobacteria bacterium
CCGTCGGAATCGACCAGGCGCGCGTCGTAGCCGTTCCACATCTTGTCGTCGTAGAAGATATGGCCGAGCGCGTCCCATTGCGTGCCGCATTGGAGCGGCATCGAGACCGCGTCGTCGGCGTAGCGGATCTTCATGTGCTCCTGGGCGCCCGCAACCGCGTCGGTGCCGGTCGCGAGCATGGTGTGGATGGGATTGTGGCGATTGCCCCACAGGCCCTTTTGCGGCCCTTTGTTGTCGTAGTTGAGCGCGAGCGAGAAGACGCGCCCGGTCCTGATCAAGGATGCCGCGTGCTTGATCTCGGCGGGGCCGACATAGTTCAGCGTGCCGAGCTCGTCGTCCGGCCCCCATTTGCCCCAGGATTTGAGCTTCTCCGCGGTGTTGCGGAGATGGGCCATGTCGAAGCGCTTGGCGTCGTGGCGGCGCGGCATTTGATCCTCCCTCGGGTACGCTTTCGCGGCGGTGTTTCGACGCGACTTTTGCCTTAGCTTTCCTTGACGCGGTTTCGCGCGCAAGGGGCTTCTTGAGCGCGTCTCCCTATCCCTCGACCCGCACCGCCTCGCGCCGCTCGGCCGAGCGCACGATCGCCTCGAAGGCCGCGATGGTCGCGATCATCTCGTCTTCCGCGATCGGATAGGGTACCCGGCCCGCGCAGGCGTCGGCGAAGGCCTCGAGATTGGCGCGCGTCGCGTTGGCCGGCCCGTAATCGCGCCGCGTGGGCTCGGCGCCCGCCAATGCGAGCTCGAGCGACCAGCCCTTGGGCGTCTCGGGATGCGCGAGGTCGCGCACTTCGGCCCAGCCGCGCCGGCCGAAGATCGCGAAGCGTCCTTGGAACGGGGTCGCGAGCATCGCGTTGAGGAGGCTGTTGGCGCCGCTCTTGTGCACGACGAGTGCCCCGAGCGTGTCGCCGTTCGAGAGCGCGCTGTCGAGCTGGCGCGCATTCGCGAGCACGTAATCGGCCGGCCCGAGCAAGCTCACCGCGAGATCGAGGAGATGGATGCCGGTGCCGGTCAGGGGGCCGGCGGGCGCTTCGGCCTTCGAGACGCGCCAATGGCCCGGTGCCGCGTTCGCGAGCTTGTCGTGGGAGAAATTGGCGTCGATCTGCATGAGCGTTCCGAGCGCACCCGCGCGCGCGAGACGCTGGAGCTCGGCGAGCGCCGGCTCGAAGCGCCGCTCGTGGCCGAGGCCGAGCACGCGGCCGTGCTTCCGGCAGGCCGCGATCGACGCCTCGGCGTCGCGCCGCGTGAGGGCGAGCGGCTTCTCGCAGAAGACATGCTTCCCCGCCGCCGCCGCGCGCACGACCTGCGCCGTGTGGAGCGTGTGGGGCGTGCAGAGGATCACCGCGTCGATCTTCGGGTCCGAAAGTACCGCGTCGAGGGCGCTCGCGAACGCCACGCCCGCGCGGCGCGCGATCTCGCCCGCCTTGGGATCGGGATCGACGATCGCGGCCACGCGCAGCTTCGCGTTGCCCTCGAGGGTGTTCAGGATGTTGCGGCCCCACCAGCCGAGGCCCACCAGCGCCGCGTTCAGCATCGTCCTCCCGTTGCACCCGAAATGGCCCGATCCGTCATGGCCGGGCCGTCCCGGCCATCCGCGTCTCTTTCATGCCAGTCATGGATGCCCGGAACAAGTCCGGGCATGACGGGGCGAGGTATTCTCGGGGCCTGGCCTGACGCGACCGAATTGAAGCGACGCGGACCTTCGCCTATCCTCAGCCGCGTCGAACGAGGGAGGATCCGATGACATCGCAAGCGAAGGTCGCCTTGGTCACGGGGGCCGGGAGCGGCATCGGCAAGGCCGCGTCCCTGGCGCTCATGGAGGCGGGCTGGGACCTCGTGCTCGCCGGGCGCCGCAAGGAGCCCTTGGAGCAGGTCGCGGCCGAGGCGCGCGCGCACGCGGTACGCATCCTCGCGGTCCCGACCGACGTGCGCGATCCGGCCTCGATCAAGGCGCTGTTCGCCGCGACCAAGGAGCATTTCGGCCGCCTCGATCTCCTGTTCAACAATGCGGGTATCGGCGCCGCCGCGGTGCCGCTCGAGGAGCTTTCCTTCGAGGCCTGGCAGGCGGTGGTCGAGACCAATCTCACCGCTCCCTTCCTCTGCACCCAGGAAGCGATCAAGATCATGAAGAGCCAGGACCCGCGCGGCGGCCGCATCATCAACAACGGCTCGATCTCGGCGCACGTGCCGCGCCCGCGCTCGGTCGCCTACACCGCGACCAAGCACGCGATCACGGGGCTCACGCGCTCGACCGCGCTCGATTGCCGCGCCTACGACATCGATTGCGGCCAGATCGACATCGGCAACGCCGCGACCGAGATGACCGCGCGCATGAAGAAGGGCGTGCTGCAGGCGAACGGCACGACCGAGGTCGAGCCCACCATGGACGTGGCCGAGGTGGGGCGCATGATCGTGCACATGGCGTCGCTCCCGCTCGACGCCAACGTCCAGTTCGTCACCATCATGGCATCCAAGATGCCGTTCATCGGGCGCGGCTGAGGCCGGGGACGCGGGCGCGGCCCCCGCCCAATATTTGGGCGCCCTGTCCTTGGATTGCTTGACTCCGGCCCTGAGCCGTCGCGACAATCCTCGGCGATTCCGGCGCCTTGGCCGGCGCGCGCCGCGGGCGCCGGTCAACGCGCGGCGTGGCACGAAAATTGATTGTGGTTGAAGGCGTTCGCCGCCCATTCCACCTGGGTTCGTGGCGCGCGCTCCAGGGAAGGCCCCAGACCCCTCATGCCCGCCGCCGCCGCAGAGACCACCCCCCTCCTCGCGCTCCGCGGCATCACCAAGCGCTTTCCCGGCTGCCTCGCGAACGACCATGTCGACCTCGAGGTGGGCCGGAACGAAATCCACGCGCTCCTGGGCGAGAACGGTGCCGGGAAGTCGACGCTGGTCAAGATCATCTATGGTGTCATGAAGCCCGACGAGGGGAGCCTCTTCTGGCAGGGCGCACCCGTCGCGATCCTGAACCCGGCCTATGCGCGCCGGCTCGGCATCGGCATGGTGTTCCAGCATTTCTCGCTGTTCGAGGCATTGACGGTGGCCGAGAACATCGCCCTCGGCCTCAACGACCGGAAGGAGCGCGCGGATTTGAGCGCGCGCATCGTCGAGATCTCGACCAATTACGGCCTGCCGCTCGACCCGGGGGCGGCCGTGCACGACCTTTCGGTCGGCGAGCGCCAGCGCATCGAGATCGTGCGTTGCCTGTTGCAGAAGCCGAAGCTCCTCATCATGGACGAGCCGACCTCGGTCTTGACGCCGCAGGAGGTCGAGAAGCTGTTCGCGGTGTTGCGGCGGCTGGCGTCCGAAGGCTGCTCGATCCTCTATATCAGCCACAAGCTCGAGGAAATCCGGGCGCTGTGCGAGCGCGCGACCATCATGCGCCTCGGCCGCGTCGTGGCGCGCGTGGACCCGCGCGCGAAGACCGCGAAAGAGCTTGCCGAGCTGATGATCAGCGCCGAGCTCAAGCCCGCGTCCCAGCGCCGCGCGGCGCCGGTGGGCGGTGCGCCGCGCCTCGCGGTCGAGCGGCTCACCATCCGCTCGACGCACCAGTTCGGCACCGACTTGAAGGAAGTGTCGCTTTCGGTCGCGGGCGGCGAGATCGTCGGCATCGCGGGCATCGCGGGGAACGGCCAGACCGAGCTCATGGACGCGCTGTCGGGCGAGGTGCCGGCCGAGCGGCCCGAGACCGTGCTCCTCGACGGTGTCGCGGCCGGCCATATGGGCCCACGCGAGCGGAGGAAGCTCGGCGGCTGCTTCGTGCCCGAGGAGCGCCACGGCCATGGCGCGGTGATCGCCATGACGCTCGCCGAGAACGCGTTCCTCTCGGCCAATGTGCGCCACGCGCTCGCGCGCCTCGGCATCGTCGACAAGCCGCGCACGGTCGAGTTCACGCGCGGCATCATCGAGCGCTTCGACGTGCGCACCACGGGGCCGCACGCGGAGGCGCGCTCGCTCTCGGGCGGCAATCTGCAGAAGTTCCTGGTCGGGCGCGAGGTGCAGCAGAATCCGAGCGTGCTGGTGATCAACCAGCCGACCTGGGGCGTCGATGCGGGGGCCACGCTCGCGATCTACGAGGCGATCGTGAAGCTTGCCGAGGGCGGCACCGCCGTCCTCATCATTTCCCAGGATCTCGACGAGATTTTCCTCTTGTGCGACCGCATCATGGTGATCGCGGGCGGCCGGCTCTCGCCCTCGATCCCGGTCAAGGAGGCGACCATCGAGCAGATCGGCCTCCTCATGGGTGGCACAAGCCAGGGCGGCAGCACGAGCCAGAGTGGCGGCACGAGTCAGGGCGGCGCGGCTGCGCCGGGTGCGAAGGAGCCCGAGGGTGAGCGCCGTGCTGTTTAGGTTCGAGCCGCGCGGCGAGCGCTCGACGCTCTGGGTCTACGGCTCGCCGGTGCTCGCGATTCTGCTCACCATCGTCTCGACCGGCATCATCTTCGCCGCCATGGGCCAGCCGCCGGCGCGCGCGGTCTATACTTTCCTGGTCGAGCCACTGGTGGGCCCGAGCGGAATCTCCGCACTCCTGGTCAAGGCCTCGCCCCTCATCATGATGGGCGCCGGTCTCTCGGTCTGCTACCGCGCCAATGTGTGGAACATCGGCTGCGAGGGGCAATTCACCCTCGGTGCCATCTTCGCGGGCGGCCTCGCGATCGCCATGCCCGACGCGTCCTTCTGGTTCCTGTTCCCGGCCATGATCCTGTTCGGGTGCCTCGGCGGCATGTTCTGGGCCGGGATCGTCGCCTGGCTGCGCACGCGCTTCAACGCCAACGAAATCCTGACCAGCCTGATGCTGACCTACGTGGCGCAACTCCTGTTGATCTATCTCGTGACCGGACCCTGGCGCGACCCGAAGGGCTTCGGCTTCCCGCAGACCGCCCTCTTCTCCGACAGCGCCACCGCCCCCATCCTGTTCGCCCACACCAACATCCATCTCGGCTGCCTGTTCGCGCCGCTCTTGGCGATCGCGGCATGGCTGGTGCTTTCGAAATCGACCCTGGGGTTCCAGCTCCGCGTCGTGGGCCAGGCGCCGCGCGCGGCGCGCTTCGGCGGCTTCAGCGAGGCGCGCCTCATCTGGATTGCGCTCCTGATCAGCGGCGGGCTCGCGGGCCTCGCGGGCATGTTCGAGGTGTCGGGCGCGATCGGCCAGCTCACCACGACAATCTCGCCCGGCTACGGCTTCACCGCGGTGATCGTCGCCTTCTTGGGCCGGCTCCATCCGGTGGGTGCCATCTTCGCGGGCCTGCTACTGGCGCTCTCCTATCTCGGCGGCAATTCGGCCCAGATCGATCTCGGCATGCCCAACGCGGTGACCGGGATCTTCCAGGGCATCCTGCTGTTCTATCTCCTCGGCTGCGACATCCTCATTCTTTATCGCCTGAAGCGCACGGGCACCCAAGCGCAGACGGCGAAGCTCGCCGAGGGGGCGGCCGAATGAGCTTCTTCCTGCAAAGCTTCCTCGTGAGCGTGATCGCGGCCTCCACGCCCCTTCTCCTCGCCGCGACCGGCGAACTCGTGGCGGAGAAGTCGGGCGTGCTCAATCTCGGCGTCGAGGGCATGATGCTGGTGGGCGCCATCGCGGGCTTCGCGACCGCGCACTCGACCGGCAATCCCTTCCTCGGCGTCATCGCCGCCATCTTCGCCGGGGGCGCCATGGCACTCATCTTCGGGTTCCTGACCTTGACCATGCTCGCGAACCAGATCGCGACGGGCCTGGCGCTGACCATCTTCGGGCGCGGCTTCAGCGCGCTCATGGGCGCGGGCTTCGTCGGCATCGCGGCCCCCACGCTGCCGAAGCTCAAGGTGCCGCTTTTGACCGAGCTCCCGTTCATCGGCCCGGTCCTCTTCGGCCACGACATTCTGATCTATTTCTCGTTCGTGGCCCTCGCCGCGACCGGCTGGTTCCTCTACCGCACGCACGCGGGGTTGATTCTCCGCGCGGTCGGCGATTCCCACGATGCGGCGCACGCGATCGGCTATCCCGTGATCCGCATCCGCTACGCGGCGGCGATGTTCGGGGGCGCCATGGCGGGGCTCGCGGGCGCCTACATGTCGCTTTCCTACAGCCCGCTCTGGGCCGAGGACATGACCGCGGGGCGCGGCTGGATCGCGCTCGCCCTCGTGGTGTTCTCCGCCTGGCGCCCGGCCTGGCTTCTGGGCGGTGCCTATCTTTTCGGCGGCATCATGTATCTCTCGCTCTATGTGCAGGGGCTGGGCGTTCCGATCCCGTCGCCCTTCGTCTCGTCGCTGCCTTATCTCGGCACCGTGCTCGTGCTGGTGATCATCTCGCGCGACCGGCGCCGCATCCGCCTCAATCAGCCCGCGAGCCTCGGACGGCCGTTCCACGCGACGGCGTGAGCGGCGCCGGCGCACGCAGGGCGGGTGCTTGATTTTGAATTCGCGCGGGCGCACGCTCGGCTCATGTGCCTTGCGCGCGGGCGAGGGGGCCGGATGCACGTCCGGCGGCCCGCGGGAAACCGGCAAGGAGCTCGTAACCAGAGGAGGCATTCATGGATCGTCGGACCTTCAACAAGATCTTGGGCTCGAGCCTCGCGGCCGCGTCGATGCCGGGCCTGATCGGCCGCGCGCGCGCCGCCGAGCCGCTCAAGGTCGGCTTCGTCTATCTCGGCCCGGTGGGGGATTTCGGCTGGACCTACCAGCACGATATCGGGCGCAAGGAAGTGGTCGCGAAGTACGGCGACGCGGTCAAGACGACCTACGTCGAGAACGTGCCCGAGACGGCGGACAGCGAGCACGTCATCAACGATCTCGCGGCCAAGGGCAACAAGCTCATCTTCACCACCTCGTTCGGCTACATGAACTACACGCTCAAGGTGGCGAAGCAGTATCCGGACGTCTATTTCGAGCATTGCACCGGCTACAAGCGCGCGAAGAACGTCTCGACCTACAACATCCGCTTCTACCAGGGCCGCTACGTCCAGGGCGTCATCGCGGGCAAGCTCACCAAGACCGGCACCGCCGGCTACATCGGCTCGATCCCGGTGCCCGAGGTGGTCATGGGCATGGACGCGTTCCTCTTGGGCATGCGCAGCGTCAATCCCAAGGGCAAGCTCAAATTCATCATGATCAATTCCTGGTACGATCCGGGGAAGGAAGGCGACGCGTGCAAGGCCCTCATCGACCAGGGCTGCGACATCATCACCCAACACACGGACTCCCCCGCTCCGCTCCAGGTGTGCGAGAGCAAGGGCATCAAGGCGTTCGGCGAGGCGACCGACATGGCGAAGTTCGCACCCCATACCGAGCTCAGCGCCAACGTCAACGAATGGGGCCCCTACTACGTCAAGCGCGTCAAGGACGTGATGGACGGCACCTGGACGAGCACCGACACCTGGGGCGGCTTCAAGGAGGGCCTGCTGCGCATGTCGCCCTTCTCGAACATGCCCGACGACGTGAAGAAGCTCGCCCAAGCGACCGTCGACGACATTTCGAGCGGCAAGAACAAGATCTTCGTCGGTCCGCTGGTCGACCAGTCGGGCAAGACCTTCCTGCCCGCGGGCCAGGTGATGGATGACGGCACGCTTTCGGGCCTGCAGACGCTCGTCGACGGAGTCGAAGGCAAGCTGAGCTGAGCTGAGCTCGCCGGAACAAGTCTCGGCGCGGCATGTCCCGGAAACGGGGCATGCCGCCCGCCGGTTCGATCCTATTGGCGCCCCCGCGCCCACGAGGCGTTGCACAATATCTCATCAAAGCATTGCCGATCGTTGAGCGGGCCTCAGGCGATATCTGCCTAAAATTTGACCAAACGCTGTCCGGACGCGGCGCGCGCACCCCGAAAATCAAGTCTCAAATCCTTTGGAACCAAAGGCTTAACGTCAGACGCCTTTTGGCATGAGGCTTGCGAAGCGGGACCGTTCCCGCGCCCTCGGCCGTGTCCGCACGCGGCGGCGTGGGAGCCAATTCGGGCCTGCCCGCCGATTTGGGTGCCGGGCCTCCGACCCACGCGCAACGCGCTCAACCAAAGAGGTTGCCATGTCCTTCAACAACATTTCCCGCCGTCGCCTGCTCCAAGGCACCGCCGCGGTCGCCGCCGGAGCGGCGATGGGCGGGCTCGGCGGCCCTCGCGCCTTCGGCGCCGACTACGTGGTCGGCTTCATCTATGTCGGGCCGCATGACGATTTCGGCTACAACCAGGCGCACGCCCAGGGCGCGGCGCAGGTCAAGAAGATGGCCGGCGTCAAGGTGCTCGAGGAAGAGAACGTGCCGGAGGACGTCTCGGTCGAGAAGACCATGGAGTCGATGATCCGCGAGGACGGTGCCAAGCTCCTGTTCCCGACCTCGTTCGGCTATTTCAACCCCTACATCCTGAAGTTGGCGCCCAAATACCCGAAGGTGCGCTTCGAGCACGCCGCCGGCCTGTGGGTCAAGGGCATGCCGACCAACATCGGCAGCTATTTCGGCTGGATCTTCCAGGCGCAGCATGTGAGCGGCATCGTCGCGGGCTACATGACGAAGTCGAACAAGCTCGGCTTCGTCGCCGCCAAGCCGATCCCGCAGGTGCTGCAGAACATCAACGCCTTCACGCTCGGCGCCAAGTCGGTCAACCCGAAGATCACGACCCAGGTGATCTTCACCGGCGACTGGTCGATGCCGGTCAAGGAGGCCGAATCCACCAACAGCCTGGTCGACCAGGGCGTCGACGTCATCACCTGCCACGTGGACAGCCCGAAGGTCGTGTGCCAGACCGCGGAGAAGCGCGGCATCATGGTGTGCGGCTACCACGCGAGCCAGCTCGCCCTCGCACCGCACGGCTATCTCACCGGCGCCGAGTGGAACTGGGAGCAGCTCTATCCGAAGTTCGTCGGCATGGCGATGAAGGGCGAGGCTCTGCCGAACTTCTATCGCGGCGGCTTCAAGGAGGGGCTCATCAAGCAGTCGCCCTTCACGCCGCGCGTCAGCGCCGAGGCGAAGAAGGCGGCCCAGGCGACGCTCGACGCGTATTTCGCCGGCACCTACAAGACCTTCAAGGGCCCGCTCAAGGACAACAAGGGCAACATGGTGATCCCGGCCGGCACCGAGCTCGCCGACAGCGACATCAAGCTCGAGAGCATGAACTATCTCGTGGAAGGCGTGCTCGGCAGCACGAGTTGAGCGCACGGCATTTCGGCGCGGAAGGTCGCGAACCATGGCGGACGGCACATCCCCCGGTCGGCTCGGCGCCGCCCTCGAGGCGGTGCTGATCCCGATCGGGGCGCTCATCGTGTCGATGATCCTGTTCGGGATCTTCGTCTCGTTCGCCGGCGTGAGTCCGCTTCGCGTCTACGGCTACATGATCGAGGGCTCGGTCGGCTCCTGGTTCTCGATCGAGAACTCGCTCACGCGCGCCTCGCCGCTGATCATGACCGCGCTGTGCACGGCGCTTCCGGCGCAGCTCGGCCTCATGATCATCGGCGGCGAGGGTGCCTTCGTGATCGGCGGCCTGACCGCGACCATGGCCGCGGTCGCCCTGCAAGGTGCCCCGCCGCTCGTGATCCAGCTCGCCATGGCCGCGACGGGGATGATCGCGGGCGGCATCTGGATCGGGCTCGCGGGGGCGATGCGCCACTATCGCGGGGTGAACGAGACCATCTCGAGCCTTCTCCTGGTCTATATCGCGATCGCGATTCTCAATCACATGGTGGGCGGGCCGTTCCGCGATCCCGCGAGCCTCAACAAGCCCTCCTCGCCCTCCATCGGCGACGTCAACATGATCAACAACATCCCCGGCACCGAGGTGCATTGGGGCCTGGTCTACGGCATCGTCGCCTGCATCATCGCCTACGTGCTGGTGAACCACACGGTGTTCGGATTCTCGATCCGGGTGGTGGGCGGGAACGTACGCGCGGCGAAGATGGTGGGCCTCAAGGTCGGAAAGCTCATCCTCATCACCTGCTTCCTCGCGGGTGCCGCGGCCGGGCTCGCGGGCATGGTCGAGGTCGCGGCGGTGCAGGAGCGCGCCAACGCGTCCCTGGTCGCGGGCTACGGCTACACGGGAATCCTCGTCTCCTTCCTCGCGCGCCACAATCCGCTCGCGATCGTCCCGGTCGCGTTCCTGTTGGGCGGCATCGGCGCCTCGGGCGGCCTGTTGCAGCGCCATCTCGACTTGCCCGACGCCGCGACCCTCGTGCTCCAGGGAATCTTGTTCATCGTCATCCTCGCGAGTGAGGTGGTCTACGGGCGCATTCCCCTTTTCCAGCGACGAAAGGCCGCTTGAGCATGACCACGGGCATCGGAATCTGGGAGGTCCCGCTCGCCGTGTTCGGCGGTGCCGTGCGCGTGAGTACGCCGTTCCTGTTCGTGAGCCTCGGCGAATGCATCACCGAGAAGAGCGGGCGCATCAATCTCGGGCTCGAGGGCACCTTGGTCATGGGGGCCATGAGCGCCTACGCGATCTCCTACTACACGGGCTCGCCCTGGCTCGGCGTGCTGGCGGCGGGCTGCGTCGGCGTCGGCATGGGGCTGATGCACGGGCTCATCTGCAGCCTCCCGAAGGTGAACGACATCGCGGTCGGCATCGCCCTCATGCTGTTCGGCCTCGGCCTCGCTTTCTATCTTGGGAAGCCCTTCATCCAGCCGGTCGCACCCTCGCTGCCGTCGATCAATTTCGGCTGGTGGAGCTCGATCCCGCAAATCCAGGCAGCGCTCAAGATCAACGCGTTGTTCATTCTCGGCATAGCGCTCGCGCCCGCGTTGCTTTGGGCGTTCAAGACCACGCGCTGGGGCCTCATCCTGCGCACCGTGGGCGAGAGTGCGGAAGCCGCGCGGGCGCTCGGCGTCAACGTGGTGCGCGTGCGCGTGCTCGCGACCTGCGCCGGCGGGTTCCTCGCCGGCGTCGCGGGGTCGTTCCTCTCGCTCTATTACCCGGGCAGCTGGAACGAGCGCATCTCGAGCGGCCAGGGCATCACGGCGGTCGCGCTCGTCATCTTCGCGCGCTGGAATCCGATGCTGTGCTTCTACGCGGCGTTGCTGTTCGGCGGCGCCGGGGGCTTGGCGCCCTCGCTCCAGTCGGTCGGCGTCACCGGCGGCTATTATCTGCTCAACGCGACGCCCTACATCCTCACGCTCCTGATCATGATCGTCACCTGCTCGCCGAAGCGCACCCTCATCGGGGCGCCGGGCGAGCTCAGCATCACCAAATAGCGGAGCGCGCGATGAGCGATCGAGCCGCGCGCCGCGCGAACGAGCCTGGCAACGAGGGAGGCTCTCATGCCTGAAGCAAGCCCTGCGCCCGGACGCTTCGTCCGCGGCGATCCCTATCCCTGGCCCTACAACGGCGACCTCAGGCCCGAGAACACGGCCCTCATCGTGATCGACATGCAGATCGATTTCTGCGGCCCCGGCGGCTACGTCGACCGCATGGGCTACGACCTCTCGCTCACGCGCGCGCCCATCGGCCCGATCGGACGCGTGTTGGCCGCGATGCGCAAGGGCGGCTTCACCGTGTTCCACACCCGCGAGGGCCACCGGCCCGATCTTTCCGATCTGCCCGCCAACAAGCGCTGGCGCTCGCGCCGCATCGGCGCCGGCATCGGCGATCCGGGCCCGTGCGGCAAGATCCTGGTGCGCGGCGAGCCGGGCTGGGAGATCATCCCCGAGCTCGCCCCCCATCCCGGCGAGCCGATCATCGACAAGCCGGGCAAGGGCTCGTTCTGCGCGACCGACCTCGAGCTCATGCTGCGCGTCCGCGGCATCGACAACATCGTGCTTTCCGGCATCACGACCGACGTGTGCGTCCACACCACCATGCGCGAGGCGAACGACCGCGGCTTCGAGTGCCTGCTGCTCGAGGATTGCTGTGCCGCGACCGACAAGGCGAACCACGACCACGCGGTCAAGATGATCAAGATGCAGGGTGGGGTGTTCGGCTCGGTCTCGTCGGCCAAGGAGCTGATCGAGGCGATCGCATGACGACGATCCCGCCCGCGCCCGCGAGCCCGTCCGGCACCTTCGGCATCGAGGCGATCGCGATGACCAAGCGCTTCGGCGAGCTCTTGGCACTCGACAATGTCTCGATGAAAGTGCCGGCGGGCGCCTTCCATGCGCTCTTGGGCGAGAACGGCGCCGGCAAGTCGACGCTCGTCAAATGCATGATGGGCTACTATAGGCCCGACGACGGCGAGCTCCTGGTGGGCGATCACCAGCAGGTGGTCGAGAGCCCGAAGGCCGCCCACGCGCTCGGGCTCGGCATGGTCTACCAGCATTTCACGCTGGTTCCCAACATGACGGTGGCCGAGAACCTGGTGCTCTCGCGCGCCGATCTGCCCGCCGTGATCGATTGGCGCAAGGAGAACGAGGCGCTCGATGCATTCCTCGCGCGCATGCCGTTCAAGGTGCCGCTCGACCGGCCGGTGGCCGCGCTCGCCGCGGGCGAAAAGCAGAAGACCGAGATCCTGAAGCAGCTCTATCTCGAGCGCCGGTTCCTCATTCTCGACGAGCCGACCTCGGTGCTGACGCGCGAGGAGGCGGACGAGATGCTCGGCATGCTCCACGCCATGTCGCGCGCGGGCCAGCTCACCGTCCTCATGATCACGCACAAGTTCCGCGAGGTGCTCGCCTTCGCCGACGAGGTGACCGTGCTCCGGCGCGGCAAGTTCGCGGGCGCCGGCAAGGTCAAGGACCTCACGCCCGACCGCATGGCGGAGATGATGATCGGCAGCCAGAAACTGTTCGAGCCCGCGCGCCGCGACGAGCATCCTTTCGGCGAGCCGCGCCTCGAGCTCATCGACGTCCACGCCCTCAACGACAGCGGCCAGCCCGCGGTAAACGGCGTCTCGCTCTCGGTGCGTGCGGGCGAGATCGTCGGCATCGCGGGCGTCTCGGGAAACGGCCAACGCGAGCTGGTCGAGGTGCTCGCGGGCCAGCGCGAGGCGACGGGCGGCAATCTGCGCGTCCATGGTGAGCCCTTCACCACGTCCAGAGACGAGGTGCACGAGCATAAATTGTCGCTCCTCCCCGAGGAGCCGCTGAGGAACGCCTGCGCCGCGCGCATGACGGTCACCGAGAACATGCTGCTGCGCGAGTTCGACCGCAGCCCGAACGCGGCCGCCGGCTGGTGGCTGAAGCCGGGCGCCATGCGCGAGGCGGCGCGCCAATTGATTGAGCGCTATCGCGTGAAGACGCCCTCGCCCGAGGCGCCCATCGGCACGCTCTCGGGCGGCAACGTGCAACGCGCGGTGCTCGCGCGCGAGCTCGGCGGCGAGGTCAACGTGCTGATCGCGGCGAACCCGGTGTTCGGCCTCGATTTCGCGGCCGTCGCCGACATTCATGGCCAGATCATGGAGGCGCGCAACCGGGGCGCCGCCGTGCTCCTCGTGAGCGAGGATTTGGACGAGCTCCTCGAGCTCGCCGACCGGGTCATGGTCATGTTCGGCGGCCGCCTCGTCTACGAGACCCAAAGCGCCGGTGCCAACCTGACCCAGATCGGCCGCCATATGGCGGGGCACTGAAGCGGGCGCGGCACTCATCGGGTGCGGCACCGGCGCCGCGTATTGCCTCCCGCTGCGGCAATTGCCGCTCTTCGATGCAATCCTACGACGCGAAGTTTGGCTTGCCCGTGCGCGAGCCCGAGCGTTTAATCGATGGGAACCGAAGGGGCGGGCGGCGGAACAGGGCCGTGAACGAGGACGTCAAAGAGACGCTGATGCGGCGCGCGATCGAGCTTTCGGCGCGTACCATGCGCCAAGGCAAGGGCGGGCCGTTCGGCGCCATCGTCGCGCGCGACGGAGAGGTCGTCGCCGAGGGCTGGAACCGCGTCACCTCGACCAACGACCCGACCGCCCATGCCGAGGTGACCGCGATCCGCGCCGCGGCGGCGCGGCTCGGGCGCTTCAGCCTCGCGGGCTGCGACCTCTATACCTCGTGCGAGCCCTGCCCCATGTGCCTCGCCGCCGCCTACTGGGCGCGCGTCGACCATGTCTACTACGCCAACACGCGCGACGACGCGGCGCGCATCGGCTTCGACGATTCGGCGATCTACGGCGAGATCGGGAAGCCGCCCGCGAGCCAGCGCCTGCCGCTCCAACGCCTCCTGGGCGACGAGGCGGTCAAGGTGTTCGACGAATGGGTCGCGAAGCCAGACAAGGTCATGTACTGAGTTGGCTATGGATAAGGTGCGCTTCCTCCTCGACGGCAAGCCCGAGACCGTGGCCGGCATCGACCCGACCACGACCGTGCTGCAATGGCTGCGCGCGAACGGCCTCACCGGGACCAAGGAGGGCTGCGCCGAAGGCGATTGCGGCGCCTGCACGGTGGCCTTGGGCGAGCCCGCGCCCGAGGGCGGCATCGCCTATCGCGCGGTCAATGCGTGCATCCTGTTCTTGCCCGTGCTCGACGGGAAGCAGCTCGTCACGGTCGAGCATCTGAGAGCGCCGGACGGCACGCTTCACCCGGTGCAGCAGGCGATGGTCGATTGCCACGGGAGCCAATGCGGCTTCTGCACGCCGGGCTTCGTCATGTCGCTCTTCGCGCTCTATCACGCGACCGACGCGGTCCCGCCCGACGACGACATCCACGACGCGATCGCGGGCAATCTCTGCCGCTGCACCGGCTACCGGCCGATCGTGGCGGCGGCGCGCCAGGCGCTCGAAGGCGCGCGCGGCGACCGATTCCAGGCCGAGGTGGGGGCGACCCGCGAGGCGCTTCGCTCCCTTCGATCGCGCACCTCCCTCGCCCTCGACGCGCAGGGGAAGCGCTATTACGCGCCGCAAAGCATCGCCGAATTGTCGTCGCTCCTCGCGCAGCATCCCGACGCCCATCTGCTCGCGGGCGGCACCGACGTGGGGCTCTGGGTCACGAAGCAGCATCGCGACCTCGCCTGCACGATCTATCTCGGCGCGATTGCCGAGCTCGATACGGTCGAGGAGACCGACACCGCGCTCGAGATCGGCGCGGGTGCGAGCTATACGCGCCTTCTCCCCATCTTCCAGCGCCTCTGGCCGAGCTTCGGCGAGATGCTGCGGCGCCTGGGCTCGGTCCAGATCCGGAATTCGGGCACCATGGGCGGGAACGTCGCCAACGGCTCGCCCATCGGCGACAGCATGCCGGCCTTGATCGCCCTCGGGACACGCGTGGTGCTCAACAAGGCGGGGAAACGCCGCACGCTCCCGCTCGAAGATTTTTATTTGGCGTACCGCAAGACGGCCCTCGAGCGCGGCGAGTTCGTCGAGCGCCTTTGGGTCCCGATCGACCGCGCGCGCCGCTTCGCGACCTACAAGCTCAGCAAACGCTTCGATCAGGACATCTCGGCCGTATGCCTCGGCATGGCGGTGAAGCTCGAGCGCGACAAGGTCGCGGAGGCGCGTATCGCCTTCGGCGGCATGGCGGCCACGCCGAAGCGCGCGCGCGCGGCCGAGGCGGCGCTCGAAGGCCATCCGTGGACCGAGGCGAGCGTGCTCAGGGCCGCCGAGCGGCTTCGCGAGGATTTCCAGCCCCTCAGCGACATGCGCGCGAGTGCCGCCTACCGCACCCTCGGCGCGCAGAACCTCTTGCGCCGGTTTTATCTCGAAAGCGCGGGCGAGCCCGTGCGTCTCGGAGTGGAAGCCCATGCCTGACGACGTGCTCTCGTTGCCGGAGGCGAAACGCAACGTCCATCGCGGCATCGCCCATGAGAGTGCGCGAAAGCATGTGAGCGGCGAGGCGGTCTATGCCGACGACATCGTCGAGCTGCCGGGAACGCTCCACACTTACGTGCGCATGGCGGACCGCGCGCATGCGCGCATCATCCGGCTCGACGTCGCGCGCGCGCGCGAGGTGCCGGGAGTCCACGCCGCGATCACGGCGGCGGACGTGCCGGGCGAGGTCGATATCGGCTCGGTGTTCCCGGGCGACCCGATGCTGACGCCCGGCCTGGTCGAATATATGGGCCAGGCGATCGTCGCCATCGCGGCCGACTCGATCGAGATCGCGCGCCGCGCGGCCGCCCTCGTCGAAATCGAATACGAGGATTTGCCTGCGATTCTCGACGCCAAGGAGGCGCTCGAGAAGAAGTTCTTCGTGAGCCCGAGCACCACCATGCGCATCGGCGACGCGCAGGCGGCGCTCGCCAAGGCGCCGCACCGGATGAAGGGCGATCTCCGCATCGGCGGCCAGGATCATTTCTATCTCGAGGGCCAGATCGCCTACGCGATCCCGGACGAGGACGGCAACGTGCTGGTCCATTCCTCGACCCAGAACCCGACCGAGGTGCAGCATCTGATCGCGAAGGTGCTCGACGTGCCGGACGCGGCGGTGACGGTCGACGTGCGGCGCATGGGCGGGGGCTTCGGCGGGAAGGAGACCCAGCCGGCCCAGATCGCCGCGATCGCAGCGCTCCTCGCGGTCAAGACCGGCCGCCCGGTCAAGTACCGCATGGACCGCGACGACGACATGATCATGACCGGGAAGCGCCACGATTTCTACACGCTCTACGATGTGGGCTTCGACGAGGAGGGGCGCATCCTGGGTGCGGAGTTCGAGCTCGCGGCGCGTTGCGGGATGTCGCCCGACCTCTCGAACGCGATCGTCGACCGCGCCCAGTTCCACGCCGACAACGCCTATTACCTCGGCAACGCGACCGTGACCGGCCACCGCTGCAAGACCCACACGGTGAGCAATACCGCGTTCCGCGGCTTCGGCGGGCCCCAGGGCATGGTCGGCATCGAATACGTGGTCGACGACATCGCGCGTTTCCTGGGGAAGGACCCGCTCGACGTGCGCAAGCTCAACCTCTACGGCAAGAGCGAGCGCAACGTCACCCACTACCACCAGACCATCACCGACAATATTTTGCCCGAGCTCATCGACGAGGTCGAGCGCACCAGCGATTACCGCGCGCGGCGCCTCGAGATCGCCTCGTTCAACGCCTCGAGCAAGGTGATCAAGCGCGGGCTCGCGTTGACGCCGGTCAAGTTCGGCATTTCCTTCACCGCGACCCATCTCAACCAGGGTGGTGCCCTCGTCCACGTCTATACCGACGGCAGCGTGCACCTGAACCATGGCGGCACCGAGATGGGCCAGGGCCTGTTCGTCAAGGTGGCGCAGATCGTGGCCGACGAGTTCGGCATCGACCTCGACCAAGTCCAGGTCTCGACCACCACCACGGGCAAGGTCCCCAACACGTCGGCGACCGCGGGCAGCGCCGGCTGCGATTTGAACGGCATGGCGGCCCAGGCGGCGGCGCGCACGATCAAGGAGCGCCTGGTCGATTACTGCGTCGAGCAATACAAGGTGCCGGCCGAGACGGTTTTGTTCCACGACGGCATGGTGCGCGTCGGCAACCGGGAAATCGAGTTCCCGGCGCTCGTCAAGGAGGTCTATCGCGCGCGCATCTCGCTCTCCTCGACCGGCTTCTACAAGACGCCGAAAATCTGGTGGAACCCGGCCGAATCGCGCGGCCGGCCGTTCTTCTATTACACCTACGGCGCGGCGGCGACCGAGGTCGAGCTCGACACGCTCACCGGTGAATACCGCATGGTGCGCGCGGACTTGCTCCAGGATTGCGGCCGCTCGATCAACCCCGCGATCGACCTCGGCCAGGTCGAGGGGGGCTACGTCCAGGGTGTCGGCTGGCTCACCTCGGAGGAGCTCTGGTGGGACGAAACGGGGCGGCTCCGCACCCATTCGCCGTCCACCTACAAGATCCCGACCTCGCGCGACGTGCCGCCCGACTTCCGGGTCAAGCTCTTCACCGCCCCCAATACCGAAGACACCGTGCACCGCTCCAAGGCCGTGGGCGAGCCGCCCTTCATGCTCGCGATCTCGGCCTTCCTTGCCCTCAAGGACGCGGTCGCGAGCCTCGGGCAGGACAAGATCCCGGTCCGGCTCGACGCGCCGGCTACGCCCGAGCGGGTCCTCTTCGCCTGCGAGGCGGTCCGCGCGCGGCTGGGCAAGGCTGTCTAGGGCGGCTCTTTCGAGACAGAAGCTTCAGCTGCCCCATCCTTCGAGACAACCCCCTGCCTCGTCCTGAGGGGCCTGCCCGCGGGCATCGCCCGTTCTTTTTCGATATAGGCGCGCGCTTCGCGCGTGGGCAGGCGTCTCGAAGGACGGCAGCGGGGTTCCTCGGGATGAGGAAATTGGCCCGCCCCGCGCCTGATACATTCCAGCTTCGCCATCGACAGCGTCCCGCGCGGCCGGGTAAGATTCGCGCCTCCACGCCGCCCGTGCCCGGAATCCCGGCCCGGCGGCGCTCGCCGCAATCGGGAGCGATCATGGACGAGACCGAGAGGATGGGCCGGGCGATCTGCGCGCGCGTCGACGAGCTCGCGCGCATCACCGAGGACCCGCCGCGCCTCACGCGCGTCTTCCTGAGCCCCGAGATGCGGCGCGCGGCGGACCTGGTGCTCGCCTGGATGCGCGAGGCGGGCATGGCGGCGCACATGGACGCGATCGGCAACGTGGTCGGCCGCTACGAGGGCACGAAGCCCGGGCTCCCGGCGCTGGTGCTGGGCTCCCACCTCGACACCGTGCGCGACGCGGGCAAGTACGACGGCATGCTCGGCGTCGTGACCGCGATCGCCTGCGTCGGCCGCCTCGCCCACGAGGATGTGCGCCTCCCCTTCGCCGTCGAGGTGATCGGCTTCGCGGACGAGGAAGGCGTGCGCTTCGGCGCCACCATGCTCGGGAGCCGCGCCGTCGCCGGCACCTTCGACCGCGCGCTTCTGAAGCTCAAGGACCGCGCCGGCACGAGCCTCGCCGACGCCATGCGCGAGTTCGGCCTCGATGCCGCGCGTATCGGCGAGGCGGCCAAGCCGCGCCCCGGCATCCTCGCCTATGCCGAGCTCCATATCGAGCAGGGCCCGGTGCTCGAGGCGAAGGATCTCCCGGTCGGCACCGTGACCTCTATCAACGGCGCCGCGCGCTTCGAGGTCGAGGTCGCGGGCGAGGCCGGCCACGCGGGCACCGTGCCCATGGACCGGCGCCACGACGCGCTCGCCTGCGCGGCGGAATGCGTGCTCGCGGTCGAGGCGCGTTGCGCGTCCGAGCCCGGCCTCGTCGGCACGGTCGGGCGCATCGAGGCGAGCCCGGGGGCGATCAACGTGATCCCCGGCGCTGCGCGCTTCACGATCGACCTGCGCGCCCCCGACGACGAGCAACGGGGCCGCGCCGCGGCCGACCTCGAAGCCCGCTTCGCCGAAATCGCCCAGCGCCGCGCGACCCGCGTCGAAATGCGCCGCGTCCACGGGCTCCAGGCGGCACCTTGCGCGCCCTGGCTCATGGAGCAGGTCGACCGCGCCATCGCGGCCGAGGGGATCGAGCCGTTCCGCCTTCCGAGCGGCGCCGGCCACGACGGCATGGCGATGATCGCACTCGCCGACATCTGCATGATCTTCGTGCGCTGCGTGCGCGGCATCAGCCACAATCCCGCCGAGGCGATTTCGATGCGCGACGCGGGCACGGGCTTCCACGTGCTGCTGCGCTTCATCAAGGGCTTCGCGCCCAAGCCCGCATGATCGCCCCCGCCGCCCGCGACCGCCTCCTCGCCTTCGTCGACAACGCGCACGTGGCCCAGTGCCGCTTCCTCGCCGATCTCGTCAAGGTGCCGTCCGACAATCCGCCCGGCGATTGTGCCGCCCATGCCGCGCGCGCGGCCGAGCTCCTGGAGCGTCTCGGCCTCGCGGTCGAGCGCCACAAGGTGCCCGAGGATGCGGTGCGCGCGAGCGGGATGGCGAGTGTGACCAACCTCATCGTGCGCAAGCGCTTCGGCGCCGGCGGGCCGACGGTGGCGCTCAACGCCCATGGCGACGTGGTGCCGCCGGGGGCTGGCTGGACCAAGGACCCCTACGGCGCAGAGATCGCGGACGGGGTCATGTATGGGCGCGGCGTCGCGGTGTCGAAATCGGACTTCGCGACCTACGCCTATGCGTTGCTCGCGCTCGAGGCGAGCGGGCTCGCGCTCGAGGGCGCGGTCGAGCTCCATTTCACCTACGACGAGGAGACCGGCGGCGAGGTCGGCCCCGGCTGGCTCCTCGCGCAAGAGCTCACCGCACCCGACTACGCGATCGGCGCCGGCTTCGCCTACAACGTGGTCGTGGCGCACAATGGCTGCCTCCATCTCGAGGTGAAGGTCATGGGCCGCTCGGCCCATGCGGCGCGGCCGGAAACGGGCTCGGACGCGCTCGAGGCCGCGACCAGGCTGCTCGCCTCGCTCTATGCGCTACGCGAGGGCTACAAGAACGTGCGCTCGAAAGTGCCCGGCATCGACCATCCGACCCTCGTGGTCGGGCTGATCCGGGGCGGGATCAACACCAACGTCGTGCCCGACGAGGTCGCGTTCCGCATCGACCGGCGCATCGTGCCCGAAGAGGAGCCGGAGCGGGTCGAGCGCGAGCTGGTCGCGGCGATCGAGCGCGCGGCGGCGGGGCTGCCGGGAATCCGCGTCGCCTGCCGGCGCATCATCCTCGCGCGTCCTTTCACCCCCGTGCCGGGCCAGGAGAAGCTCGTCGCGTCGATCCAACGCCACGGGCAAGCGATCATGGGCGAGGCGATCCCGGCCAACGGCGTGCCGCTTTATACCGACGCGCGCCATTACAGCGCGGCCGGCGTGCCGACCGTGCTCTACGGCGCCGGGCCGCACTCGCTGCTCGAGGCCAACGGCCACCGCGCCGACGAGAAGCTCGTGCTCGAGGATCTGCGCAAGGCGACCCAGGTGATCGCACTGGCGCTCGCGGACCTGCTCGGCGCGTGACGGGGGAGGCAAGGACAATGGCCGACTATCCGCGCGACATGAAGGGCTACGGCAAGAACCCGCCCCACGCCCAATGGCCGGGCGGTGCCCGCGTGGCGTTGCAGATCGTGCTCAATTACGAGGAAGGCGGCGAGAACAACATCCTCCACGGCGACCGCGCGTCGGAAGCGTTCCTCTCCGAGATCGTGGGTGCCGTGCCCTTCGTCGGCCAGCGCCACATGAACATGGAATCGATCTACGAGTACGGCAGCCGCGCCGGCTTCTGGCGCTTGATGCGCCTGTTCGAGCGGCGCAAGCTGCCGATCACAATGTTCGCCGTCGCCATGGCGCTCGAGCGCAACCCCGAGGCCGCGCGCGCCATGATCGAGGGCGGGCACGAGGTCGCGAGCCACGGCTGGCGCTGGATCGACTATCAGGACGCGGACGAGGCGGTCGAGCGCGAGCACATGCAGCGCTCGATCGAGGTCATCGAGAGGCTCTGCGGCCAGCGCCCGCTCGGCTGGTATTGCGGGCGCATGAGCCCGCGCACGCGGCGCATCGCGGCCCTCGAAGGCGGCTTCCTCTACGATTCCGATTCCTACGCCGACGACCTCCCCTATTGGGTCGAGGTCGAGGGGCGCGATCATCTCATCGTGCCCTACACGCTCGACGCCAACGACATGCGCTTCGCGACCAGCCAGGGCTTCAACTCGGGCGACCAGTTCTTCGCTTATTTGCGCGACGCGTTCGACGTGCTCTATCAAGAGGGCGAGACTGCCCCCAAGATGATGTCGGTCGGGCTCCATAACCGGCTCGTCGGCCGGCCCGGACGCTTCGCGTCCCTCGAGCGCTTCCTCGACCACGTCCAGCGCCACGACAAGGTCTGGATTTGCCGCCGCGTCGACATCGCGCGCCATTGGCGCAAGGTCCATCCGGCGAGATAGGTGCCGGGACCAAATTGGGCTGGCCGGGCGCCGTGGGCGCGGTTAGGCTTGACGGGTAGACGCGGCGCGAGCATCGCGATCCTGCCTGCTTCGCCCTTCGAGACGGCCCCGCGCGGAGCGCGCTCTCTACGGGAGACGAGGCGGGCTGCGCCCGCGGGGCCTCCTCAGGGTGAGGCAAGCACCGAACAAAACGGCCTCATCCCGAGGAGCGGAGCGTCTCGAACGATGAGGCCGGATAGGACCGACAGGGGACGGGGTTAGGGGCGCATCGCATGGACGTGGTTCTCACCGACTGGGCGAGCCTGTGCTTGAGGTGGCTGCACGTGGTGGCGGGCATCGCGTGGATCGGCAGCTCCTTCTACTTCATGCATCTCGACTATTCGCTGAAGCCCAAGGGCGATCTGCCCGCGGGCGCCTCGGGCGAGGCGTGGCAGGTCCATGGCGGCGGCTTCTACAACATGGTGAAGTTCCTGGTGGCACCCACGCGCATGCCGGACGAGCTCACCTGGTTCAAGTGGGAGGCCTACACGACCTGGCTCAGCGGCTTCGCGCTTTTGGTCGTGACCTATTACGTGGGCGCCAGCCTGTTCCTGATCGATCCTGCGGTGCTCGCGATCTCGCCTTACGCGGCGAGCGGGATCAGCGCGGGCTCGCTCCTGGTCGGCTGGCTCGTCTACCATTACGCCTGCCGCTCGGCGCTCGGCCGCAACACGGGGCTATTGCTCGGCCTCGGGTTCGTCTTTCTCGTGGCCCTCTGCTACGGCTTCACGCGCGTCTATAGCGGACGCGGCACTTTCCTCGAGATGGGCGCCATGATCGGCACCATCATGGTCGCGAACGTGTTCTTCGTCATCATTCCGAACCAGAAGAAGGTGGTGGCGGCGTTGCTCAAGGGCGAGACGCCCGATCCTGCGCTGGGCGCCGAGGCGAAGCTGCGCTCGACCCACAATAATTACCTCACCCTTCCGGTCGTCCTCGTCATGATCGGCAACCATTACCCGCTCATGTTCGGCACGCGCTACAACTGGATCATCTTCGCGCTCGTGCTGGTCGTGGGTGCCGTGATCCGCCATTTCTTCAACGAGCGCCACAAGGGCCATCCGAGCCCCTGGTGGACCTGGGTCGTGGCGGCGGTGGGGATGGCGATTATCGTATGGCTCTCGGCCGTAGGGGCGCAGATCTCGATTACCGCCGCCGCCGCAGCGCAGCCCAAGGCGACCATGGCGCAGGTCGACGACATCGTCGCCGCGCGTTGCAGCGTGTGCCACATGCCGCAGCCGGTCTGGGACGGCTTCGTGGCCCCGCCCAAGGGCGTGCTGCTCGACACGCCCGAGCATATCGCCCTCCACGCGCGCGAGATCGAGATCCAGGCCGTGCTCTCGAACGCCATGCCGCCGGGGAACGCGAGCGACATCAGCCTCGCCGACCGGCGCACGATCGCGGCCGGCCTCGCCCATAGCGGCCTCGTCGATAACGGCTTCCTGCGCTGAGCCATGGCCAAACCGGCACCCCTCGGGAAAATCAACGCCGAAAGCAAGCAAGCGTTCGTGCGCCGCCTCGCCAACGTCTACGAGCATGGCGCCTGGATCGCCGAGGCGGCGGCGGGCTTGCGCCCCTTCGCGACCGTGACGGCGTTGTTCGCGGCCCTAAGCGGCGCGGTGCGCAAGGCGCCACGTGACGCGCGCGACGCGCTCATCGCGGGCCATCCCGATCTCGCGGGCAAGCTCGCGCGCGCGAGGAAGCTCACGCGCGAATCCGCGTCCGAGCAAGGCGGCGCGCGGCTCGACCGGCTGAGCAAGGCCGATTTCGAAACGTTCCAGCGCTTCAATCGGGCGTACCGCAAGAAATTCGGCTTTCCCTTCATAATCTGCGTGCGGCGTCATGGGAAGGATTCGATCCTCGACGCGTTCGAGACGCGCCTCGGCCACGATATGAAGCGCGAGCGCGCGGCGGCGCTCGAGGAGATCGACCGCATCGCCGCACTCCGCCTCGCGGATTTGGTCGCGGGCGACGGGCCGCTCGCGGTGCACGGGCGCCTCTCGACCCACGTGCTCGACACCCACGGCGGCCGGCCTGCTTCGGGCGTGGCCCTGACGCTCGACGCACTCGCGCGCGACGGCACGCGCACGACCATCGCGCGCGCCGAGACCGACGCCGACGGCCGCACCGAAAAGCCGCTCATCGCCGGCCGCCCCATTCCGATCGGGACCTACGAGCTCTCCTTCGCCCTCGGCGCCTATTTCGCCGCGCGCGGCGTCGCGTCGGGCATCCCGCCCTTCCTCGACATCGTGCCGCTGCGCTTTTCGGTCGCCGAGCCCGAGGGGCATTACCACGTGCCGCTGGTCGCGACTCCTTGGAGCTACGCGACCTACCGCGGCAGCTGATGCGCGCTCAGAGCGGCAGCGCCGTCTTGTAGCGCACCTGCTTCAAGGCGAAGC
>DATJLQ010000171.1:0-20898 GCA_035509415.1 Alphaproteobacteria bacterium
TGCCGAGCAGCATCGCGCCCACGAAGAGAAGGCTTCCGCCGCCGCCGAGGGTCAATGCGGCGAGGGCAGGGCCCGGGCAAAAGCCCACGAGACCCCAGCCGACGCCGAACAGGATCGAGCCGAATGCCAAGCGCCGGTCGATCGCGCGAAGGTGCTCGGCTTCCTCGATTTCTTCGGCGACTGGGATCCGAGCCTGGCCCTCGTCATGGCCAGCCCGAGATTTCGTGTCTAGCGCCGGAAGGCGCGAAATGAGCCGCTAGGCGCGCGCGGCATTCGCTATTTGGAAATCCCGGTGAACGCGGTGAGAAACGCGCCGGGGCGCTAGGCGACCCGGTCCTTGGGTGCCATGCCGGCGAAGAACGCATCGAGATTGTCGAGCGCGCGGAAGCCCATGGCGTCGCGCGTCCCCTCGGTGGCGCTGCCGATATGGGGCATGAGAAAGGCGTTCTCGAGGGTCGCGTAGGCGGGATTGAACTTGGGCTCGCCCTCATAGACGTCGAGCCCCGCCGCGCGCAGGCGGCCGGTCCGGAGTGCCGCAATCAGCGCCGCGTCGTCCACCAGATTGCCGCGCGCCGTGTTGACCACGATGGCGCCGCGTCTCATGAGCCCGATGCGCCGCGCGTCGAGCCAGTGAAACGTCTCGGGCGTCGACGGCGCGTTGATCGAGAGGAAGTCGATGAGCGGCAGCATCTCGTCCGCGTCGCGATGGTAGATCGCCCCGGCCTCGAGCTCGAGCGGAAGCCGCGTGCGGTTCGAGTAGTGAATCTTCATGTCGAAGCCGCGCGCGCGCCGCGCCACCGCCTGGCCGATGCGACCCATGCCGAGGATGCCGAGGGACTTCCCGCTCACGTCGGCGCCGAGCATGAAGGTGGGCGTCCAGGCCTTCCAAGCACCCGTGCGCAGCAGGCGCTCGTTCTCGTAGGCGCGCCGCGCGGCACCCAGCATCAAGAGGAGTGCCACGTCGGCGGTCGCGTCGCTCAGCACCTCCGGCGTGTTGGTGACCACGATGCCGCGCGCCTTGGCGGCCGCGACGTCGATATGGTCGTAACCGACCGAGAAGGTGGCGATGATCTTGACGCTTTCCGGGAGGCGCGCGACGGGGCCGGCGCCCAGCTTCTCGCTCGAGCAGACCAAGAGCCCGGCGCAGCCTTGAGCGAGGCGGAGGACCGTGTCGGTATCGTAGATCGTGTCGTCGGCATTGAGGCGCGCGTCGTAATCGCGTACGACCCGCGCGAGGACGTTCTCCGGGAGGCGGCGGGTCACGAGGATGAGGGGTTTTTCGGCCAAGGCGAGGGCTTTCTTCGGGCGCTTCGGGATCGCGGGGCCGCGCCCCGAGGGGCGGGCGCCAGAGACGCGGCAAACGAGCCGCGCGGGGCCATTCTATCTTCGTTCGGCGAAGCATGCCATAATCGAGCCGTGCGCGGCGGCCTTGCCGGTCCTTAGCGCTTCCTGGCGGCTGACCGAGACCCATGCTCGTCCCAAGATCCCGCTTCTCCCGACCGCCCGCGCTCGCGCTAGTGCTAGTGCGGTCGCTCTTGCGCCCAGCCCTGGCCCTGGCGGCGCTCGCGCTCCTCGGCGCGGTGCCGGCGCGCGCGATCGAGCTCATTCCTCATCGCGCCTTCTATCGCCTCCATCTCGATTTGAGCGAGGGCGGCCCGTCGGACGTGGTCTCGGCCGACGGCGGCATGGCGATCGAGGTGCGCGAGACCTGCGACGGCTGGATCACCAACCAGCGCCTCCTGCTCTCGGTCTCGCGCGGCGACGACGAGCCGGTGGTGAGCGACAATAATTTCACGAGCTGGGAGTCGAAGGACGGGCTGAGCTACCGATTCAACGTGCGCGACAAGATCAACGACGACGTGAGCGACGCGCTCGACGGCAATGCGCATCTCGACAAGATCGGCGGCGCCGGCCTCGCGAGCTTCACCGCGCCCAAGCGCAAGGACGTGGCGCTGCCGCGCGGGACCCTGTTCCCGACCGCGCAGGTGGCGCGTCTCCTGGAGGCGGCCGAGGGCGGCTCCCATCTTTTCGTGCGCGGCGTGTTCGACGGCACCGCGATCGAGGGGCCCGATCTCGTGAGCGTGGCGATCGGCCGCGCCGTGCCGCTCGCGTCGCTTCCGGTCCTCGAGGCGTTTCGCGGCCACCGCACTTGGCCCATGCGTTGGGCCTTTTTCCCCGCGGGCGACGATTCGCCGCTGCCCGATTACGAGCTCTCGGTGCGCATGCTCGACAATGGCGTCGTGGTGGCGCTTGGCCTCATCTACGAGGATTTCCGGGTGAGCGGCACGATCGACCGCTTCATCCCTCTCGAGCGCCCGAAATGTTGAGCGCCGCCTAGGGCACGCGCGGCTTTCCCTTCGGCTTCGGCTTCGGCGCCGGCGACCGCGCGGGCGCGAAGCCGCGTCCCTTGGCGATCGCGTCCGCCCCGAGCTTCGCGCGTACCTCGTCGATCGCGCGCTCGACCTTGGCGCGGCGGGTGGCGCCGGGATCGAGGAGATCGGGCGGGTCGGCTTCGGCCGCGGGGCCTAGGCCCGAGGCGCCGATGCCGATGAGGCGGTAGCGCTGCGCCCCCGTCTCGGGGCGCAGAAGCTCCACACCCGTGCGATAAAGCGTCTCCGCGAGCTGGGTCGGCTCGGCGAGGGTGCGCGCACGGGTGAGGAGCTGGAAATCGGCGCGCTTCAACTTGAGCGTCACCGTGCGCGCGGCGAGCTCGGCGCGCTTCAGGCGCGTTGCCACCGTCTCGCAAGCGGGCCAGAGCTCGGCCTCGAGGGACGCGAGCGCCGAGAGATCCTCGTCGAACGTGGTCTCGGCCGAGATGCTCTTGGTCTCGCCCTCGGGCTCGACCGGCCGATCGTCCTCGCCGCGCGCGAAACGCACGAGGCGCCGTCCGATGGAGCCGTAGCGCGCGACGAATTCCCGCTCGTCGCCCGCCGCGAGTTGGCCGATGGTCCGGATCCCGTCCGCGTCGAGGCGGCGCTTCAAGGCCGGACCCACGCCCCAGATGAGGCTCGCGGGCTTGGGCGCGAGGAGTGCTTGCGCCTCGGCGCGTCCCACGACCGAGAAGCCGCGCGGCTTGTCGAAGTCGGAGGCGAGCTTGGCGAGGAACTTGTTGTAGCTGAGTCCGATCGAGACGGTGATGCGGATTTCGTCCTCGATGCGGCGCGCAAGGCGCGCGAGCGTCTGCGCCGCCGAGCCGTGATGGAGGCGCTCAGTGCCCGCGAGGTCGAGGAACGCCTCGTCGATCGAGACCGGCTCGACCAGCGGCGTCGTCTCGAGCATGAGGGCCCGCACCGCGCGCCCAGCAACGCGGTATTTCCGCATGTCGGGCGCGATCACGACCGCGTCGGGGCACAGCTTCAAGGCCTTGAACATGGGCATGGCCGAGCGCACACCGTAGGTGCGCGCGACGTAGCACGCGGCGGCGACCACGCCGCGTCGGCCGCCGCCGACCAGGACCGGCTTGTCGCGAAGCCGCGGATCGTCGCGCTTCTCGATGCTCGCATAGAAGGCGTCGCAGTCGATATGCGCGATCGCGAGCCGGTCGAGCTCCGGGTGCGCCACGAGCCGCGGCGAGCCGCAGCGAGCGCAATGGCGCGGGCGCCGGTCGCCCGGGAAAAGCGTCGCGCAATCGCGGCAGAGGGCGCTCATGGCGCTTGAGGCGCGTTGGCGTCCGATGCGTCGGCCGGCCACAGCCACGCGGCACCCCGCACGCCGCTCGCATCGCCATGCAGGGGCGGCAGAAGGCGCGTGGCGATTCGGTCCGAGAAGACGTAGGGCGCCCAAAGGCGCGGCACGTTGACGTAGAGGCGCTCGATCAGCGAGAGGCCGCCGCCGAGGACGATCGCGTCCGGGTCGAGCAAGTTGATCACGGACGCGAGGGCGCGCGCGAGCCGCTCCTCGTAGCGCGCGAGGGTCGCCTCGGCGCGCGCGTCGCCGGCTCCCGCGCGGCGCGCGATTTCGTCCGCCTCGAGGCGCTCGCCGGTTGCTTCCACATGGTCGCGCGCGAGTGCCGGACCCGAGAGGAAGCTCTCGATGCAGCCATGGCGGCCGCAATAGCAGAGCGGCCCCGGCCGCTCCTCGTCGCGCGGCCAGGGGAGGGGATTGTGGCCCCATTCGCCCGCGATCGCGTTGGCACCCACAAGCACGCGGCGCGCGATCGCGATGCCGCCGCCGACGCCGGTCCCGAGAATGACGCCGAACACGCTCTCCGCACCCGCCCCAGCACCGTCGACCGATTCGCTGAGCGCGAAGCAGTTGGCGTCGTTCGCGACGCGCACGGGCCGGCCGAGCAGTTTCTCGAGGTCGCGGTCGAGCGCGTGGCCGATGAGGCAGGTCGAGTTCGCGTTCTTGATCAGGCCGGTCGCGGGCGAGATCGCACCCGGCGTGCCGAGCCCGATGGTGCCGCGCGCGCCGGTTGCATGCTCGATCTCGGCGACCAGCGTCGCGATCGCGCTCAAGGTTGCGCCGTAATCGCCCGCGGGCGTCGCGATGCGGCGGCGCAAAATCTCGCGACCCCCGGCGTCGAGTGCCAGGGCCTCGATCTTGCTCCCGCCGAGGTCGATGCCGATGCGCATGTTGCCTCAAGGTTTAGGCAATCGGGGGCCTTGCAAGAAGGCAAAAATCTACCAATATTCGCGGCCCGCGCCGAGCCAAGCTCTAGCTTCCAGAAGGCCGCTCAGGGCGTTATGCTGCGCGGTCGAGCCGAATCCGGCGCATGCCCGTGGGGGGCAAGCGGCGGCGGCGGGGGTGTCCGAAGGATAAGGCAAGATGGCGAAGACCGTCCTGATCGTCGAGGACAACGAGCTGAATATGAAGCTCTTCAACGATCTCCTGGTGGCGTACGGGTACAAGACGATCCAGACCAGCGACGGCATGGAGGCGCTCAAGCTCGCGCGCCAGCACAAGCCGGACCTGATCATCATGGACATCCAGCTGCCCGAGGTGTCGGGGCTCGAGATCACCAAGTGGATCAAGGAGGACGACAATCTGAAGGCGATCCCGGTCGTGGCGGTGACCGCGTTCGCAATGAAGGGCGACGAGGAGCGCATCCGACGCGGCGGCTGCGAGGCCTATATCGCGAAGCCGATTTCGGTCCAGAAATTCATTGAAACGGTGAAGAGTTTCCTCCAATAGCGGCGTCTTTCGCGACTTTGTAAATTTGACGATGGGCGGGGACGAATGTCGGCACGCGTGCTCGTGGTCGACGACAACATCGCGAACGTCAAGCTGCTCGAGGCCAAGCTCTCGAGCGAGTATTTCGACGTGCTCACGGCGCTCAGCGGCCGCCAGGCGCTCGACATCGTGCGCAAGACCTCGCCCGACATCGTGCTGCTCGACGTGATGATGCCGGAGATGGACGGCTTCGAGGTGTGCCGCCGCATCAAAGCCGATCCCAAGACCGCGCACATCCCCGTGGTGATGGTGACAGCACTCTCGGACGTCGAGGACCGGGTGCGCGGGCTCGAGGCGGGCGCGGACGATTTCCTCACCAAGCCCGGGAAGGACATCGCCCTCTACGCGCGCGTGCGCTCGCTCGCGCGCCTCAAGATGCTGACCGACGAATGGCGCCTGCGTGCCGCCACCGGCGAGCAGCTGGGCGCCTTGGACGACACCGCGGTGCACGAGATCAGCGCCGCCCAGGGCCTGGTTCTCCTGGTCGACGACAATCCCAACAACCAGCGCCGCATCGCCCAGGCGCTCAGCGACGCGGGCCACAACCTCAAGACCACCGCCTTGCCCGAGGAGGCGATGCGCCTCGCGATCGAGAGCGATTTCGACCTCATCATCGTCAATCTGCATCTCGCGGGCTTCGACGGTCTCAGGCTGTGCTCCCAGTTCCGCTCCCAGGAATTCACGCGCCAGACGCCGATCCTGCTGCTCATCGAGAGCGAGGACACGGTGCGCCTCGCCAAGGGGCTCGAGCTCGGCATCAACGACTATCTGGTCGAGCCGATCGACCGCAACGAATTGCTCGCGCGCAGCCACAGCCAGATCCGGCGCAAGCGCTTCCAGGACAGCCTGCGCGCCAATTTCCAGCGCAGCATGTCGTTGGTGCTGACCGATAGCCTCACCGGCCTCTACAACCGGCGCTACCTCGAGGCGCATCTCGGCACGCTCATGCAGCGCGTGCTGCGCGGCGGCCGGCCGTTCGCGCTGCTCGTGATCGACATCGACCATTTCAAGCAGGTGAACGACGTCCACGGCCACGCGGCGGGCGACGAGGTGCTGCGCGAGCTGAGCCACCGGCTCGTGCACAGCGTGCGAAATTTCGATCTGGTCGCGCGCATGGGCGGGGAGGAGTTCGTCGTCATCATGCCCGACGCGTCGAACGAGGTGATGGCCGCGGTCGCCGAGCGCCTGTGCCAGCGCGTGGCGCGTCAGCCGTTCCAGCTCACCGAGCCGGCGCGCGAGATCGAGGTCACGGTCAGTATCGGCTGCGCCGCCGCCTCGAGCGAGGACGAGCGGCCCGACGCGCTCCTGAAGCGCGCCGACGAGGCGCTCTATCGCGCGAAGCGCAGCGGGCGCAACCGGGTCGAGATCGCGGAGGCACCCGCCGCGGGGGCCGCGACCTCGGCGAGTGCCTGAGCCGACTTCCCCCCTCGAGCCGGCCTTCGCGGTGCGGGAGATCGCCTGTTCGCCTCGAGGCGCCGTTCGCTTTCACACCGCCGAGATTAACGGCGCCGACGTGAAATTGAAGGTGAAGCTCGCACTCTGATTGGTGCTATCCACATGCAGGTCGATTTCGGACCAGGTCAATGGGATTTGCAACTGCGCATTCCCGAACCCGAGGGTCAAGGTGACCCCTGTTTTCCAATCGCTGTTTTGGTGGCCTCCCCCGAAATTTCCATTGAGAGCAATGACGAGGTTCCCTCCACCCTGTTGCAGAAAGTCGCCAAACGTTGGCGGCGGTGCGGAAATGGCCAGGGTCACCGATTGCGCTTGGCCTTGGTTATAGCCGGGCGCCGGGTCCTCGGTGAGGGTCGCAACGGGATTGTCCGCCAACCCGGGACTGAGAGAAATCCAGTAGTTGACCGTACTGTCCTTCCCGCTGGAAACGTTATCGAACTGAACCGTGGCACTGGTCAGCGTCAGCGCCGTCGCATCGATGCCGCCTGCACTCATGCTGCTGGTGCCCGGAGAATTGTATGCCACCTGAAACGCGTACGGCCCCACGATCGACGGTTGCGCCATGGGGTAATTGTTGGAATCCAGCATCGTAAGCGGAGCCGCCGTCCCGGTGGTCGGATCGATCGGCGCGTCGGGCGTTTTCCCGCCGCAATCGGTAAAGACGACCGCGCCGAACTGCGGCAGATAGGGCTCCCCGAACAAATTCACGTTCTCCACGATCCAAGCGCCGTACCCATTATCGATAGGAGGTGTGCCCATGTCGGCGGGAGACGATATCGGGAACGCCATCGTCACCGCCTGGCTCATATTGGCGATGTTGATGAGGGCCGTCGTCGTCGATAGGAGCTCGATGAAGCACCAGAAGGTATCCCCGGCGGCAGCGGGCATGTTTTCGATTATGAACGGGTCGGGATACCATTCGATGAACACGGAATATTGCGTGCTATAGCCAAGGAAGAAATCATCGGTGAAGGGTGGGTTCGGCCCCGTGATCTGCATCGTGCCAGCTTGGACGAGGGAGTTCGAATTGGGGTCTTCAATCCCTACTCATTCCGAGACTCCGAGGCTGGCCCCTTCGGGGAGCCCGGGCGGGGTGTATACGGACGGGACCGTCCACGAGCCCCAAACCGATTGGACGAATCCATCGCCTGCATCCTCAAATCCTGCCCAGTTCGAATCATCGGGTCCCGCGGTTCCTCCTATTGGCGCCTTCCTTGCTCGGGCTGCGGCGGGTCGGTGCCGGCGTTTGGGCCCAACCGCAAAGCGCGGCTCAACGCGGCGCAATGGCCGGGAGAACGCCGACATCCATCTTCGATGCAGATCGGGTGCTTTCGTCGGATCGGGGCGGTGAGGAAAGCCAAAGCGGGCGAGCTCAAATTGACTGGCTAAGCGCGGATCGAAGTCGATCGGCGGGGTCGGGAACGGAGCGAAGCCCGACGGGTGGCGCTTTGTCGGTTCGGTCATCGGCTTTTCTCCTTTGGCTGCTGGCCTCCGGGCCGGAATTCGGTTTGGATTTCCCCGTCTGCGCGATCTCCCCGGCAGCCTCCGGTTTCGCTCCGGACGCTTGAATTTCCCGCACCAGGATTTCTATTCGGCTCCCGCCTTATGTAATCCTACCACAGGTTGTCGTGTCTCGATCTTCGAATGCGCGTCGCTTGGCCGGAATTCCCCGGATGAGTTTCGATCCGGCGTGATTGTCCTCGCTTTTCGACCCTTCCTCGGATCCAAACCCGGCGCGCGGAGAGCTGCCCGTCCCTCGGGCCGTTCGACCGGCCGATAATGAAGCGCAGGATATCGGCGAACCGTTGGCACGACGGCCGCGGCCAACGCCCGATCCGGATTCACCTTGAAACGCAACGGGCCGCCCTGAGGCGGCCCGGTAAGCCTGCGCGAGGACGCGCGGCTATTTGAGCTTGGTCTCCTTGAACGCCACGTGCTTGCGCGCGACCGGATCGTACTTCTTGAACTCGAGCTTCTCGGTCTGCTTCCGCGCGTTCTTCTTGGTCACGTAATAAAAGCCCGTGTCGGCGGTGCTTTCGAGCTTGACCAGGATGGTGTTCGACTTGGCCATATTGGCGTTCCTTTGCGTATCCCCCGGTCGGCCCGCGGGTGCGAGAACATAGCGCCTGGCGCGCCCAAGTCAACCCTCGAACCAAGTCAACCCTCGAACCAAGTCAACCCCAAGGGACCAAGCCCGCCGGACAAGTCAATCCCAAGGGACAAGTCGACCCCGGGCGAGGCCGCGCGCCGCCGAAATCACCATTTCTTGACGACCACCTTGGCGGCGGCGGCGAGGCAGACCTTCTGCATGACGCCGGGACGGCGCGCCGTCAGCGGGCACACGGTGTAATCGCCCCAGGCGGCCTTCATGCAAGGCGGCAGCGCGAACATCTCGCGCTCGAGAGTTCCGGTCAGCACCTCGTCCCCGGCAACATCGCCCTTGGCGTCCGCGACGCCGAGTACGCGCTTGGTCCCGACGATCCAGATCCGGACGTTGGGGACCGACGTGCAAGAGGTCAGCCGGCCATGCACGGCAAAGCAGTCCCCGACGCGCAGCTCGCTCGCCGCGCAGGCCGCCGACTGCGCGCCGGCATCGGCGGGAGCGGCGACGGCGAAAGACAAAAAGGCGACGATTGCCGCAAGGTTTCGGCCGCGCACGATTGTCCTCCCGGATTGCGCGGGTCGGCTCGAGCCGTTCCAGGACCGACCCCGCCGATGCCGCGGCTTATTTGCTCTTGGCGATCTCCGGCGCGCCTTGGGGCTCGAGGCTGCGCGCATAGAGGGTCGCGTCGTCGACCAGCTCGCGCGCGACTTCGAGGTCGAGCGGCGCGTCGTTCGCATTGGGCGGGCAGGCGGCGCGCATGGCGTCGATCTCGGCCACGGTCGGGCGCGGATGGGCGCGCAAGCTCGCGCGCGCGGCCGCGGTCTCGAGATGGCCCTCGAGTGCCGTGTCGACGATCCGCGCCGCCGCGTTGCGCGCCTTCGGGTCGACTTCGCTGGTGCAGAGATCGGGGATCACGCCCACGCCGTTGAGCACGTAGCCCGAGGGTGGCAGGATGCGCGACCAGGTGATGACGATCTCGCCGTCGTTCGGGAGGCGATGCACGGTCTGGACCGTGCCTTTGCCGTAGGACGAGGTGCCGACCACGACCGCGCGGCGCTGGTCCTGGAGCGCGGCCGCGACCACCTCGGCCGCCGACGCGGTATTGCCGTCGTCCAGCAGCACGATCGGCTTCCCCTCGAGGAGATCGTTGCCGGCGGCATCGAAAATCTGGTTGCTGTCGGGATGGCGCCCGGCGGTCGAGAGAATGCGCCCGCGCGCGAGGAACAGGTCGGCGACCGTCACCGCTTGGTCGAGAAGCCCGCCCGGATTGCCGCGCAAATCGATGACGGCGCCGTGCAGATTGGCGCCCATCTGGCGTTTCGCCCGCGCCAGCGCCAGCTCCAGGCTCTGGGTCGTTTCCTCGTTGAAGCCCGAGAGGCGGAAATAGGCGACGTCGCCGCGCCGCTCGAAGCTCACGGTCGCGGGGATGATGAGCTCGCGGCGGAGCGTCACGTCGCGCGGCGGCCCGCCCATCCCCGCCATGACGCTCAGGCGCAGCTCGCTGTCGACCGGGCCGCGCAGGCGCTCGAGGATCGCATCGCGCGAGAGCCCCGCGACCGGCTGGCCGGCGATGCCGAGCAGCACGTCGCCCGGCTCGATGCCGGCCCTGGCCGCCGGCGAATCGACGGTCACCTGCTCGAAGCGCACGACGCCGTCGTCGAGCGACAGCGCGACGCCGATGCCGCCGAAGCCGTCGCGCTGGCCGCGCTGGAGGCGCGCCAAGGCCGCGGGCGCGTAGCGCGAGAAGCGATCGAGATGGGTGAGGGCGCCGTCGAACACGACCTCGTAGATGCGCTCGACGCCGGCCTTGCCGAGCGCGGCGGAATCGGCGCGCCCGGCCTCGACCACGCGCGCGGTGAGGTCGGCCCAGACGACCGGGCTCTCGGTCGCGGGCACGTCGAAGAAGGCGACCGTGCGCTCGCCGTCGGCGAGGCGGATCACGTTGCCGTCGCGCGTCACCGAGAGCTTGGGGTCGATCTTGGAGATGCCCTGCATGCCCGAGAGGGCGAGCTCGCTCATGCGCAAGGGCTCGATATAGCGCTCGTCGATGTTGGTGAAGCCGGCGCCGAACTCGGCCTCGGCCATGGGGAGGAAGCGGTCGGCGGGCGGCTCCGGCCCGGTCGCGCAAGCGCCGAGCGCGAGGGTCGCGAGAAAGGCCGCGGCGAGGCGGATGCGGCTCATGGATTGACGATCCCGTTCGCCCAGTGGAGGCCGATCAAGGCGCCCTTCACGCGCGGCAGAAGGAAAAGCGTGAGCCCGAGCGTGAGCGGAAGCCAGATGGCGTTTTCGATCCAGCTCGCGGGATGGAGGAATTCCTCGACCAGCATCAGGCTCGGCACCACCACGTGGCCGACGAGGAGGATGGTGAAATAAGGCGGCGCGTCGTCGACCGGATATGAGGCGAGCGCCAAGCCGCAGCTCGGGCAGGTCGCGTTCACCTTGACGTAGCGGCGGAAGATCGGTCCCTCCCCGCAACGCGGGCAATGGCGCGCGAAGCCGCGCCGCATGGCCAGCCAATGGCCGCCCGGCGCATCCGCGTCACCCTGAGCGCTGAAATCCATGGAACGATGCCGTCTTCACCCGCCACCCCTTGAATTAGCCCAAGTTTTTGGGCTTGGACAGGGGCGGCGCGCGAAGCGGCCCGGTGCGTGGCGGAAATGCAACAAAGTCCCGGCGCGCGCTCGGCCCGGAGCGAAAAAGCGCTCAGCCCGCGCGGCGTTTCTTCCGCTTGTCGCGCCGATGCTTGCGGTGGGCGGCGCGGCGCTTCTCGGAGTCGCCCGGGCTGGGCTTGGCCCCGTGAGGCGTTGGGCCGGGCCGGCTGCGGCTCTCGGCGCCCCCGTCGGCGAGCTCGAGCAGCAGGCCGCCCGTCACCGTATCCGCCTCGGCGAGGCGCACCTCGACCGGGTCGCCGAGCACGAAGGTGCGGCCCGAACGCCGGCCGATCAGCCGGTGGCGCGTCTCGTCATGGATGTAATAGTCGGAGGGAAGCGTGCGAATCGGCACCAGCCCGTCGGCGCCGGTCTGATCGAGGGTCACGAAGAGCCCGAAGCGTGTCACCCCGTTGATGCGCCCGGCGAAGCTCGCCCCCACGCGGCTCGCGAGGAAGCCGGCGACGAACCGGTCCTGGGCGTCGCGCTCGGCCGCCGCCGCGCGCCGCTCGGTCATCGAGATATGCTCGCCCGTCTCTACGAAGCTCGCACCCGCGTTCTCCGGCAAGCCGCCCGGTCCGAGCCGCAAGGCCGAGACCAGCCCGCGATGGACCAATAGATCGCTGTAGCGCCGGATGGGCGAGGTGAAGTGGGCGTAGCGCCGGAGCGCCAAGCCGAAATGGCCCAGGTTCGACGGGCTATAGACCGCCTGCGCCTGGCTCCGCAGGACCACCTCGCTCACGAGCCGGCTGTAGGGGGTGCCGGCCACCTTGTCGAGAATCTGGGTGAAGTGCTTCGGCATCAAGACTTGCCCCTTCGCGAGCTTGTAGCCGAGGGAGACGAGGAACTCGCGCAACCCGTCGATCTTGTCGGGTGCCGGCTGGTCGTGGACGCGATACATGACCGGCGTGCGCCGCTCCTCGAGGGTCTCGGCCGCGCACACATTGGCCGCGATCATGAACTCCTCGATCAGGCGATGGCTGTCGAGGCGCGGGCGCGGCACGATGCGGTCGATGCGCCCGTCGGGACCCAGGATCACCTGGCGCTCCGGGAGATCGAGATCGAGGGCGCCGCGGGCGTTGCGCGCCTGAAGGAGGGCGCGGAACGCGCCGTAGAGGGGCGCGATCACCCGCTCCATGAGGGGTGCGGTCTCCTCGTCGGGGCGGCCGTCCTGGGCCGCCTGGGCGCGCGTGTAGGTGAGGCGTGCCGCCGAGCGCATGAGCCCGCGCTCGAACCGGTGCCGGCGCTTGTTGCCCTGGGCGTCGATCCAGATGTGGACGGCGAGGCAGCCGCGTTCCTCGTGCGGCTTCAACGAGCACCAGCCGTTGGAGATCCCCTCGGGCAGCATCGGCACCACGCGGTCGGGGAAATAGACCGAGTTGCCGCGTTCGCGCGCGGCGCGGTCGAGCGCATCGCCCGGGCGCACATAATGCGCGACGTCGGCGATCGCGACCAGGAGATGCCAGCCGCCCGCGTTCGCGGGATCGGAATCGGGCTCGGCCCAGACCGCGTCGTCGAAATCGCGCGCGTCCTCGCCGTCGATGGTGACGAGCGGGATGCGCCGGAGATCGACCCGGTGCTCGAGGTCGACGGGGCCCGCGCGTTCGGCCTGATCGAGCGCGTCGCGCGGGAAATCGACCGGAATGCCGCGGCTGTAGATCGAGATCAGGCTGATCGAGCGCGGCTCGCCGATGTGGCCGAGGCGCTCCTTGACGCGCGCGTGGCGCGCGCCGAGCTTGATTCCGGGCATCATCTCGGCGAGCACGACCTCGCCCTCGCGCGCCCCCTTTTCGTCGCCGCGGGCGACGGTGTATTCGGCCTTGTCCTTCTTGTCGGTCGAGCGGATGCGCCCGCCGTCGGGGCCGATCGAGAATACGCCGACGACGCTTCCGGGCGCTTCGGCGACGCGGCGGATGATCGTCGCCTGATAGGTGCCGGCGCCGATATGCTTGGTGCGCGCGAGCACGCGCTCGCCGGGCCCGAGGGCGGCGATGCCGCTTCGCTCGGGCGCCATGTAGACGCGGGGGCTCGGTCCCTGGCCTTCCCAGGCGACGGGCCTCGCGAGCACCTCGCCGTCGGCGTCGGTGCCGGTGATCTCGACGAGGACGATCTCAGGGAGACGCCCGGCGGCACCGTAGCGCCGGCCGCGGTCGCGCCCGAGCGCGCCGTCGCGCTCGAGCTCCCGGATCATGGATTTGAGTTGGCTGCGTTCCGCGCCGCCGATCTTGAAGGCGCGGACGATGTCGCGTTTCCCGACCGGGGTCGGGCTTTCGCGGATGAAGGCGAGGAGCTCGTCCCTGCTGGGCAAGCCCGCCTTCGGATTCTTTCGTTCGTTCAAAACTTTCCTTACTACTCCGCTTCCGCCTCCGACATGCTCTTCGCGGGCTTACGCGCTTTCGCTGTCTTCTTCGGCGCGGTGGATTTCATGGTTGCGGCGGCCTTGGGGGCGACCACCTTGGGCGCGCGGATTTTGCCCGCGCGGCCCTTGGCGCCGGCCTTGGCCGCGCGCTGGGCAAGCAATTCGACCGCCTGCTCCATCGTCACACTCTCGGGCGCGATGGATTTTGGCAGGGTCGCGTTCAGCTTGCCATGTTTCACATAGGGCCCATAGGTGCCCTTGAAGATGCGGACGACCTGCGCGTCCGCGGGATGGGGGCCGAGCTCGCGCAAGGCGGTCGAGCCGCGCGTCTTCGCCTGCGCGAGCAGGTCGACCGCGCGGTTGACCCCGATGGTGAAGAGCTCGTCCGAGGAGGGCAGGCTCTTGAAGGTGCCCTCGTGCTTGATGTAGGGGCCGAAGCGGCCGAGCCCGGCGGTGATCGGCTTCCCGGTCTCGGGATGGAGACCGACCTCGCGCGGCAGCGCCAGAAGCCGCGTCGCGAGCTCGAGGCTCACATCGTCGGGCTTCACGTCGCGCGGGAGGGAGACGCGCTTCGGCTTGGGCGCGGCCACCTTCGGGGCCTTCTTCCTTTTCTTCTTGGCGCCGGGGACCTCGACCTCGGGAGCGGCGGCCGGTGCCGCCTCGTGCGCGACCGCGGCACCGTTGCCGTTGGCGCTCGCGGCGGCCGCCGCGGCAGCGCTCGCCTCGTCGCCGAGCTGGATATAGTAGCCGTAGGGCCCTTTCCGGAGCGCCACCGCGAGGCCGGTCGCGGCGTCGGTGCCGAGCGGCTTCGGTCCCTCGAGCCCGGGCGCGGCGCCGTTGGCGCCGTTGCCGGCCACCTCGAGCGGCCTTGTGTAGCGGCATTCCGGGTAGTTCGAGCAGCCGATGAAGGCGCCGAATTTGCCGAGCTTCAGGCCGAGCTTGCCGTTGCCGCACACCGGGCAGGCGCGCGGGTCCTTCCCCTCGCCGTGGTCGGGGAAGAAATGCGGCCCGAGCTCGTCGTTGAGCGCGTCGATCACCTGGGTGATCGAGAGCTCCTTGGTGCCCGAGACCGCCTTCGAGAAGTCGTTCCAGAAATCGCGCAGCACCTGCTTCCAGTCGATGTGCCCGTCCGAGATGTCGTCGAGCTTGTTCTCGAGGTCGGCGGTGAAATTGTACTCGACGTAGCGCTTGAAGAAGCTCTCGAGGAACGCGGTGACGATGCGCCCGCGATCCTCGGGAATGAAGCGCGCCTTCTCGAGGCGCACGTATTTCCGGTCCTGCAGCACCTGGATGATGGAGGCGTAGGTGGAGGGCCGGCCGATGCCGAGCTCCTCGAGGCGCTTCACCAGGCTCGCCTCGGAATAGCGCGGCGGCGGCTGGGTGAAATGCTGCTCGGGCACGATCGGCCCGCGCGCGAGATCGTCGCCTTCCTTGACCTGGGGCAGGCGGCGCTCGCTCTCCTCGTCCTCGCCCGGATCGTCGCGGCCTTCCTGATAGACGCGCAAGTACCCGTCGAACAGCACGACCGAGCCGGTCGCGCGCAAGGTCGCGGCGCCGCCCGCGTCGGCGATGTCGACCGCGACCTGGTCGAGCACCGCGTTCTCCATCTGGCTCGCGACCGTGCGCAGCCAGATGAGCTCGTAGAGCCGGCGCTGGTCGTCATCGAGGTGGCGCACGTCCTGCGGCCGGCGGAACAGATCGGTCGGCCGGATCGCCTCGTGAGCCTCTTGCGCGTTCTTGGCCGTGTTGCGGTAGCGGCGCGGCTCGGGCGGCACGTAGTTGGGGCCGAATTGCTGGCCGATGAGGCGCCGGGACGCGGCGAGCGCCTCGTTCGCGAGTGCGACACTGTCGGTACGCATATAGGTGATGAGGCCGACCGTCTCGCCACCCACGTCGACGCCCTCGTAGAGGCGCTGCGCCGTGCGCATGGTGCGCGACGCGCCGAAGCCCAATTTGCGCGACGCCTCCTGCTGGAGGGTCGAGGTGGTGAAGGGCGGGTTCGGGCTGCGGCGCTGCTGCTTGCGCTCGACCTTGACGACCTTGTAGGCGCCGCGCTCGATGGCCTTGACCGCGGCGTCGGCCGCTTCCCGGTCCTTGAGGTCGAACTTGTCGAGCTTGCGGCCGTTGAGATGGGTGAGCCGCGCCGAGAGCACCTGGCCGTCCTCGGTGCGGAACTCGACGTCGACGGTCCAATATTCCTGGGGCTTGAAGCGCTCGATCTCGGATTCGCGCTCGCATACGAGCCGGAGGGCGACCGACTGCACGCGCCCCGCCGAGCGGCTCCCGGGAAGCTTGCGCCACAGCACGGGCGAGAGGGTGAAGCCCACCAGATAATCGAGCGCGCGGCGCGCCAGATAGGCCTCGACCAGCTCGCGGTTCACGTCGCGCGGATGCGCCATCGCATCCAGCACCGCGTCCTTGGTGATTTCGTTGAAGACGACGCGCTTCACCTCGATCTTGTCGAGGGCGTTGCGCTCCTTGAGCAGCTGGAACACGTGCCAGGAGATGGCCTCGCCCTCGCGGTCCGGGTCGGTCGCGAGGAACAGCTTGTCGGCGTGCTTCAAGGCCCCCGCGATGGTGCGGATATGCTTCTCCGAGCCGGCATCCACCTCCCAGGACATGGAAAAATCGTCGTCCGGGCGGACCGAGCCGTCCTTGGGCGGGAGGTCCCGCACATGGCCATAGCTCGCCACCACCACATAGTCCTTGCCCAGGTACTTGTTGATGGTCTTGGCCTTGGCCGGCGATTCGACGACGACGACGTTCATTGCGGCAATGCGTTCCTTTGCCTGCCCAGCGATCCTTGGGAGCCGGCGGTTGCGGGCCCGCCCATGTTCGAAGGGCCGGGAACCTAAGGGTTTTTGGCTAAAAGAGCAAGCTCACCCGGTTTCCGGGCTGGCGCTCGAGCCGACCTGCGAGCTCTAATTCGAGCAGGACCAATGACATAACAGCGGGGCTTAAATGGGTATGCCGGAGCAGTTCGTCAACCGGCACCGGCTGGGGTCCGAGCGCCTCCAGGACCAGCCGGCGGGCCCGTTGGAGCTCCGAGTCGGGCGGCGGCTTGGGCGGGCCCGCGGGGGGTTCGGGGGGCGGCTCGGCAAGCGGTTTGGGAGTCAGCCCCTCGATTCCCGCGAGTACGTCGGCCGCCGTCTCGACCAGATGCGCGCCCTCGCGCAACAGGCCGTTCGCCCCTTTGGAGCGCGGGTCGAGCGGCGAGCCGGGGACCGCGAACACCTCGCGCCCCTGGTCGGCCGCAAGCCGCGCGGTGATGAGCGAGCCCGAGCGCTCCGCCGCCTCGACCACCACGACGCCCAAGGCGAGGCCCGAGACGATGCGGTTCCGGCGCGGGAAATGGCGTCCCTGGGGCACGGTGCCGGGCGGCATTTCCGAGAGCGCCAGACCCTGGCCGACCACCGCGTCGTAGAGCTTGCGGTTCTCCTCGGGATAGACCACGTCGACGCCGCCCGCCATGACGGCGACGGTGCCGGTCGCGAGCGCGCCCTCGTGGGCACTCGCATCGACGCCGCGCGCGAGGCCCGAGACCACGACGAGCCCCGCCTGGCCGAGCTCGGCCGCGAGCGCCTTCGCGAAGCGCCGCCCGTTCACCGACGCGTTGCGCGCGCCGACGATCGCGATCATGCGCTTCTCGAGGAGATGGACGTGGCCGCGGAGGAACAGGACCGGCGGCGCGTCCTCGATCGCGCGCAGGGTCGCGGGATAGGCGCTCTCGTCGCGGCAGAGGAGCGTGGCGCCGAACGACGCCGCCTCCTTGACCTCGGCCTCGACCGCGGCGCGTGTCGGAATCTTGATCGGCCGCTCGCGCCCGCCGCGCCGCGCGAGCTGGGGCAAGGCTTCCAACGCCGCCGCCGCATTGCCGTAACGCTCGAGCAATTGATAGAAGGTGATGGGGCCGACATTCTCGCTGCGGATCAAGCGCAGCCAGTCGAGCCGCTCGCCGGCGCTGAAGGATTTCCCCCGCCCCATCGCGCGAGAATGGATAAAGCGGCGCCGATCGTCAACCCGAAGATGCGGGGGGTCCGGACTGAGGGTGGCCCGACTTCGTCCCGATCTTGCTCTCGGTGCCGGCGAGGAGGCGCGCGATGTTCGCGCGGTGGCGCCAGAACACCAGGATCGCGATGAAGAGCGCGAGGGCGGCCACGCGCCGGTCGGTGAGGTACCAGGCATAAAACGGCGCGAGCCCGTAGCTAACGAGGGCCGCAAGCGAGGAATAGCGCGTGGCCGCCGCGACCGCGAGCCAGAGCGCGAGCCCCACGAGCCCGATCGGGAGCGAGATCGCGACCATGACGCCGAGCCCGGTCGCAACCCCCTTGCCGCCGCGGAAGCGGAGCCAGACCGGGTACATGTGCCCGACCACGGCCGCGGCCCCCGCGACGAGCCCGGCATCGCCGCTATAGGCGCTCGCGATCAGCACGGGGATGGCGCCCTTGGCCGCGTCGCACAGCAGCGTGATCGCGGCGAGCGGCTTGTGGCCCGTGCGCAGCACGTTGGTGGCGCCGATATTGCCCGAGCCCATCTCGCGGATGTCGCCCAGACCCGCGGCGCGCGCGAGGAGATAGCCGGACGGGATCGAGCCCAGGAAATAGCCCGCGACCAACGCCGCTGCGAGTTGGGCGCTCATGATCGGGTCGCGAGGATGGATGCGCGCGCCATCGCGATCACGCGCCGTCGACGAACACGGAGCGCCCGTCGACGATGGTGCGCAGCACGCGGCCCCGGAGCTCCATGCCCGCGAAGGGCGAGTTCTTCGACTTCGAGCGGAATTCGCTCTCCTCGACGGTCCAGCGCCGGTCGGGATCGAAGATCACGAGATCGGCCGCGGCGCCCTTGGCGAGGCGCCCGGTCGCGAGGCCCAGAAGATCGGCGGGCCGCGAGGTCAAGGGCGCGAGCAGGGCCGCGAGCTTGATCTTCTTCTTGTGATGGAGGGCGAGCGCGAGCGGGAGCAGCGTCTCGAGCCCGATGATGCCGGCTTCGGCCTGCGCGAAGGGCTGGCGCTTGCTGTCCTGGTCGTGGGGCGCGTGGTCGGAGGCGATCGCGTCGATGGTGCCGTCGGCCACGCCCTCGATAAGCGCCTCGCGGTCCGCCGTCGAGCGCAGCGGCGGCGAGACCTTGGCGAAGGTGCGGTAGTCGCCGACCGCGGTTTCGTCGAGCGTGAAGTAATGAGGCGCCGTGTCGCAGCTCACCGGGAGGCCGCGCTCCTTCGCCTTGCGGATCGCGTCGAGCGCATCCGCCGTCGAGACGTGGGACGCGTGGTAGCGCCCGCCCGTGAGCTCGACCAGGCGCAGATCGCGCTCGACCATGATCACCTCGGCGGCGGCCGGGATGCCCGCGAGGCCGAGGCGCGTCGCAACCTCGCCCTCGTTCATCGCACCCCCCGCGGCGAGCCCGGGATCCTCGGGATGCTGGATGATGAGCGCATCGAAGCCGCGCGCATAGCTGAGCGCGCGCCGCATCACGAGCGGGTCCGCGACCGCGCGGAGGCCGTCGCTGAACGCCAAGGCACCCGCCTCCTTGAGAAGGCCGATCTCGGCGAGCTGCTTTCCTTCGATGCCTTGCGTGACCGAGGCGTGGCAATAGACCTTGACCAGCTTCACCTCGCGCGCGCGCCGGGCGATGAACTCGACCCCCGCCACGTCGTCGATCACGGGGTCGGTATTGGGGAGGCACACCATCGCGGCGACGCCGCCCGCGGCGGCCGCGCGGCTGCCGGTCTCGATCGTCTCCTTGTGCTCTTCGCCCGGCTCGCGCAGCTGCACGCGCATGTCGACCAGGCCGGGAGCCAAGCTGGCGCCCTTGCAGTCGACGCTCTTGATGCCCTCCGGCACGCCGTCGTTGAAGAGGCGCGCGCCGAAATCGGCGATGCGCTCGCCGTCGGTCAAGAGGGCGCCGTGCCGGTCGAGGCCGCTCGCGGGATCGATGAGGCGCGCGTTCACGTAGGCGACCCGGCCGGGCCGCTTTTCGAGCGGGATGCTCATCGCTTGGCCTTCCCGCGCGCGGGCCGCGCGCGCGCCGGGCGCGCGGCGGCGCCGTTGCCGTTGCGATCGCCGTTGCCGTTCGCGGGCGCGTTCGAGGGCATGTTGCGGCGCATGAGGATGTCGAGGCACGCCATGCGCACCGCGACCCCCATCTCGACCTGCTCGTGGATGGCGCTGCGGCCGATATCGTCCGCGACCTCGCTGTCGATCTCGACGCCGCGGTTCATCGGCCCGGGATGCATGATCATGGCGTCGGGCTTGGCGAGGGCGAGTTTCGCGTAGTCGAGGCCGAAGAAGTGGAAATACTCGCGGATCGAGGGTACGAAGGAGCCGTGCATGCGCTCGGTCTGGAGGCGCAGCATCATGATCACGTCGACGCCTTTGAGCCCGCTTTTCATGTCGTAATAAGGCTCGACGCCGAAGGCGCGGATGCTGCCCGGCAAGAGCGTGGGCGGGGCCACGACGCGCAGCTTGGCGCCCATGGCGTTGAGCAGGAGGAAGTTCGAGCGCGCGACGCGGCTGTGCAGGATGTCGCCGCAGATCGCGATGGTGAGGCCGCGGATCCGGCCCTTGCGGCGCCGGATGGTGAGTGCGTCGAGGAGGGCCTGGGTCGGATGCTCGTGGCTGCCGTCGCCGGCGTTGATCACCGAGCAGTTGACCTTGTCCGAGAGCAGCTTGACGGCACCCGAGTCCGAGTGGCGCACCACCAGCACGTCGGGGTGCATGGCATTGAGCGTCATCGCGGTGTCGATCAGGGTCTCGCCCTTCTTGATCGAGCTCGCCTGGGCCTGCATGTTGATGACGTCGCCGCCGAGGCGCTTCCCCGCGAGCTCGAACGAGGTGCGGGTGCGGGTCGAGTTCTCGAAGAAGAGATTGATGAGCGTGCGGCCGCGCAAGACGGCGCTTTTCTTGTCCGCCTGGCGGCTTTGCTCGACATAGCCCTCGGCGAGATCGAGCAGGAGCGTGATCTCGCCTGCCGAAAGGCCTTGGATGCCCAATAGATGCCGGTGGGGAAAGCGGAGCGAGGGCGAGGGGGCGTTGGCGACCATTAAAGCCGCACTATACGGCGCGAGCCCCTTCTACGGCAAGAACCCCTGGGACAGGGTAGTGACGCAGTTTGAAACTCCGGCCATGGTCCAAGTTCGCGTCATCACCGGGCCCCCGGGA
>DATJLQ010000172.1:0-18372 GCA_035509415.1 Alphaproteobacteria bacterium
CGCCGGCGCGGCATCGGCCTCGCCTATTACATCGAGCGCTGCGGCGGCGGCAATCCCGAGCGCGCCCATCTCCGCTTCGAGCGCGACGGCAGCGTGAGCCTCATGGTGGGCATGAGCTCGAACGGCCAGGGCCACGCGACCTCCTTCGCACAGCTCGCGGCCGACAAGCTCGGCATCGAGATCGAGCGCATCCGCGTCGTCCAGGGCGACACCGACCTCGTCGAGATGGGCGGCATCACGGGCGGAAGCCGCGCCTTGCCCGTGCAGGGCTCGGCTGTCGTCAAGACCGCGGACAAGCTCATCGCACGCGCGAAGTCGATCGCCGCACACCTCCTCGAGGCGAACGCCCTCGACATCGCCTTTGCCGACGGCATCTTCTCGATCGTCGGCACCGACCGGCGCTTGACCATCGACGAGGTCGCGGCCGCGTCCTTCGATCCGGCGCGTCTTCCGCCCGGTGCCGAGCTTGGGCTCGAGGAAAAGGAGTTCCACACGCCGCCCGCCTACACGTTCCCCAACGGCTGCCACGTGGCCGAGCTCGAGGTGGACGAGGCGAGCGGGCGCATCGAGCTCGTGCGTTACACCGTGGTCGACGATTTCGGCGCGACCGTGAATCCTATGCTGCTCGCGGGCCAGGTCCATGGCGGGGTTGCGCAAGGAGTCGGCCAGGCGCTCACCGAGCGCGTCGAGTACGACCCCGCGACCGGGCAACTGCTCTCGGGCTCGTTCATGGATTACGCCATGCCGCGCGCGGACGATCTGCCGGCGATCGAGGTCTCGACGCGCAACGTGCCGACCGACGCCAATCCCCTCGGCGTCAAGGGTGCGGGCGAGGCCGGCGCCGTGGGGGCGACACCCGCCGTGATCAACGCGCTCGTCGACGCGCTCGCCGAACTGGGCGTGCGCTATATCGACATGCCGGCGACGCCCGAACGCGTCTGGCGCGCAATCCGCGACGCGCGCGCCACGCGGCCGGCCGGCTGACATGGCCCCGTCCGCCGCAACAGCGGACCGGCGCGCGCTTCTCGACGAGGTCGTGCGTCTCGCCGAGCGCGCGGGTGTGGCGATCATGGAAATCTACGATGCGGGCTTCGCGGTCGAGCGCAAGGTCGACGCGAGCCCGGTGACCGCGGCGGACCGCGCGGCCGAGGCGGTCATCGTCGCCGGCCTTGAGCGCCTGACGCCCGACATCCCCATCGTCGCCGAGGAGGCGTGCGCGGCCGGACCGGTGCCGAGCGTGGGGGCCGCGTTCTGGCTCGTCGACCCGCTCGACGGCACCAAGGAATTCGTCGAGCGCATGGGCGAGTTCACCGTCAATATCGCGCTGGTCGAGAACGCCGTGCCCGTGCTCGGCGTGGTGCACGATCCCGTCGCGCGGTCGAGCTACGCGGGCGCGGGGCCCGGCACCGCCCGACGCCTCCGCGCCAACGCAACGCCCGAGCCGATCCGCGCGCGCGCCGAGCCGGCCGAGGGTGCCGTGCTGCTGATGAGCCGCTTCCACAACGACCCCGCGCGCGTCGACGCGTTCCTCGCCGCGCGGAAGCAGCGCGTCTCCGCGCGTCGCGTCGCGGGCAGCGCCTTGAAGTTCTGTCTCATCGCTTCGGGCGAGGCCGATCTCTATCCGCGTTTCGGCCCGACCATGGAATGGGACACCGCGGCCGGCCACGCGCTCCTGCTCGCGGCCGGCGGCCGCATCGAGACGCTCGAGGGCGCGCCGCTGCATTACGCGAAGCCCGGCTTCCGCAATGCGGGCTTCGTCGCGCGCGGCCGCTGACGCGCGGAGAGCGCTCTTGAAACCGCGCGCGCGCGGGCATAGAGTCGATGCCGTGCTGAGGCTTTAGAAAAGTCGTCGGCAGAGAGCGACCGGCCTTCGGGCTTGCCGCATATGAGCCGCCGCTTAACCCTAGCGGCGACAGCGATGGCGTCGCAACTCGAGGCGGCATCCATCGCGAACCTACACAGAAAGAGCCGCCCATCCGTGGCGGCTCTTTCGCGTTGACGCAGCACCGGCGCGCGCCGCCTGCGCGCCGAGCCAATGCTTGCCCGAGGTGTCGATGACCACGAGGGGCCTACGATGGCGCCGCGCGTCCTGAAGCCGAGCGACGACGCGATCCTGGAGGCGGCGCGCCTCTTGCGCGCGGGCGAGCCGGTCGCGTTCCCGACCGAGACGGTCTACGGGCTCGGCGCCGACGCGCGCGACGACCGCGCGGTCGCGGGCGTGTTCGCGGCCAAGGGCCGGCCGCGCTTCAACCCGCTCATCGTCCATTGGCGCGACGCCGAGGCGGCCGCGCGCGCGGTGCGCTTCGACGGGCGCGCCGAGCGGCTCGCGGCGAAGTTCTGGCCCGGGCCCTTGACGCTCGTGCTGCCGCGCCGCGCGGAAAGCGGCGTCTCGCTCCTCTGCAGCGTCGGGCTCGACACGCTCGCGGTGCGCGTGCCGCGCCACGAGGTCGCCCAGCGGCTCCTCGCCGCCTTCGACGGGCCGATCGCGGCGCCGAGCGCCAACCGCTCGGGTGCCGTGAGCCCGACCACGGCCGACCATGTGGTCGACTCCCTCGGCGACCGCGTGCTCCTGATCCTCGATGGCGGGCGCTGCCCGCTCGGCCTCGAATCCACCGTGGTCGATCTCTCGGGGCCGGCGGCGATGCTTTTGCGTCCCGGCGCCGTCACCGCCGAGGCGCTCGAGGCCGAGCTCGGTCCGCTCGCGACCGCCCCAGCACCCGAACGCGGCCACCGCTCGCCGGGGCAGATGGCAAGCCATTACGCGCCGCACCTTCCGCTGCGCCTCGAGGTCACCGGGCCGCCACGTCCGGGGGAAGCGCTCCTCGCCTTCGGGCCCGAGCCGCCCGCGGGCTACGCCGAAACGCTCAATCTTTCGCGCTCGGGCGATCTCGCCGAAGCGGCGGCCAATCTCTTCGCCATGCTACGCGCCCTCGACAAGCCTGCTTACGAGGGCATCGCCGCGATGCCGGTGCCCGAGCGCGGGCTCGGGCGCGCGATCAACGATCGGCTCCGGCGCGCCGCCGCACCGCGCGCGTGATCGCCGCCGAAAGCTCCACACGTCGCGCGGAAAACGCGGTGATGTAACGAAAGCGACACGGTGTTGCTCTAGAATCCTTGCCATGTCGATGGGCGGTCCTTCGTTATCTGGCTATCCAGATCGGCGGAGGCGCGACGGGCCTGGGCACGAGACGGAGTCGGACTGGTGGACGGCGCGGGCGATCGCGGTCCCGATGCCGACGCTCCACCCGAGTTCCCTGTGTCACGACGCGCTCGAGATGCTGGTCGCGTTCCCCGACGTGTTCGGGCTCGCGGTGGTGCGCGACGGCGTGCCCTGCGGCATGCTGAGCCGCATCCCGTTCATGACCATCCTCGCGCGCCCCAACATGCTCGACCTCTACGACCGGCGGGCGGTCGAGCTCGTGATGGACCGCGAGCCGCTCGTGGTCGAGGGCGCGACCCGGATCTCCGACCTCTCGCTGCACATCGCGGAAGCGGCGCCGGGCGCCATGATCAACGGCTTCATCGTTACCGACGAGGGGCGCTATCTCGGCGTCGGTACCGGGCTCGACGTGCTGAGCCGCACCGCCGAGCAGTCGGAGCAACGCAACCGCGAGCTCAACGACGCGATGCGCCAGGCGACGGCGGCGAGCGCCGCCAAGTCCCAGTTTTTCGCCCATATGAGCCATGAGCTGCGCACGCCGCTCAACGCCGTGCTCGGATTCTCGGAGATGATCGCGAACGAGCTGCTCGGGCCGGTCGGCGTCGCGCGCTACCGCGACTACGCGGGCGACATCCACGCGTCGGCGAGCCATCTCCTCGGCCTCATCGACGACGTGCTCGATCTCTCGAGGGTCGAGACGGGGAAGTTCACCCTCGAGCTCGAGCCGGTCGACCTCGCGTCCCTCGTGGGCGAGAGCCTGCGCCTCTTCACGCTACGCGCGGCCGAGGCCGAGCTCGCACTCCACAGCCGGCTCGCCCCCGACCTCCCCTCGGTCATGGCCGACGCGCGCAAGCTCAAGCAGGCGCTCGTCAACCTGCTCTCGAACGCGATCAAGTTCACGCCCGCGCGCGGCAAGGTGACGGTCGAGCTCGCGCACCGGCGCCCGGGCATCTACGCGCTCTCGGTCTCGGACACGGGCATCGGCATGGACGAGGCGGACGTGGCGCTGGCGCTCAGCCCGTTCGGCCAGGTGCGCAACGCCCTCGCGCGCTCCTATCCCGGGACCGGGCTCGGCCTTCCGCTCGCGAAGGCGCTCGTCGAGCTCCATGGCGGCTCGCTCAAGATCGCGAGCTCGCGCGAGGTCGGGACCCACGTCATGGTCGAGCTGCCGCTCGCCCTCGCGCCCATCGCCCTCGACGGGACCGCGCTCGAAACGCCCGCTCGCGTCGAGCCGCCCATTATCGAGCCCCTCCTTGTCGAGCCCCCCATCGTCGAACCCAGGCGCCGCGCCAAATCCGGTACCCGTTAGGGTCCGGTACCCGTTAGAGTCCGGCGCGCGCTGAAGCGGCGACGCGCGCTTTCGGGTGGTGGCTCCGATTGTCCAAACCCTCGTCTTTCGAGACGCAGCGCCGCGTCTTTCGGATCGAAGAGCCGGCCGAAGGCCGGCGGGCTGCACCTCAAGATGAGGGTTTGGATCATGGCGTTTCACCTCATCCTGAGGAGCCCGCGCAGCGGGCGTCTCGAAGGGTGAGGGGAAATTGGCCCAGAGCCGCCCTTGCCCGCACCCGCCCCCTGGGCTAAATCCATGGCGAGCGGCCCGATTCCGGGTCCAACCTGCCCTAGAGCCTGGTCCGCTTCGGTGGCATCGGATCATGCTCTAGGTTATTGGGATGACGCATTTTCTTCGCCGAACCGGCTTCCACTTCGGCGGAAAATGCTTCAGGGAGCATCCGTGAGCGCCGTCGCGAAGCTCGTCCCCGCCGATGCGATTGCCGAGATCAAGTCCGTGCTCGGGCCCAAAGGCTGGAGCGAGGATGCGGGCGATTTGGCGCCTCACCTCATCGACCAACGCGAGCTCTATCGCGGCCGCACGCCGCTTCTCGCGCGCCCCGCGACCGTCGGGGAATTGTCGGCGCTCATGCGCGTGTGCCACCGGCACAGAATTCCGGTCGTCCCCCAAGGCGGCAATACGGGCATGGTGGGCGGCGGCGTGCCCCACGAGCATGGCGGCGAGCTCCTCGTCTCGACCGCGCGCCTGAACCGCATCCGCGCGCTCGATCCGCTCAATTACACCATGACCGCCGAGGCAGGCTGCATCCTCGCCAACCTGCAGAAGGCGGCCGAGGATGCCGACCGGCTCTTCCCGCTGAGCCTCGCGGCGGAAGGAAGCTGCACCATCGGCGGCAATCTCGCGACCAACGCGGGCGGCGTCGCGGTGCTGCGTTACGGCAATACGCGCGATCTCGTGCTCGGCATCGAGGTGGTGCTGGCAGACGGGCGCGTGCTCGAGAGCCTGAACGCGCTCCGCAAGGACAATACGGGCTACGATTTGAAGCATCTCTTCATCGGCTCCGAGGGCACGCTCGGATTCATTACGGCCGCCGTGCTCAAGCTCTTCCCGCGCCCGCGCGAGACGGTGACCTGTTTCGTCGCGGTGCCGAGTGTCGCGGCCGCGGTCGAGTTGCTCGCGTTGGCGCGCGCGGGCTCCGGCGACCAGCTCTCGGCGTTCGAGGAAATGCCGCGCCTCGCCCTCGACCTCGTGCTCGAGCATGTGCCGGGCAATATCGATCCGCTCGCGAAGCGCTACGCGATCTACGTGCTGATCGAGTTCGCCTCGGCCGACGCCGAGGGCGGGCTCAAGGCGCGCGTCGAGGCGCTGCTTGCGGATGCGCTCGAGCGGGGCCTGGTGCTCGACGCGACGGTCGCGGCGAGTGCGGCGCAGGCGCAGGCGCTGTGGCGCATCCGGGAATCGATCCCCGAGGCGCAGAAGCGCGACGGCGGCGGCATCAAGCACGACGTCTCGGTGCCGATCTCGCGTATGGCCGAGTTCGTGACTGCCGCGAGCGCGGCGTGCGAGGCGCGCTTGCCCGGCATCCGCGTGCTCTCCTTCGGCCATGTCGGCGACGGCAACGCGCACTTTAATCTATGCCGGCCTGTGGGGATGGAGAAGCAGGCGTTCGAGGCGCGTTGGGACGAGTTCAACCGCATCGTCCACGACATCGTCGTCGCGATGGGGGGCAGCATCAGCGCCGAGCACGGCATCGGGCGCTTGAAGCGCGAGGAATTCGCGCACTATGCGGGCGCGGTCGAGCTCGACCTCATGCGCGCGATCAAGAAGGCGATCGATCCGCTTGGGCTCATGAACCCGGGGAAAGTGCTGTAGGGCTTTAGGTCGCCCGATCTCGCCGCCGCCGCCACCCCACCCTCCCCCTCAAGGGGGCAGGGACTAAGATGACGCATCGCGCTTTATTCGCCTCCCCCCTCGAGGGGTAGGTCGACAGCGCGGAAGCGCCGTCGGGTGGGGGGTGCGATCGGCTGGCGCGGCATGGCGCCGCTATGGCATCCTGACCCTCCGAAAAGACGGCCGGAGAACCGCCATGTACGCCGCCCCGCTCCAGGACATGCGCTTCGCCCTCGACCTCGCCGGGCTCGACAAGGTGCTCGGGCTCCCGGGCCTCGAGGCGCACGACCGCGAGCTGGTCGACGCGGTGCTCGAGGAGGCGGCGAAGCTCGCCTCCGAGGTGATGGCGCCCTTGAACGCGACCGGCGACCGCGAAAGCTCGCGCCTCGAGAACGGCGTCGTGCGTACGCCCACCGGCTTCAAGGACGCCTATCGCGCCTTCGTCGCGGGCGGCTGGAACGGCCTTCCCTTCGGCGCCGAGGTGGGCGGCCAGGGGCTCCCCGTGTTGGTCCACACCGCGGTCGCCGAGATGTGGAACGCGTCCAACCTCTCGCTTTCGCTTTGTCCGATGCTGACCTACGCCGCGGTCGAGGCGATCCTCCACCACGGCACCGACGCGCAGCGCGCGACCTATCTCCCGAAGCTGGTCACCGGCGAATGGACCGGGACCATGAACCTGACCGAGCCTCAGGCGGGCACCGATCTCGGCCAGATCAAGACGCGTGCCGCGCGCGACGGCGACCATTTCCGCATCACCGGCCAGAAGATCTTCATCACCTACGGCGACCACGACCTCGCCGACAACATCGTGCACATGGTGCTCGCGCGCATCGAGGGAGCGCCCCAGGGGACGCGCGGCATTTCGCTGTTCCTGGTACCGAAATATCTCGTCAAGCAAGACGGCTCGCTCGGCGCCCGCAACGATCTGCGCGCGGTCTCGCTCGAGCACAAGCTTGGCATCCGCGCGAGCCCGACCTGCGTCATGGCCTATGGCGACAACGGGGGGGCGGTCGGCTATCTCGTGGGCGAGGAGAATCGCGGCCTCAACTGCATGTTCACCATGATGAACCATGCGCGCCTCGGCGTCGGGCTCGAGGGCGTCGCGATCGGCGAGCGCGCCTACCAGCAGGCGCGCGACTATGCGAGGCAGCGCATCCAAAGTCGCGACATCGCGGGCGACGATGCGCGCCCGGTCGCGATCATCCGCCATCCCGACGTGCGCCGCATGCTGCTCGCGATGCGCGCCCAGACCGAGGCGGCGCGCGCGTTCAACTATTACGTGGCGGCGCTCTTGGACCGCTCGAAGCGCGAGCCCGACGAGGCCGCGCGCGCCGACGCCCTCGCCTTCGTCGATCTCTTGACGCCGATCGCCAAGGCCTGGTCGACCGACCAGGGGGTCGAGGTCGCGTCCCTCGGCATCCAGATCCATGGCGGCATGGGCTTCATCGAGGAGACCGGTGCGGCGCAGCATTACCGCGACGCGCGCATCGCCCCCATCTACGAGGGCACCAACGGCATCCAGGCGAACGACCTCATGGGAAGGAAGCTCGGGCGCGACGGCGGCGAGACCGCGCGCCGCTTCATCGCCGAGATGGCGAAGCTCGACGTGCCGCTCGCCTCGGCGCGCAACCCGGAGATCGCGGCGCTCCGGGCGCCGCTTCGCGACGGCGTCGACGCGCTCGAGACGGCGACCCGGTGGATGGTCGAGACCATGGCGCAAGACATGCGCCGCGCGGCCGCGGGGGCGGTCGAATATCTGCGCCTCTTCGGGACCGTGGCCGGCGGCTGGGCCATGGCGCGCGCGGCGCTCGAGGCCGCGCGGCGCTTGGCGGCGCGCGAGGGCGATGCCGCGTTCCACGAGGCGAAGCTGGTCACCGCGCGCTTCTACGCCGACACCGTGCTCGCGCGCGCCCCCGCCTCGCTCGCGCCGCTCATGCGCGCGGGCGACAGCGTCTTGGCGCTCGCCGAGGAGCAGTTCTGACTTTCTTGATTTGAGTCGGGCCGCGACAGAACTCCCTCACCCTCCCGCTCACGCGGGTCCCTCCCTCTCCCGCAATGCGGGAGAGGGTTGGGGTGAGGGGTCCACAGAAAATCACCCGACATGGGGGGAGGATAGGATGACCGACACCATCATCAACGGCTTGAAGCCGGGCCTGCGCGTTGCCGTGACGGCGGGGGCGGACGGCATCGGCCGCGCCATCGCCGACACTTTCATCGCCCATGGCGCGCGCGTCCATGTGTGCGACATCTCGGAGCCGGCCCTCGAATCCTTCAAAAAGGCGCAGCCCAAGGCCCACGCGATGCTGTGCGACGTGTCGGACGAGACGGCCGTCGACCGCCTGTTCGAGGACATCCGCTCGACGCTCGGCGGGCTCGACGTGCTGGTGAACAATGCCGGCATCGCCGGGCCGACCGCGCCGGTCGAGGAAATGTCGCCCGCCGAGTGGCGCCGCACCCTCGAGGTCAACCTCAACAGCCACTTCTATTGCACGCGACGCGCGGTGCCGCTGCTGAAGCAGGCGGGCGACGGCGCCATCGTCAACATCTCCTCGGTCGCGGGCCGGCTCGGCTACGCCTTCCGCCTGCCCTATGCCGCGACCAAATGGGGCATCGTGGGGATGACCGAATCGCTCGCGAAGGAGCTCGGGCCCTTCGGCATCCGGGTCAACGCGATCCTGCCCGGCCCGGTCGAGGGGCCGCGTATCGACCGCGTGATCGCGGCGCGCGCCAAGACGCTCGGCGTCTCGTTCGAGCAGTCAAAGGCCTATTACGTGAGCCAGAGCTCGCTGAAGCGCATGGTCGCGGCCCAGGACATCGCGAACATGGCGCTCTTTCTTTGCTCGCCCGCCGGGCGCAACATCTCGGGCCAGCCCCTGAGCGTGTGCGCGGGCGTGGAGAATATCTGAGGCGCGGGGCAAAGAGGCATGCGCGCGGTCTTCGTCGACGCCAATCCCTCCCTCGCCGCGGTGGCCGAGCGGCTCGCGGCCCCCGGCCTTCCGGTCGAGCTCGAGATCAATTGCGATCCGGACGTGAAGCCCGAGGCGCTTCCGGCACTGCTCGCGGGCGCCGAGATCGCGATCGTCGACCATACTTATCTTCCGACCGAGGTCGCGCGGCGCTGCGCGGGCCTGACGCATGTCGTGTTCCTCGGCACCGGCATCAGGAGCTACATGAGCCCCGAAGAGCTCGCATCGCTCGGCATCGCGAGCCACATCATCAAGGGCTATGGCGACACGGCGGTGGCGGAATGCGCGTTCGCGCTCATGTGGGCGTCGGCGCGCGGGCTTGCGGCGATGGACCGCGCCATGCGCGCGGGCGAATGGTTGCGCTCGGACGGCATGCAGCTCACGGGGAAGACGCTCGGCCTCGTCGGGCTCGGCGGCATCGGCAGCGAGATGGCGCGTCTCGGACGCGGCATCGGCATGCGCGTTCTCGCCTGGAACCGCACGGCGAAAGCGGCGCCCGGGATCGAGCCCGTCGCCATTGAGACGCTGCTCGCCGAAAGCCACGTGGTCTCGATCCATCTTCTGCTGGACGACGAGACGCGCGGCTTCCTTTCGGCCGAGCGCATCGCGCGCATGCGGCCCGGCGCCATCCTGATCAATACCGCGCGCGGCGCCCTGGTCGACGAGGCGGCCATGATCGCGGCGCTCGAGACCGGGCGGCTCGGCCATGCCGGCCTCGACGTCTACGTGCACGAGCCCCTGCCCGCGGGCCATCCCCTGATCCGGCTTCCGAACGTGACGCTTTCGGCCCATTCCGCCTTCCGCACGCCCGAGGCCAACGACAATCTCCTCGGCGCCGCCTTCGACCATTGCCGGCGCATCGCGGCCCAGGGCGCCTGACGCCCAACGTCGCCACTTGGCTGCCCTGCCGAGCTGTCTCGGCCGTGCCCGGGCATGACGGTCCTGCGGCGGATCCATAAATATTATGATTATCATATTTAATTCCATGCTATATGATAATTGTAATATTTAATGGAGTCCGCGCCCCGAATGCCCAAATCGCCCAAGCGAAAAGCCGCGAGCCGCGCGCGCATCCTGGCCGCCGCGAGCCGGCGCTTGCGGCGGGACGGGCTCGCCGCCGCCACGGTCGCCGAGATCATGGCGGATGCCGGCCTGACCCATGGCGGCTTCTACGCCCATTTCCCCGACAAGGCGGCACTCGTCGCGTCCGCGCTCGAGGCGGCGATGGCGGAAAGCCGCGCGGGCTGGATCGAGGGGCTCGAGCGCCTAGCACCCGAGGAGGCCCAACGCCAAATCCTCGGCCGCTACCTCTCGCGCGCCCATCGCGAAGCGCGGGGGACCGGCTGCCCCATGGCGGCCTTGGGCGCCGAGCTCGCGCGCGCCGACGCCGGGACACGCAAAGGCTTCGAGGCGGCGCTCGCGGCGACCGCGGCCGCCCTCGAGCCCCACCTCGCCGGCAACGCGCTCGATCCGAAGAGCCGCGCGTTCGCGGTGATCGCGCTCTCGGTCGGCGGGCTCACGCTCGCGCGCATGGTGGACGACGCGTCGCTCGCGGACGCGATCCTGCTTGCTTGCCGGCGCCTGGCGCTTACGGCCCTGTCGCCGGCCGCGTCCGCGCGCTAAAGCATTTTCCGTCGAAGCGGATACCGGTTCGGCGTTGAAAATGCGCCAAACCGGAAACGAGGCCATGATCCGATTCCATATAATTGGATCATGGTCTAGGCTCGTAGGATGACGGCACCCGGCACCGAGACGCGTCCGAGCCTCCGAGGCAAGGTGCTGTTCGTCACCGGGGCGAGCCGCGGCATCGGCCTCGAGATCGCGTTGCGCGCGGCCGAGGACGGGGCTTGTATCGCCCTCGCGGCCAAGACGGTCGAGCCCCATCCGACCCTGCCCGGCACCCTTGCGAGTGCCGCCGAGGCGATCAAGCGCGCGGGCGGCGAGGCCTTGCCGCTTCAGCTCGACATCCGCGACGAGCGCCGGGTCGAGGCGGCGGTCGCCGAGGCAGCCGCGCATTTCGGCGCCATCGACATCCTGGTCAACAATGCGAGCGCCATTTCCCTCACCTCGACCCTCGACACGCCGGCCAAGCGCTACGATCTGATGATGAGCGTCAACGCGCGCGGCACGTTCCTGGCCTCGCGCGCGTGCCTGCCGCACCTCCTGCGCGCGGCCAACCCGCATATCCTCACGCTCTCCCCGCCCCTCGACCTGAGCCCGCGCTGGTTCGCGCCCCACGTCGCCTACACGATCTCCAAATACGCCATGAGCCTCGCGGTCCTGGGGCTCGCGGCCGAGTTCCGCGCGGCCGGCGTCGCGGTCAATGCGCTTTGGCCGCGTACCCTCATCGCGACCGCGGCGCTGCGCATGATCCCGGGCATCGACGCGCGCCGCGCGCGCACGCCGCGCATCGTCGCCGACGCCGCCCACGCCATCCTCACGCGCCCGAGCCGCGGCACGACCGGCCGCTTCTTCATCGACGAGGACGTGCTGCGCGAGGCCGGGGTGAGCGACTTCGCCCCCTACGCGGCCGAGCCGGGGCTCGACCCGCTCCCCGACCTTTTCGTCCGGTGAGCCGGCACCGGGGACGCCGTTTTTCCCTTGATTTGGCGCGAGCCCAGCCGTAAGAGGCGACGGGGGCACAAAGTGCCTGCGGGCGCGCCGCGGGCGTCCACGAACGCCAGGGGGTCGCCTCATGGAGTGGTATCAAGAAACGCTCTATCCGGACATCGGCCAGAGCTTCCGGATGGCGCGCGTGATCCACCGCGTCAAGACCGAGCACCAGGACCTGGTGATCTTCGAAAACAGGAAGATGGGGCGGATCCTCGCCCTCGACGGCGTGATCCAGACCACCGAGGGCGACGAGTTCTTCTATCACGAGATGATGGGCCACGTGCCGATCTTCGCCCACGGCCGCGCGCGGCGCGTGCTGATCGTCGGCGGCGGCGACGGCGGCCTCCTCGAGGAGGTCTTGAAGCACAAGTCGGTCGAGCGCGTGGTGATGGTCGAGATCGATCCGTTCGTGATCAATCTGTGCAAGAAGTACCTGCCCTCGATCCCGAAGAAGGCGTTCGAGGACAAACGCGCCGAGATCGTGATCGCCGACGGCGCCAAATACGTCGCCGAGACGTCCGAGCGCTTCGACGTGATCATGATCGATTCGACCGACCCGATCGGCCCGGGCGAGGTGCTATTCCGGCCCGAATTCTACGCCAACTGCAAGCGTTGCATGAATCCGGGCGGCGTGCTGGTGAACCAGAACGGCGTGCCCTATTTCCAGGCCGAGGAGCTCACCACCACCTGGCGCCGCCTCAAGAAGCTGTTCGCCGACGTCACCTTCTACGGCGTCCCGGTGCCCTCCTATTACGGCAGCTTCATGACCCTCGGCTGGGCAAGCCTCGACGGCAAGGCGCGCGCGACCCCGCGCGCCACGATCGAGCGCCGCGTCAAGGCCGCGAAGATCGCCATGCGCTACTACAACGCCGACATCCATGCCGGCTGCTTCGCGCTGCCCAACTACATCCGCTCGCTTCTGAAATAAGGTCGCTCCGAGATAAGGCCGGCGACGGGTGCCCGCGTCAGCGCGAGAGTCCCGCGGCCGCGATCCGCTGGTCGATGAAATCGATCATGTCCGGATGCTCGCTCAGCTGGGCGTAGTAATCGATTCCGTGGCCTTCATTGTCCTTGATCGCGAGGCTGGCGCCCGCCTCGATCAGATAGCCCGCGACCTGGAGATGGCCGTTCCAGACGGCGTGCATGAGCGCGGTCCGGCCGCGATTGTCGCGATGGTCCGGATCGGCCCGGTAACGCAGCAGGACTTGGACGGTTTCGAGCTGGCCGTTCGATGCGGCCCAGATCAGCGGCGTGCAGCCCTGCCGGTCGGGCAGATCGACCATCGCGCCATGGGCGAGCAGGGTCGCGGCGCAGGCCGGGTCGCCGTGCCAGGCGGTGCGCGCGAGAGCGCTCTCGCCGGGCATGATCTCGGCGTTGGGATTGGCGCCCTTGTCGAGCAAGGCGGCGAGCTTGGCGGTATCGTGGTTCATCACGGTGCGCGCGAATTGCTCGGCGACGATCTTTTGCTCGGCGTCCGAGGGCGGCGTCCCGGGCGGCGCGTTGAGCGGCGGCACCGGCCGGGTGCGGAGCATGTCCGTCGACTCGTTGGGCACGATCTCGAGCCTGGTGCCGGCACCCGGTCCCGCGGGCGCCATCGGCGCCGGCAACGATGCCACGATCTGGGGCGGCGGTGCCGGCTGCGGCCGGACATGAAGCAACGCCGCGACCAGGAGGCCGCAGGCCAAGCCGATCGCCATGCCGAGCAGCACGCCGTGACGCCGCGGCGGTGCTTGGATGTCGCGGAAGCGCGCGGCGCGCCCGATGGGTGGCAGCGGCCGGCGCCGATGGTGCGGCAGATCCTCGTGGGTCGGCGGCACCACGGGCTCGTGGCCCGGGCCCGTCGGCGGGTCGGGGCTGTACTGCGCGAGGCTGTAGAGGTTGCGGTCCATGGGCGGGATTGTCGCGCAGGATGAGCCGGCGCTGAATGACCCAGGTCAACCGCCTAACGCCGGAAAATCACATTATTCCAATACGTTAGCTAGAAACGATGCCGATCGCCGCCCCGGTCATGCAGGTCGCGAGCGTGCCCGCGAGGATGGCGCGTAGGCCGAAGCCCACGATCTCGTCGCGCCGCGTGGGGGCGAGTGTCCCGAGCCCGCCGATCATGATTCCGAGGCTGCCGAAATTCGCGAAGCTGCAAAGCGCGTAGGTCATGATGAGCGTGCTGTGCGCATCGAGCGTGCCGGGCTTGAGCGAAGCGAGGTCGAGATAGGCGAGGAACTCGTTGAGCACGATCTTGGTGCCGAGAAGCGAGCCCGCCGTCCCCGCTTCGGCCCAGGGAACGCCCATGAGCCAGGCGACCGGCGCCATCACGAAGCCGAGGAGACGCTGCAACGTCACCGCCGTCCCGCCCCAGGCGGGCAGCAATGCGAGCGCATGGTTGACGAGCGCCACCAGCGCCACCAGCACGATCAGCATGGCGAGGATGGCGATCAGGAGCTGCACGCCGTCCATGGTGCCTTGGGCGATCGCATCCATGCTGCTGCGGTAGCGCCCGGGCGGCGTGAGCTCGCCCGCGGTGGACTCGCCCGTTTCCGGCACCATGAGGCGCGCGATCAGCACGCTTGAGGGCGCCGAGACGATGGAGGCGGTGAGCAATTGCCCGATCGGATCCGGCACCGCGCCCTTGAGGATCGTCGCGTAGACCACCATCACCGTGCCCGCGATCATCGACATCCCGCAGGTCATCATGGTGAAGAGCTCGCTGCGCGTGAGCTGCGCGAGATAGGGCCGGATCAAAAGCGGCGATTCGATCATGCCGAGGAAGATGTTCGACGCCACCATGACGCCGAGCGCCCCGCCGATGCCGAGCGTGCGCCTGAGCGCCCAGGCGAAGCCGCGCACGATCGCGGGCAGGATGCGCCAATGGAACAGGAGCGCCGAGAGCGCGCTGATCACGAGCACGAGCGGGAGCGCTTGGAACGCGAGCACGAAGTCGGCACCCGGATGGGCCAGCGCAAACGGCAGCGGGCCGCCGCCCACATAGCCGAAGACGAAGCCGGTGCCGGCGCGCGTCGCGGCCTCGAGCGCCTCCACGCCGCGGTTCAAGAGGCGAAAGACGTATTGGGACGCGGGCAGCCGGTAGAGCAGCGCCGCGAGCAGAAGCTGGAGGGCGAGCGCCGCCGCCACGCTGCGCAGGCTCGCCTTGCGCCTATTCTCGCTCACGAGCCAGGCGATAGCCGCGAGGACCAGGAGCCCGCAGGCGCTTTGGATCATCGTCGCTCCCCCGAGGCGGCCCGGCGCCCGCGTTGCGTGCGGCTAGAGGACGAAGGTCAGGAGGCCGAGCGCGCCGGCACCCGCGATCACGCAATAGAAGGCGAAGGGGTCGAGCGCCTCGAAATCGTGCTTGCCGAAATAGCGCATCAGGAAGGCGATGCTGAAATAGGCGGTGATGCCGGCCGACGCTCCCGCGCCGAGCGCCACTTCGCTGAGCCCGTTGCCGATCTCGCCCGCGTGGATCAGCTTCGGCACCTCGAGTGCTGCGGCACCCAGGATGATCGGCGTCGCGAGCAGGAAGGAGAATCGCGCCGCCTCCTTGTGATGCAGCTTCGCGAGCAGTCCGCCCACCATGGTCGTGCCCGAGCGCGAGATGCCGGGCAGGAGGGCGAGGCATTGCCAGAGGCCGATCGCGAACGCGGCGCGCCAGGTGAGGGTCCCGAGCGCCGCCCCGCCGCCGCGCTTCAGCCGCTCGGCCGCGAACAGCAACGCGCCGTTCGCGATCAGGAAGCAGGCCGCGATCTTGGGCGAGCCGAACAGGAGGCGCAGCACGTGCTCGAGCGTGAAGCCGACCACGACCGCCGGGATGGTGCCGACCACGATCATGCGGAAGAGATGGAGATTGTCGCTGCGCCGCGCGGGATCGCCCAGGCCCACGAGGGAGAGCAAAATGTCGTACCACTCGCGCCAGAAATAGAGCAGCAACGCCGTCGCGGTGCCGACATGGAGCACCACGAGAAAGGGCAGGAAGTCGGCCGCGTCCTGGTCGACGTGCCAATTCAGGAGTGCCGGCAGGATCACCGCGTGGCCGAGGCTCGAAACCGGGAACAGCTCGGTGATGCCCTGGAGGATCGCGAACAGAATGGCCTGGAGTGCGGACAAGGCGTTCGCTTTCTTTCGGTTATGTGCCGAGACGCCGATATGTCATATGCGCAGGCGCCAATGGGGCGAACGGCGCCTCGTGCCGCCCGGTCGAGTTGCTGAAACTTGTACCTATCCGGATGCTGGCTGGCAAGGCGCTATCGGCGCGCAGAAGCGCCCGCGCGGCCCGCAACGGGGTCGAGCCGGACCGAGGGGTGGCGTCGGGGCGCGGCGGCGCCCGCGCTGCTTACGGCACCGGCGACCAGCTCAATTTTTGATCGCGCGACGAATGCCCCCGCTTGTCGAGGCGTTCGGCGCGGCTTTCGGCCCACGCGACGCCCGCGAGCGAGATCGAGAAGGCGACGAAGGATCCGACCACGAGCGCGAGATAGAGCTGCTCCGGAAACGTCATTTTGTTCCTCCCAGGCGAAGTCCTTGCCGGGAGCAGCATGACGCCGGGCCGCGCGGCCGCGTTGATTTAGATCAGGCAGCGGAAATGGGCTGGGCGAGCGCCGCGGAGGCCGCGATTCGGGCCCTCGGGGCCGGGGCATCAAGCGCTTGGGCGCTTAGGTGCTTAGGCGCTTGGGCGCCCAGGACTTCGACCCTCAGGACTTGGCCTGTTGCACCAGGGCGTGATGCGCGAAAGACGGGATATGGAGCTCGGCCGCCGCGAGCTTGCCCATGGCGAAGCCGAGAACGCTCGCGATCAGGGCGGCGGCAAGCAGGGTTCGAAGCTTCATCGCACGATCTCCAAGAACTCGAAGCGCTCGACTGGGCGAAGCGCTCGAATGGCCGAAGCGATGGGCGCGAAACTGTCGAATCCCTGACGCGCGGCACGCTTCGTCGACACGGAGGATGTTACGCGCGAGCGCCGCTCGCCCGGCGTGATCTTGTTGTGACAATGATCGGGCACGGAGAAACGATTCCCGGGCTTACGAGCGGCTTTCCTCCTTCGACGATGCGCAAACGATCTCCGCTACTGTCATGCCGGGGTTCGTTCCGGGCATCCACGCCTCAAATCCGTGGATGGCCGGGTCGAGCCCGGTCATGACGAAGCCCATGATCGATTCGAACCGTCATGCCCGGACTTGTTCCGGGCGTCTACGCCTCAAATCCGTGGATGGCCGGATCAAGCCCGGCCATGACGAAGCCCATGATCGAGTCGAACCGTCATGCCCGGACTTGTTCCGGGCATCCACGCCTCAAATCCGTGGATGGCCGCGACGTGAAGCCTGTCCTCGGGCCGGCCGAAGGCCGTGCCCGGGGCACGGCCACGACAAGGCGGCGCGCCGCGCGCTAGCTCTTGAGCGGCGGAAAGCTGCGCGAGAAGTTGGGCTGCGCCATGAATTTCTGCGGATCGTAGTTCCAGAACTGGCTCACCTGGGGATAGGTCTTGAGGATCGCGTTCTCGAGCTGGCCGTCGCGCCGCTCGACCTTGCGGATATGGATGTCGAGGATCGGCGTGCCGTAGGCGTCGAGGCGGAATTTGCCGAACAGGCCGCGCGTCAGATGCACGTCGTGGAGCGCCTTCAGGAACGCGGGCGCGTTCTCGACGTCGCCTTTGACGCGCTCGATCGCGTCGGCGACGATCAGCATCGCCTCGTAGGCGCCCGCCGTGTAGAAGCCCGGGACATGGCCGTAATCGGCGCGGATGGCGGCCACGAACTTCTCGTTGTCCGCCGATTTGAGGGTCGCCGCGTACCAGCCCGCGGTCACCACGCCGAGCGCCTCGTCGCCCATGCGGCGCAGGATGCCCTCGTCGGTGCTGGTCGTGTTGCCGAGCACGGGGATTTTGCCCTTGAGCCCGTATTCCTTGTATTGGGTCAAGAACCGCAGCGGGTTGATGCCCGCGAAGCCCATATAGAGGCAGTCGACGCTGCGGCTGAGCTGCGCCAAGTAGGGCGCGTAGTCGGGCGCGTTCAAGGGCGGCCACTGCTTCTGCACGACGCGCCCGCCCGCCTCCTCGAAGGCGAGCTGGAAGCCGCCCGCCCCCTCGTAGCCGTAGGTGAAATCCTCGGCGATGATCGCCGCGGTCTTGTAATGGAGCGTGCGCGCCGCATAGTCGCCGAGCGCGTAGGTCACCTGGGGTGCGGTGCCGCCCGCGTGCAGGACCCACGGGTTCACCTTGCGCACGCGCAGATCGACCGTCGCCGACGAGGTGGTGGTGATGAGCGGCACCTTGGCATTGCGCACATAGTCGTCGATCGCGAGCGCCTCGTTGGTCGCGAGCGGGCCGATCATGACCGGCACCTTGTCGCGCTCCACCAGCTCCTGGGTCTTGACCTTGGCCTGCGCGGGATTGCCCGCCGTGTCCTCGGTGATCACGGTGAGCTTGCGCCCCGCGATCGTGCCGTTGCGTTGCTTGACGAAGAGGG
>DATJLQ010000173.1:0-2229 GCA_035509415.1 Alphaproteobacteria bacterium
CACCGATAATGCCTCAATTCGAAAATTCGTCCGTGGTCCTACGCGCGTCATCACCGGGCTCGTCCCGGTGATCCACGTCTTTCCCGCGAGAAGACATGGATGGCCGGATCAAGTCCGGCCATGACCGATGGCACGATTTCAAACCGCGTCACGACCCAGGCGCTCACGCCCCAGCCAAAAACGCCTCGACGTGCTTCAAGAACACCTCCGGCTGCTCGAGCGGCGGGCAATGGCCGCAGCCGCGGAGGAGCACGAATTTCGCACCCGCGATTCCGGCCGCGAGGGCTTCGGCGAGCGGCACCGGCGTGGCCGCATCGAGCTCGCCCACCATGACGAGGGTCGGCACCTTGATTTGGCCGAGCCGGCGCGTGAGGTCGAGGCGCTCGAGCGCGCGGCATGCGGCGACGAAGCTCTTGGGCTCGAAGCGGCGCAAGATCGCGCGGCGTTGGTCGAACGCCTCCGGGTGCGCCGCGAGATAGGCATCGTGGAAAATGCGCCGCGCCGCGATGTCGACGATCGCCTCCATCCCGCCGGCCGCGACTTTCTCCGCCATGGTGCGGAAGGCAACGCGCCCCGCGTCGGGGAAGCCGACCGCCGTGTCGATCAAAAGGAGTTTCGAGAACAGCGCGGGATGGCGGATCGCGAGCGTGGTCGCAACGAACCCGCCGAAGCCGTTCCCGAGCAAGGCCGCGTTCGCGCCGAGCTTCAAGGCCGCGAGCCCGTCGGCGACCCGATCGGCGTAGTCCTCGACCGACGGGCCGGCACCCGCGAGGTCCATGGGCGGCGAGCGGTCGAAGCCCGGCAACGCGACGAGATGGACGCGGCGCGCGCGCGCGAGGCGCGGTGCCACGAGCTCGTAGGCCGAGCGGTCGATCAAGAGCGAATGCAGCAACACGAGATCCGGCCCCGCGCCGGTCGAGACCACGTCGAGGGCGGTAGATTTATCAGATGCGGGACTGGTCAATTCGTTCATCGGAACTCCAATGGAGTGGTGAATTCAGCGTTCGGGTGCCGGGTCGTACGCCGTCCGTCCTATATATTAAGCTGCGCCCTCCGACGGACCGAGCTCGCGTGGCCGCGCCCGACCGGCGTTGAGAATAGCGGCACGGCCGAGAGGAGCAAAGCGCGAGGTGTTGTAGTTACTCCCTACCCCACCCAATCCGGCAGGTGCGACGCGTCGCGGCCGCGCGCGAGCGCCACACCCCGCTTCACGGCCGCCTTCCGATCGCGCCGCAAGAGCTTCTTCGGAATCCGCCGGCGGAAGAAATCGGCCCACAGGAATTCGGCGAACGGCGTCGTCTCCTTGGGGTAGCCGCCCGCGCGCCGCACCTCGAAGGCGAGGCTGCGATAGGGATCGTCCGCCATGTCGCGGAGCCGCTTCGGCATATCCTCGAACGGGCGCACGCGGCCGCGCGCGTCGAACGGATGGGTCCAGCCCCTGAGCGCCATCACGATCCAGAATTCCTGCCGCCCGAGATGGCCGAGATCGGCCACCAGCGCCGCCGTCGCGCGCTCGACCTTCTCCTCGAGAAGCGCCCGGCCGAGATGATGATGGTCGAGGATGTAGAGGCGCTCGCCCGGGCCTCGTACGGCCGGGAAGCGGTGGGTCCCGAGCAGCGCTTTCCGGGCGCGCGCGTCGAGGGCGCGCCAATCCTTCCGCTTCCGCGCGACCTCCTCGAGGCCGAGGGTCATCTGGGTCGGCCGCAGCTTCGCGAGCCTGGTCTTGGCCGTCGGCGCGCCCGTCACGTCCATGGCGTCCCCTACTCCGCCTTCTGCTTCCAACGCAGCAAATGCTTTTCCGCGACCGTGATCAGCCCGTCGAGCAAAAGCGCGAAGAGGGTGAGGAGCGCGATCCCCGCGAGCACCGTGTCGATGTCGAAGGTGCCCTCGGCCTGAAGGATGAGGTAGCCCACGCCCGCCGACGAGCCGAGATACTCGCCGATCACCGCCCCCACGAACGCCATGCCGATCGAGACATGGAGGCTCGAGAACACCCAGCTCATGGCGGACGGCACGTAGACGCGCCGGATGAGCTGCGCGCGGTTGGCGCCGAGCATGCGCGCGTTCGCGAGCACGACCGGGCTCACCTCCTTGACGCCCTGGTAGACGTTGAAGAAGACGATGAAGAACACGATGGTGACGCCGAGCGCCACCTTGGACCAGATGCCGAGCCCGAACCAGACCGCGAAGATGGGGGCGAGGATCAGGCGCGGCATCGAGTTGGCCGCC
>DATJLQ010000174.1:0-17082 GCA_035509415.1 Alphaproteobacteria bacterium
GGGCGAGCTGGTCGCGCGTTTCCTGGTCGAGCGGCCGGGCCTGAAGGCGATCGCGCTTGGCGCCAACACGGCGTCGCTCACCGCCTGGAGCAACGATTACGATTACCCGAGCGCCTATGCGCGCGAGGTCGAGGCCTATGGTGAGCCGGGCGGCGTCGTCTGGGGCATCAGCACCAGCGGCAATTCGAACAACGTGATCGGCGCCCTCGAGCGCGGGCGCGCGCTCGGCATGTTCACGATCGCCATGACCGGTGCCGGCGGCGGCAAGCTCGCCCCGCTCGCGGACGTTTTGCTCGACGTGCCCTCGCGCGCGACGCCACGCATCCAAGAGGTGCATATCTGCCTCTATCATTTCATCTGCCAGGAGGTCGAGGCGCGCGTGGCGGCAGCACTCGTCAAGGCCCGCGCCGGGGAAAAGGTGCGGCCGTGAGCGCGGGTGCGCGGCTTCCCTTCGCGCTTGCGGGGAAGCGCGTGTATGTGGCGGGCCATGGCGGCATGGTGGGCTCCGCACTCCTGCGACGGCTAGCGTCGGAGGGCTGCGAGGTGCTTACGGTCGAGCGGCGCACGCTCGATCTCCGGCGCCAAGCCGAGGTCGAGGCGTGGCTCGGCGCCGAGCGCCCGCAGGTCGCGATCGTCGCCGCGGCTTTGGCCGGCGGCATTAACGCGAACGCGACCCGGCCCGCGGAATTTCTCTACGACAATCTCGCGATCGAGACGAACCTGATCCAGGGCGCCTACAAGGCCGGCGTCGAGAAGCTCCTCTTCCTGGGCTCGACCTGCATCTATCCGCGCCTCGCGCCCCAGCCGATCAAAGAGGAATCCATGCTGACCGGGCCGCTCGAGCCCACCAACGAATGGTACGCGATCGCCAAGATCGCCGGCATCAAGCTGTGCGACGCCTATCGGCGCCAATACGGGGCCGATTTCATCTCGGCGCAGCCGACCAACCTCTACGGGCCGAACGACAGCTACGACCTCCTCAACAGCCACGCGATCTCGGCCCTCACGCGCCGCATCCACGAGGCCAAGGAAGCGAATGCGCCCGAGGTCGCCATCTGGGGCACCGGGAAGCCGCTGCGCGAGTTCCTCCATGTCGACGATCTCGCCGACGCGCTCGTGTTCCTTCTCAAGAACTATTCGGCCGAGGGCCACGTCAATGTCGGCTCGGGCGAGGAGCTGAGCATCGCCGAGCTCGCGCGCGCGATCGCGGACGCGGTCGGCTATCGCGGGCGCCTCGCCTTCGACGCGTCCAAGCCCGACGGCACGCCGCGGAAGCTCAGCGACACTTCGAAGCTCGACGCGCTCGGCTGGCGCGCGCGCATCAAGCTCAAGGACGGCTTCGCGTCCACCTATCGCTGGTATCTCGAGTACGTCGCCGGACAAAAGCTCGACCGCGCGAACGCGGCGGTCGGCACCTAGCCGCGCGCGAGCTCGGCGACCAGATCGCCCAGGTCCGCGATCGAGCGGGCGAGCCTTAGCTCGAATCCCGGCTTCACGCGCGCCGTCGCCAGGGTACGCTCCTTCGCCCCGTGCCCCGTCAGCACATGCACCGCCCCCGCGAGCCCCGCGCGCCGCGCCGCTTCGATATCCGCCGCCTTGTCGCCCACGAGCCAGGAGCGCGCGAGATCGAGGGCGAGATCGCGCGCCGCGCGCGTGAGCATGCCGGGATTGGGCTTGCGCGCCGGGTGGTCGGGATGATCGTAGGGCGCGGCGCCGCCCGCGACGTGGGGGGTGGCATAGACCGCGTCGAGACGGGCACCCTCGGCCGCGAGCGCCGCAACGAGGGCCGCCTCGACCGCGGCGAACTCGGCCCAGCCATAAAGGCCGCGCGCGATGCCCGACTGGTTGGTGACGATGACGACGGGAATGCGCGCGCGATTGGCGGCGGCGACGAGCGAAGCGGCACCCGCGATGAGGCGCATGTCCGCCGCGCGCGCGACATAGTCGCGATCCTCGATCACCACGCCGTCGCGGTCGAGGAAGAGCGCCGCCCCGCCGCGCGCGGCACCCGGCATGATTTCGCACCAGACGCCCTCGCCGTCGATCGGATAAGCCCCTTCGGGCGGAGGGCCGGGCGGCGCCATCAAAGCTCCCAGCGCCGGATGCCCGCGGGCAGCTCGGCCTTGCGCCAGAGGCCCTTCACGTCGGCGACGAGCCCGCCCGGCTTCACGAGACGCGCGAAGTCGGCGATGGCGAGCTTGCGGTATTCGTCATGCGCGACGGCACCCACGAGCGCGTCGTAGCCCGCGAGCGTCGCAAGCGCCGGTGCGAGATCGAGCCCGTAGATCGCGCGCGCCTCGGCCGGATCGGCATGGCCGTCATGGACCTCGACCGCGTGGCCCGCCGCGCGCAGCCGCGCCACGAGATCGGCCACCTTGCTGTTGCGCAGATCGGGGATGTTCTCCTTGAAGGTGAGGCCGAGCACGAGGATACGCGCCGCTGCGACGCCGCGCGCCGCGAGCGCGGCGGCGATGGAATCCGCGACGTAGGCGCTCATGCCGTCATTGATGCGCCGGCCCGCGAGCACGACCTCGGGATTCTGGCCGAGCGCTTCTGCGAGGTGCGCCAGATAATAGGGATCGACGCCGATGCAGTGGCCGCCGACGAAGCCCGGAACGAAGGGGAGAAAATTCCATTTCGTGTTCGAGGCCGCGAGCACGTCGTGGATCGAGAGGCCGAGCTTGTTGAAGATCATCGTCACTTCGTTGACGAAGGCGATGTTGATGTCGCGTTGGGCGTTCTCGATCACCTTCGCGGCCTCGGCGGTCTTGATGCTCTTGGCGACGAACACGTTGCCGCCGTTGAGTGCGCCGTAGATCTCGGCGAGCCGGCGCGCGACCTCCGGCGTCTCGCCCGAAACGACCTTGGTGATGCGCTCGACCGTGTGCTCGCGGTCGCCCGGATTGATGCGCTCGGGCGAATAGCCGAGGAAGAAATCGCGCCCCGCCGAGAGCCCCGACGCGGCCGCGAGCTCGGGCCCGCAAATCTCCTCGGTGACGCCGGGATAGACCGTGCTTTCCAGCACCACGATGGCGCCCTTCCCCATGACGCGCCCGACCGTGCGGCAGGCGGCGCGCACGGCGTCGAGATCGGGCGCGTTCCGCTCGGTCACGGGCGTCGGCACGGTGACGATGAAGACGTCCGCGCCCTTGAGCGCCGCCGCGTCGGGTGCGACCACGAGGGCGCTCGCGCCGAGGGTGGCCGCGTCGACCTCGCCGGTGCGGTCGAAGCCGCGTTTCAGCTCCGCCGTGCGCGCAGCACTCGAATCGTAGCCCACCACGGCGAAATGGCGCGCCAACGCCACGGCGAGCGGCAGGCCGACATAGCCGAGGCCGATGACGGCGATGCGAGGCGATGGGTTCGTCGATTCCATGGGGCCGGGGTTCCACGCGACGGGCTGTGCGCCAGCGCCCCTCGGGGATTCCGGGGTGCGGCGGCCCGAGGCTCGTAACCCCCGTCCCGGCGATTGTCAATCGAGCACGCGCCGCGGCAGTGGGTCGGTTAGTTCAAACCCTCGTCTTTCGAGACGCAGCCCGCGGCGCGACGCGCCGCATCCTTCGGATCGAAGGGCCGGCCGAAGGCCGCCGGGCTGCTCCTCAAGATGAGGGTTTGGATCGATGGGGGTTCATCTCATCCTGAGGGCGCCCATAAAGCGCGTCTCGAAGGATGAGGGTTTGGATCGATGGGGTTTCACCTCATCCTGAGGGCGCCCATAGGGCGCGTCTCGAAGGATGCGGTGAAATCGACCCACTACCGGCGGGTAGGCGGTGGGTCAGTTGGTCCAAACCGTCGTCTTTCGAGACGCAGCCCGCGGCGTGACGCGCCGCAGCCTTCGGATCGAAGGGCCGGCCGAAGGCCGGCGGGCTGCTCCTCAAGATGACGGTTTGGATCGATGGAGGCTCGCCTCATCCTGAGGGCGCCCATCGGGCGCGTCTCGAAGGATGAGGTGAGATCGACCCACTACCGGCGGGTAGGCGGTGGGTCAGTTGGTTCAAACCCTCGTCTTTCGAGACGCAGCCCGCGGCGCGCCGCGCCGCAGCCTTCGGATCGAAGGGCCGGCCAAAGGCCGGCGGGCTGCTCCTCAAGATGAGGGTTTGGATCGATGGAGTTTCGCCTCATCCTGAGGGCGCCCATAAGGCGCGTCTCGAAGGATGAGGTGAGATCGACCCACTACCGGCGGGTAGGCGATGGGTCGGTTAGTTCAAACCCTCGTCTTTCGAGACGCAGCCCGCGGCGCGCCGCGCCGCAGCCTTCGGATCGAAGGGCCGGCCAAAGGCCGGCGGGCTGCTCCTCAAGTTGAGGGTTTGGATCGATGGGGTTTCACCTCATCCTGAGGGCGCCCATCGGGCGCGTCTCGAAGGATGAGGTGAAATCGACCCACTACCGGCGGGCCCGGCCGTGACGCAACTTGAAATTCCAGAAGCGGTCTACCCAACGTCATCGCCGGGCCCTCGGGGCCGGCCACAGGCCGGCCCGCGGACAAGCTTCATGGCCCAGCGATCGACGTCGTTTGCCCGCCAAGGCATGGATGGCCCGACCAAGTTCGGCCATGCCAAATCCGCCACTCGGCGCTGCATTATGACCGCCGCGGTTTCTCGTTCGACCGTGCATCGGCCCTGCCGCTCCCGCCGCTTGCTCCGGCGCGGCCTTCGAAGGCATAAAGGGGTGCCACGCAACACGACCCCGACAATCCAGGCCGCCATGTATCGAGCCCTCGGACGCGCCCTCGCCCAACTCTTCGTGCCGCCGATCCGCGGCACGCTGGTCCTGTGCCTGATCGCGTCGATCGCGCTTTTGGTCGTGCTGTGCGCGCTCGTGTGGCTGCTGCTTTACGCGCTGCCGTTCCACCTCGTTTGGCTGCATTGGACCGTCGAGGTGTTGGGCGGGTTCGCGGTCGTCGGCCTCGCCTGGGTGCTGTTCCCGGGCATCGCGGGAATCGTGGTCGGTCTGTTCCTCGAGCGGGTCGCGCGCGCCGTCGAGGCGCGTTACTACCCGGGGCTCGCGGCGCCGCGCGCGCAATCGGCGGGCGAGCTCGTCGCGGGCGCGTTGCGCTTCGCGGGCGCGAGCATCGTGCTCAACTTGCTCGCGCTGCCGATCTATCTGTTCGTTCCCGCGCTCAACCTCGTGGTGTTCCTGCTGTTGAACGGCTATCTTTTGAGCCGGGAATATTTCGAGCTGGTGGCGCTACGGCGCGCGGCACCCGACGCGGTGCGGCGGCTGCGCGCCGCCCATTCCGCCGAGATGATGCTCATGGGCGCCTTGTTCGCGTTTTTCCTGACCGTGCCGGTCGTGAACCTGATCGCGCCCGTGCTCGCGACCGCGGCGATGGTGCATCTCTATCAGGGCTACGCGGCCCGGACGGCGGCGTCATGATCGCGAGCCGGTCTTTGCGTTGGAAGCTGTCGCTCTTGGCGCCGGCGTGCTTCGCGCTTGCCTGCTGCACGACGAAGGAAGCGCAGCCGGTTGCGAGCGCTCCCAACGCCGAAAGCCCGGCACTCGCGTCGCTGCCGCCGGCACCCGCACCCGGACAAGCGCCGCCGCTCGCGCGCCTCGATGGGCTCACGGCCGAGCAGTTGCGCGCAGCACTCGGCGCGCCCACCCTTCTGCGCACCGACGGGCCGGCCCAGCTGTGGCAATATGCCGGCACCGGCTGCGTGCTCCATGTGTTCCTCGATCGCTCGAGCGGCGCCTTGCGCGTCGAGCATGCCGACACGCGGATCGACGATCCCTCGGCCGGGAGCCCGCCCACCTGCGTGCCCTGGAAGGGCTCCGCGCCCGCGTCCTGACGCGCAGCGTCAAGCGCATACGGTAAAGGTCAGGCGCTCTCGATCAAGCCTTGGCCGATATAGCGCCCGGGGGCGACGCCGCCCGGGCAAGCGAAGATGCCGCCGCCCACGTGGGTCGTGAACTGGTTCAGCATGTCGAGCTTCGACATGCGCTCGAAAATCTTGATGAAGCCGGTGCGCGGATCCTTCTGATAGCAGAGGAACAGAAGGCCCGCGTCGTATTCCATGCCCTGGCGCCAGGGCGGCCAGCGCTCGGCGGTGAAGTCGACGCCGTCATTGTAGGAGTAGCCGCGGCGCAGGATCTCGGCGCCGCCGTTCGTCGCCGGAGCCGCGAGGCGCACATGGGCGCTGTCCGGGATCACGGGATTGCCGTCCTTGTCGGTGCGCTCGAGGTCGAGCGCGTCGCGCTCGTGCGTCATGCCGAGGGGGGCGCCCGAATATTTGTGGCGGCCCATGGTCTGTTCCTGGAAATCGACGTCGGTGCGGTCCCAATGCTCGAGTGCCATGCGAATGCGGCGCGCGACGAGATAGCTTCCGCCGCGCATCCAATCGGGCCCTTCCGCGCCCACCCACACCGCCTTCTCGAGCGACGCGGGCTGCTGGGTTCCGTCCTTGAAGCCCATGAGGTTGCGCGGCGTGTCCGACTTCCGCGCGCCCGGGAGAAAGCCCGACTGGGCCCAACGCATCTCGGCGGCGCCATAGGCGATGCGCACGAGCTCGCGCACCGCGTGGAACGCGACCTGGGGATCGTCGGCGCAGGCCTGGATCGAAAGGTCGCCGCCGGTGCGGGTTACCACGAGCTGGTCGCCGTTGAAGCGCGGCAGATCGACGAGGGCCGCCGGGCGCAAATGCGCGAGCCCGTAGCGGTCCTTGCCGTCCTTCTGAAACAGGCCGGGGCCGAAGCCGAAGGTGAGCGTGAGACGCGCGGGCGAGAGGCCGAGGGCCGTGCCGTCGTCGGGTGCGGCGATTTTCGTGTCGCTGCCCATGGGCCGCGCGGTCTCGCCCTTGGTCATGCGCGCGGCGGCCTCGGTCCAGATTTTGAGCGTGGCGACGAGCTCGTCGCGCTTCGCGGCCGCGAGGTCGAGGGCGGTGAAATAGGTATGGGTCTGCTGGGGCGTCGAAATGCCCGCCTGATGCGCGCCGTAGAAAGGCTCGGACGCGCGCATCGACGTTGCGTGGGCGTCGCCGGTCCCAGCGCGCGCGGCGGCGGCGCCGAGACCCGCGCCGCCGAGACCCGCACCCGCCAGCGCCGCGACGCCGCCCGCGGCCTTGAGGAAGCCGCGTCGCGACGGGCAAGCGCCCGCCGTCTCGCCGCGCGGCCCGTCCGCGGGGAGCTTCCGATCGCCGGCGCTCATTGCGCCAGCACCACGGTGTTCATGTCGTCCTCGACGTAATAGAAGCCGTCGCCGTTGGGCGTCATGGCGATGCCGAAGAGATCGCCGCTCCCGGGCGGGGTCTGGGCGCGGTCGGTGTCGATCCAACGCGCGTAAAGCTGTTTTCCCGTCGCGGGATCGATCTCGACCACCTGGCCGTTGAGCGCGTTGGTGACCAGGAGATGCCCGTTGGGCGCCATCACCATGGCGAGCGGGCGCTTCAAGAGCCCGTCCTTGGTCACGAGCGTGCCTTGGCCGGCGCTCGTGGTGCGCGTGGCTGCGTCCGGGATCGCGACGATGCGGTTGCCGATCGCGTCCGACACGTAGAGCGTCGTGCCGTCCTGGCCGAGCGCCAGGCCGGTCGGGCCGATGAGAAACACGCCCTTGTCCGCCTGCGCGCCGAAGCCGTCTCCGATCACGGTCTCGCGCACGGCCTTGGGCGGCTTGCCGTCCGCGATCTCGAGATCGATGCGCGCGACGGTCGCCTTGTCGACCACCGGCGGCGAGCCGTCGGCGGTGCCGATGCCGAAGCCCGCGTCGCTCACGAAGAGCGTCGCCTTCGAGCCCTTGTCGATCAGCGCCATGTTGCCCCAGGGATCGTCGATGTCGGGGCCCATGAGGGTGCCCGCGAGCTTGCCGTGGGAATCGAGCACGATGAGGCAGCCCGATCCCTTGGTGCCGGTGGTGCCGTCCTCGCTTGGCGTCGAGCCGACGATCACCCAGCCGCTCTTGAGCACGGCCATCGCGGTCGAGAGGCCGACGCCGCCCGGGCACGCATCGATGTGGCGCGGCAGCTTCGCGAACAGGATCGTCGCCTTCGTCGAGGGCCGGTAGATCACGATCGTGGTGCCGAGGCCCTGGAGGTTGGTCGAGTTGTTGAAATTGTCGATCAGCACGTCGTCCTTCTGGATGTCGCCGGCAGAGACGGGCGAGACGAAGATGGCGTAGGGATTGAGATCGCCATTCTCGGGCACGGTCGAGGTCAAGGTCGTGTGGCGCTTGATGGTCTCGAGGAAGCCGTGCCCGTCCTCGGCGCGCGCGACGAGAGGCGTCGCGCACAGGGTCGCGAGCGCCAACGCGCCCGCGAGCCAACTCATCCGATCCTTGCGCCCATTCGCCTTCATCTCGATCGCTCCTCGACCCTGCGCGCGTCCCCACCGGGCCGACGCACTGTTGAAAATGAGAATGAGTTGCACTTCATCTATCACTCGCCGCGACCGGGGTCAATGCGCGGATTTGCTCGCCGCGCCAAGGGGTTCCAGCCGGCCTGGCCACGCCCGGACGCACACCGCGCGTCATCGGCCGAGCCTCGATCGATCGGCCCGCCATCAGCCGGTACTCCATCAGAAAGTCACCGTGGTGCGCAGGCCGAGGACCGCCTCGTCGCCCACGCGCTTTGCGGGATTGCCCGGCTCGGCGATGCCGGCGCCGGGATTGAAGGTGTATTGGAAGTCGGGCTGGAGTTGCCACCAGGGGACCAGCTGATACTGATAGGTGACCTCGACGACCTGCTCGCTGCCGCGCACCGGAGCGTTGGTGCCGTTGTAGAAATTGGTGTCGCGGTCGAGGGCGCTCGCACGCCCGCTCACTTGCGCCTGGTTGAAGCCGATGCCGAGCGTGTCGTTGTCGCGCCCGGGGAACGGCGCTTTAAGGGTCGCGCCGACATTGAGGCTGAAGACGATGAGGTTGCGGTCCGCAAGCGGTGTCCCCATCGGGCGCAGGAACAGGCTCAAGGCGCGCGCGCTGTCCGGATCCTGCCAGACCGTCTGGTCGACCACGCCGTAGAAGCTGTAATCGCCGCGATGTTGCGCCGCTTGGCCGCTCGATGCGGGGCTCGCGAGCGAGAGGCCCGTATTGTCGATCTCCTGGTCGGCGAACTTGCCCGCGTCGTACCAGAAGCCGAGCTTGTAGCTGCCGGGAAGTCCGAGCGACTTTTTGCCGTCATCCATCGCGCCCTCGGTCGGCTGGTTGAAGGCATATTGGATTTCGCCGATGACGAGCGGGCTGTCGGTGAGCCGGAAGCTGGTACCCGAGGCGTCGCGCAGCTGCGGATCGCCCGAGCCGGGCCCCGCGGGATTGTCGTCGAACAGGCCGAGAAGCCCGGTGAGCTGGTCGCTCGGCTTTACGCGCAAGCGCACGCCGGGCGCCGAAAGCGGATAGGCGGGTCCGCCCGAAAGCAAATCCGCCGATGGCACCATGGGCCAGCCGAACATGGTGTTGACGAAGAGGAGGGCGTTGGCGCTCACCATGAATTCCTGATCGAGGCTCTGTTGGCCGAGCTTCGCGTCCACGGCGCCGTCGAGGAAGGATTGCTGGTACCAGAGTTCCCAGAGCCGCGTCGCGCGATCGGCCTCGATGCCGCTCGCGGTCTGGAGCGAGCTCAGATTCTGGGCGCTCAGATTGCGTCCGTGGATCTGAAGCGCGCTCGCCTCGAACGTGCCGCCCTCGAGGCCGAGAGCAGCCCCGGTGTCGACGCTCAGGGACATGGTCGTGAGCCCGTCATAGGCGAAGCCGCGATGGACGCCGCCCGAGACGTTGCCCAGTACCTCGCTCACCTCGTTGAGATTGAACGTGGCGCCGTAGGTTCCGAGCCAGGGGCGCACGCCGCCCATGTCGCCGAGCATGTTGCCGCGATTGAGGATGCCGGTGAAGAAGCCGGGTGCCGCGTCCGAATGCGTTGACGCCGCCGGAGTCGCCGCCGGGGTCGCCGGAGTCCAAGTGAGCGTGGGCGCATTCTGGGCGTGCACCGAGCCAATGCCGACGAGCGTGAAGACGAGCGCGCTCAGGATCGCCGCCGAGACGGCGAGGGCGGTCGCAGCGCGCGTTCGAGTCTTAGGCGCGGGCCGGGATTCGCCGTGCGACCAGCCCTCGAGTACTTCGCTCGCCGCGGCGAGCCGGCTCGCGGGCCCGCGCCATAGAAGCAGAGGCTCTGTCCGCGCCTCGTCCCCGTCCTCGATCCTCGCGGCCCCCGAAACCTGCGTCATCGGCACGCCCCCATTCGATCTGACCTGCAATTAAGAATTGTTCGCAGATCGTTTCTAGCGGGCTCCGGCGGGCGCGTCAATGGAAATGATAATCATTTGCAAATTCGCGGGGAACAGCGCGCGGGACCGCAACCCCGCCTCGATCAGGCGAGGGTCTTGTCCTTGAAGCGGCACAGGTCGCGCACGAGGCAGCGCGGGCAATCGGGATTACGCGCCTTGCACACGTAGCGGCCATGGAGGATGAGCCAATGATGGGCGTGGAGGCGGTAGCGCTCGGGCACGCGCGCGAGGAGCTCCGCCTCGACTTCGAGAGGGGTCTTTCCGGGCGCCAGGCCGGTGCGGTTGCCGACCCGGAAATTATGGGTGTCGACCGCGATGGTGGGCTCGCCGAACGCGATGTTGAGCACCACGTTCGCGGTCTTGCGTCCGACGCCCGGCAAGGCCTCGAGGGCGGCGCGGTCGCGCGGCACTTGGCCGCCATGATCGCGCACCAGGATCTCCGAGAGGCGCATCACGTTCTTGGCCTTGGTGTTGAAGAGGCCGATGGTCTTGATCGCGTCGCGCAGCTTCGCCTCGCCGAGGGCGAGCATCTTCGCCGGCGAATCGACGTGCTTGAAGAGCGGGGCGGTCGCCTTGTTGACGCTCGCGTCGGTCGCCTGGGCCGAGAGCACCACGGCCACGAGAAGCGTGTAGGGGTTCGCGTAGTCGAGCTCGCCGCGCGGGTTCGGGCGCGCGGCCGCGAGGCGGCGGAAGAATTCCTCGATCTCGTCCGATTTCATCCGGGTCGGGCGCGTGGACGCGGCCTTGGTGGGCGGCGCCTTGGTGGGCGGCGCCTTGGCGCGCGCGGACTTGGCGTGCCTAGACTTGGGTTTGGCGCTGCGGGCAGGTGCCGGCTTTGGGCGCGTGGATTTCATAGGAGCCTCATGGCCCGTCCTTATAGCGCAGTCTTTACCGGGCCGCGCAGGTCCCCATATGATCCTGCATGGCCGACCATCGCGACGCCCCGAAGGAAGTGCCCGCGCCGCGCGTGCTGTTCGACGCGGTGCTGATGCCCCATCGAAGCCTCGGGCCCAAGGGGTTCTGGATTCTCATGGCGCTCGTCTGCGGCATGAGCTTCTTCTCGGGCGCGCTCTTCGTGCTGCGCGGCGCCTGGCCGATCTCGGGCTTCATCGCCCTCACGGTGCTCCTGATCTTCATCGCCTTCAAGGCAAGCTACCGCTCGGGCCGTCTCTACGAGACCGTGAAGCTCACCGAGGAGGCGCTTGTCGTCGAGCGCGTGGGGCCGAGCGGCCGGCGCCATGCCTGGCGCTTCCAGCCCTATTGGCTCCGGATCGAGATGGACGACCCGCCCCAGCACAATAGCCAGCTGAAACTCACGTCGCACGGGCGCACGCTCGCGATCGGCGCGTTCTTGGCGCCCGAGGAGCGCCACGAGCTCGCGGAGGCTCTCCGCGGCGCCTTGCGCCAATGCCGCGCCGTTCAAAGTCCCGGCGCCTGACAGTCCAAAACTCGCGCCATCGACGCGCAGCGACGCATTCGCACATGCCCCCGAAAGTTTCGGCCCGGGATTTCAGTCTTATGGCCATAGACACCATATGGCTTTTCATGCCATCATCGTCCGGCGATGAAGGCCGAGCTGCTGCTCCACCAACGCATCGATTACGACGACGGTGCGATCGTGGAGATGGCGCTTTGGCGCGTCCCGAAGCCGGTTCCGCCGTCCACCCATGGGTTGAAGTATTCGCTGTTCTACGGTCGCCCGGGCAATCGGGAAGTCGGATACGACAATGAGCGCGGCAAGGGCGATCATCGGCACTTTCGCGGTGTCGAGTCGGTTTATGCGTTCAGCACCGTCGAGCGATTGATGGAAGATTTCTGGTCCGACGTGCGCAGGCTGCGAGGGGGCAAATGAGCGATGTGAAGATCACGGTCGGCGGCAGGATCGAGGACGAGGCGTCGCGCCGGTTCATCGACGCGTGGCACCGCGCCGAGCGCGGCAAAGCATTCCGTGAGCGGCACTTGGCGTTCGAGAGCTGGGACGCCCTCGCCCGCGTCCTGACCGGGAAACGGATGGAGCTGCTGCGCTACGTGCGCCGGCACAAGGTCGCGAGCGTGCGCGCGCTCGCGAAAGCGCTCAAGCGCGACTACTCGAACGTCCATGCGGATGTCCAAGCGCTAACGGCGGCGGGGCTACTCGACATCGCACATGGTGGCGTGCGCGCGGACTACGACGCGATCGAAACCAGGATCGCGATCTAGCCCTAAAGCCCCAGCACGTCGCGCATGGAATAGAGGCCGGGCGGCCGGCCCACGGCCCAGAGCGCCGCGCGTACCGCGCCCTGCGCGAAGAGCTCGCGCCCGCCCGCGCGATGGGAGAGCTCGATGCGCTCGCCCTCGCCCGCGAAAATCACCGTGTGGTCGCCCACCACGTCGCCGCCGCGCAACACCGCGAATCCGATGTCGCCCGGACGCCGCGGCCCGGTATGCCCGTCGCGCCCGCGCGCCGAGACGCGCTCGAGCTCGACGCCGCGCCCCTTGGCGGCGGCACGCCCGAGGGCGAGCGCCGTGCCCGAAGGCGCGTCGACCTTGTGGCGGTGGTGCATCTCGAGAATCTCGATGTCGTAGTGCGGGTCGAGCTTCGCCGCCGCCTGCTCGACCAGGGCCGCGAGCAGATTGACGCCGACGCTCATGTTCGCGGCCCAGACGATCGCGCATTTCGCGGCGGCCGCGCGGATCTTGGCCGCCCCCGCCGCATCGATCCCTGTGGTGCCGATCACGAGCGCCGTCCCAGTTTCGGCCGCGAGGCTCGCGTGGGCGAGGGACGCGGCGGGGATCGTGAAATCGAGCACCGCGTCGGCGTTTTCGAACAGCGCGCGCGCGTCGGCGCCGAGTACCCGCCCGAGCGGCTCGAGCCCGGCGAGGGTCCCGAGATCGCGCCCGAGGGACGCGTGGCCGGGTGCCTCGACCCCACCCGCGAGCTTCGCCCCCTCGGTGCGCGCGACTTCGCGCACGAGGGCCTGGCCCATGCGTCCCGCCGCGCCGACGATGCCGATCCCGATTGCCGCCACCGCACGTCTCCCTCAAGCCCCGGTGCCCGGGCACCAAGGCAATCGCGCGCGACAATTAGCACATGGGAGCGGGTGCCCGGGAGGGGTTTCAGTCGAGGAGGCGCGATCGGCTTGGGTAACCCTCATCCTGAGGAACCCCGCCGCCTCGTCCTGAGGAGCTTGCGTAGCAAGCGTCTCGAAGGACGGCGGCGGGGTGTCTCGAAGGAGGAGGTAAGGCCTCGCAGCCCCCAAGCGACGGCTACTCGGTCAGATCGTCCCACAACTCGCGCATCTTGGCGAAGAAGCCGGCCGATTGCGGGCTGTTCTTGTCGGGCCCGCCCGCTTCCTCGAACTCGCGCATGAGCTCGCGTTGGCGCTTCGAGAGGTTGACCGGCGTCTCGACCACGGCCTCGACATACATGTCGCCGCGTTGGCTCGAGCGCAGCACCGACATGCCCTTGCCGCGCAGGCGGAACTGGTGGCCGTTCTGGGTCCCGGCGGGGACGTTGACGCGCGCGCGCACGCCCTCGATGGTGGGCACCTCGACCGTGCCGCCCATGCTCGCGGTCACCATCGGAATCGGCACGCGGCAATGAATGTTGGCGCCATCGCGGCGCAGGATCGGGTGCGGCCGGATCGAGAGGAAGATGTAGAGATCGCCCGGCGGCGCGCCGCGCAGGCCGGCCTCGCCCTCGTTGGCCAACCGGATGCGCGTGCCGTCCTCGACCCCGGGCGGGATCGCGACCGAAAGCGTCTTCTCTCTAGCGACGCGGCCCTGGCCGTGGCACACGCGGCACGGATCCTTGATCACCTTGCCCACGCCCTGGCAGGTCGGGCAGGTGCGCTCGATGGTGAAGAAGCCCTGCTGGGCGCGCACGCGGCCGTGACCGTGGCAAGTCTCGCAGGTCGCGGGCTGGCTGCCGCCCTCGGAGCCCGTGCCATGGCAATGATCGCATTGGACCGAGCTCGGCACGCGCACCTTGGCTTGCGAGCCCTTGAACGCCTCCTCGAGGCTGATCTCGAGGTTGAAGCGCATGTCCGAGCCGCGCGCGGCCGCGGTCTGGCCGCCGCGCCGGCGGTTCCCGGTGAACTCGCCGAACATCTCGTCGAAAATGTCGGCGAAGCCGGCCGAGAAGTCGAAGCCCGGATGAGCGCCCGGCCCGGCACCGCCGTTCGCCTCGAAGGCCGCGTGGCCGAAGCGGTCGTAGGCGGCGCGCTTCTGCTCGTCCTTGAGCACGTCGTAGGCTTCGCTCAAGTCCTTGAATTTCTGCTCGGCCGCCTTGTCGCCCGCATTGCGGTCCGGATGGAACTGCATCGCGAGCTTGCGGTAGGCCTTCTTCAGGTCCTCCGGGCTTGCTGAGCGGTCGACGCCGAGCGTCTGGTAATAGTCGGCCTTCGCCATGGTCCCCTAATCCGATCGCCTAAGACGACCGCCTAACCCTATCCCTGGCCCGCGGGCCGCGTCCCGTTGGCGCGCGCCGCGCGCCGCAACCCCAGCCCCGACACGAGCGCCGCCCCGCAACCGAACGGTCCGGGGCGGCGGACTCATGCATCGATACCCGCGGACGCGCGACGCGTCAGGCGGATTTCTTGTTCTTGTCGTCGTCGACCTCCTCGAAGTCGGCGTCGACCACCTTCTCGCCCGACGGCCCGGTACCCGACGAGCCCGTACCCGACGAACCGGCCGCGCCCGGACCCGCGTTGCCGCCGCCCGAGGACGGACCGGCGCCGGGCGCCGCAGCGCTTTCCTGGGTCGCCTTGTAGATCGCCTCGCCGAGCTTCATCGAGGCGCTCGCGAGCGCGTCGGACTTGGTCTTGATCGCCTCGGCGTCGTCGCCCGCGAGCGCCGTCTTCAAGTCGGCGATGGCGCTCTCGATCGCGGTCTTGTCGGCCGCGCCGATCTTGTCGCCATGCTCCTTCAAGCTGCGCTCGGTCGCGTGGATCAGGCCCTCGCCGTGGTTCTTCGCCTCGACCAGCTCGCGCTTCTTCTTGTCCTCGGCGGCGTGCGCCTCGGCTTCCTTGACCATGCGCTGGATGTCGGCCTCGTTCAGGCCGCCCGACGCCTGGATGCGGATCGCCTGCTCCTTGCCCGTCGCCTTGTCCTTGGCCTGGACGTTGACGATGCCGTTGGCGTCGATGTCGAAGGTGACCTCGACCTGCGGCATGCCGCGCGGTGCCGGGGCGATGCCCACCAGGTCGAACTGGCCGAGCAGCTTGTTGTCCGCCGCCATGCCGCGCTCGCCCTGGAACACGCGGATGGTGACCGCGGTCTGGTTGTCCTCGGCGGTCGAGAAGACCTGGCTCTTGCGCGTGGGGATCGTCGTGTTGCGGTCGATGAGGCGCGTGAACACGCCGCCCAGCGTCTCGATGCCGAGCGAGAGCGGGGTCACGTCGAGCAAGAGCACGTCCTTGACCTCGCCCTTCAAGACGCCGGCCTGGATCGCGGCCCCCACGGCCACCACCTCGTCCGGGTTGACGCCGCGGTGCGGCTCGCGCCCGAAGAAGTTCTTGACCGTCTCGATCACCTTGGGCATGCGCGTCATGCCGCCCACCAGCACCACTTCGTCGATCTCCGACGCCTTGAGGCCGGCGTCCTTGAGTGCGGCCTTGCAGGGCTCGACGGTGCGCGCGATCAGCTCCTCGACCAGGGCCTCGAGCTTCGCGCGCGTGAGCTTGATGTTGAGGTGCTTCGGGCCGGTCTGGTCGGCGGTGATGAAGGGGAGGTTGACCTCCGTCTGCATCGCCGAGCTGAGCTCGATCTTCGCCTTCTCCGCCGCCTCCTTGAGGCGCTGGAGCGCGAGCCGGTCCTTTCTAAGATCGATGCCCTGCTCCTTTTTGAATTCGTCGGCCAGGTAGTCGATGATGCGCTGGTCGAAATCCTCGCCGCCCAGGAACGTGTCGCCGTTGGTCGACTTGACCTCGAACACGCCGTCGCCGATCTCGAGGATCGAAATATCGAAGGTGCCGCCGCCGAGATCGTAGACGGCGATTGTGCCGGCCTTCTTCTTGTCGAGGCCGTAGGCCAGCGCAGCCGCGGTCGGCTCGTTGATGATGCGCAGCACCTCGAGCCCGGCGATCTTGCCGGCGTCCTTGGTCGCCTGGCGCTGGGCGTCGTTGAAATAGGCGGGAACCGTAATGACGGCCTGCGTGACCTGGCCGCCGAGATAGGCCTCCGCCGTCTCCTTCATCTTCTGCAGGACGAAGGCGGAAATCTGCGAGGGCGAATACGGCTTGCCGTCCGAGGTGACCCAGGCGTCGCCGTTGGAGGACTTGATGATCTTGTAAGGGACGAGGCCCATGTCCTTCTTGGTCATCGGGTCCTCGAAGGAACGGCCGATGAGACGCTTGATGGCGAAGAAGGTGCGCTCAGGGTTGGTGACCGCCTGGCGCTTGGCGGGTTGGCCGACGAGACGTTCGCCGTCGTCGGTGAAGGCGACGATGGAGGGCGTCGTGCGCGCGCCTTCCGAATTCTCGATCACCTTCGGCGTCGCGCCCTCCATGACCGCGACGCAGGAATTGGTCGTCCCCAGGTCAATGCCGATGACTTTAGCCATTGTTGCTTTCCCCATGTTTCGCGAGACCGCGAGGCCCCGAAGCGGCCAGGCTTGGGAAGAAAGCCGACAGACTCCCGTCCGCGCTTTTTCCGGTCCCCGATGCTCCATTATTGCCGGCGAGACGGTCGTTCCGTCCCGCCGAAGCTGGCCGGTATATAGGAGGGGGCCGAAAAGCGCGCAAGGCGCGGCGGCGCCCGCAGAAACGCCGCAAACGCGGGAAAATCGCTATTATGGCGCTCGGGGCTGCGCGGCCGCCTGCGCCGCTTCGAGGCATGGCTGGTCAGGATGCGTCGCATGATGAGGGTTGCTGCTTTGATCGTCGTCGCCGGCCTGGCGCT
>DATJLQ010000175.1:0-26104 GCA_035509415.1 Alphaproteobacteria bacterium
GATGGGCTTGCCCGCGCGGCGCACGGTGCGGGCGAGGAGGTCCATCTCGAGGTCGTCGACCTTGAGGCGCTGCTCGGCGCCCTCGCCGCCGCCCCGCCGCAGCACGGCCTCGAGGCGCGCGAGGAGCTCGGAGAAGGCGAAAGGCTTGGTGAGATAGTCGTCGCCGCCGGCGCGCAGGCCCTTGACCCGGTCGTCGACCTGGGCGAGGGCGGAAAGGATCAGCACCGGCGTGCGGCGGCCCTGGGCGCGCAGGGTCTGCACAATCGAGAGGCCGTCAAGCTCCGGCAGCATGCGATCGACGATCATGGCGTCGTAGCTCTCGCTGAGCGCCTTGAAAAGCCCGTCGCGGCCGTCGCCGGCGCGGTCGGTGACGTAGCCGCTCTCGTTGAGCCCCTTGACGAGGTAATCGGCCGTGGCGGCATCGTCCTCGATGACCAGTATGCGCATGGCGGGACAGTAGCAATCGTCAGTGGCAATCGGAACAGGTGGCCTCGGCCGCGCGCCCGGCGCCCTCTCCCCGGGGGGCGGGGAGAGGGCGGCCTGCCGGCAAGCTCAGGCCTGGGATAGCGGCAGGGCCACGAAGAGCTGGTTGCCGCGGCGGTCGAGGAGAAGGAGGACCGCCTTCTGCTTGGCGCTCTTCGCCTCGGCGATGCGGTCGGCGGCCTCCTTGGGCGTGGTCACCGTGTGCTGGCCGACCTTGAGGATGACGTCGCCCGGCCGCAGGCCGTGCTCCGAGGCGGCCGCACCGTCCTCGACGTCGGTGACGAGGGCGCCCTTCACGTCGGCATCGAGGCCGAGCTCGTGGCGCGAGTCGTCGGTCAGGACGCCGAGCGTGAGGCCCAGGGAGGCGACCTTGGTCTCCTTGGCCGAAGGCGCCGGCGCGGCACTCGGGGTCTCGTTCTCGGCGGTGACCTGGGCGGGCATCTTGCCCACCTCGACGTTGAGGGTCACCTCATGGCCGTCGCGCCACACCGTGAGCGGCGCGTGCGAGCCCGGGCGGGTATCCGCGACCGCGCTCGTGAGATCGCGCAAGGTCTTGACCGTCTTGCCGTTGAAGCCGCGGATCACGTCGCCCTGGTGGACGCCGGCCGCAGCGCTCGGGCTGCCGTTGTTGACCTTGGCGACGAGGGCGCCCTCGGCGGTCTTGAGGCCGAGGCTCTCGGCCACGTCGGGCGAGACCTCCTGGATTTGCACGCCGAGCCAGCCGCGCTCGACCGAGCCATGGGCGCGGAGCTGGGCGATCACGGGCTTCGCGAGATCCGAGGGGATGGCGAAGCCGATGCCGACGCTGCCGCCGTTCGGCGAGTAGATGGCGCTGTTGATGCCGATAACCTGGCCGTCCATGTTGAACATGGGGCCACCGGAGTTGCCGCGGTTGATGGCGGCATCGGTCTGGATGAAGCTGTCGTAGGGTCCCTCATGGAGATCGCGGCCCCGCGCCGAGACGATGCCGGCCGTGACCGTGCCGCCGAGGCCGAAGGGATTGCCGACCGCGATCACCCAATCGCCCACCTTGGCCTTGCTGCTGTCGCCCCATTTCACGAAGGGGAGCGGATGGTCGGCGTCGATCTTGAGGAGCGCGAGGTCGGTGCGCTCGTCGCGCCCGACCAGCTTCGCCTTGTAGGTCTTGCCGTCGGACAGGATGACGTTGATCAGGGTCGCGCCCTTGATCACGTGATTGTTGGTGACGATGTAGCCCGAGGGATCGATGATGAAGCCGGAGCCGAGCGAGTGCTCGATCATCGGCTGGTTGCCGCCCTGACCCTGGCCCATCGGCCCGTTGAAGAAGTGCTTGAAGAAGTCGCGGAACGGCGAATCGGGCGGCAGATCCTGGAACGGGAAGTCCATCGCCGGCCCGCCCTTGACGGTCTCCGTGGTGGAAACGTTGACCACGGCGGGCGCCACGCGCTGCACCAGCGGGGCGAAGCTCGTCGGCGCATCGGCCGCATAGACCGGCGCCGAGATTGCCGCGCTCAGGAACATGGCGGCGGCGAGCGCCAGGCCGGCAAAGCCGGCGCGGCGGGAAAGACGCATGGAACTCATCGCGTACTCCTTGGCTTCAGAGACGATTCGGTTGCCCCGGACCGAGCGGCCGGAGTGAGGTTGCCTGAGAATATGGATGGCGCGCCTAAAGCGGCCGTGGCGGCGGAATTAATATTCGGTAAGGTATATGAACGGCCGCAGGTCGGGCCGCCTGCCCGCCCGGCCGCCCGCAAATCCGGCCGGGGGCGCGCGGCGCGCCCGCCGCGGCTCTCGCGAAAAAGGGCCGGAGCGTGCGCTCCGGCCCCCGGTTCCGCTCCGCGGCCGCGCGTCGAGCGACGCCGGCACGCCGGAGTTCGCGTTACATGGTCCAGATCGGCTTGCCGTTCGGGCTCTTGAGCGACTTGTTCCAGCTTTCCTCGATCTGCTTCACGACGTCGTCGGGCAGCGGCACGTAGTCGAGCGCCTTGGCCTGCGCCTGGCCGTCCTTGAGCGCCCAGTCGAGGAACTTGAGGGCGAGAAGGTTCTGCGCGGGGTCGGAATCGGTGCGCATCAGCATGTAGGTGGCCGCCGTGATGGGCCAGCTGGTCGCACCCGGCTGATCGGTCAGGATCAGGTAGAAGTTGCGCACCTTCGAGAAGTCGGCATGCGCGGCCGCCGCCTGGAACGCGTCCATGGTCGGCTTCACGCGCTTCCCGTCCTTGTTGATCATGTCGGCGTAGGTGAGCTTGTTCTCCATCGCGTAGGCGTATTCGACGTAGCCGATGGCGCCGTCGACCTGCTGCACGTAGGAGGCGACGCCGGCATTGCCCTTGCCGCCCACGCCCACGGGCCAGTCGACCGAGGTGTTGTCGCCGACCTTGGACTTCCACTCGTCGCTCACCTTCGAGAGGTAGTTGGTGAAGTTGAAGGTGGTGCCCGAGCCGTCCGAGCGGTGCACGACCGTGATCGCGGCGTGCGCGAGCTTGGCCTCGGGATTGAGCTTCTTGATCGCCGCGTCGTCCCAGTACTTGATCTTGCCGAGATAGATGTCGGCGAGGGTCGGGCCGTCGAACACGAGCTCGCCGGGCGCGATGCCGGCCAAGTGCACGACGGGCACGATCGAGATGATCACCTGCGGGAACTGGATCAGGTTGTTCTTCTCGAGATCCTCGGGCTTGAGCGGCATGTCGGTGTTGGCGAACAGAACGGTCTTGGATTCGATCTGCTTGATGCCGCCGCCGGAGCCGATCGCCTGGTAATTGACCGAATCGCCTTTATCCGTGGCGTATTTGTCGGCCCACTTGGCGAGCACCGGGTAGATCGCCGTGCCGCCCGCGCCGGTCAGGTTCGCGGCGTGAGCGCCGGCGCAACCGAGCGCGACGACCGTCGCCGCGACGGCTGCCAAAATATGTCTTCTCATTTCCACCTCCGGATGAGTTCGGCGCGGTCGCGCACAGAGGGGCTCCCCCATGGGTTCCAAACTCGCCGCGCCGCGCGCACCCTAAGCGGGGCCGGTAAACCTTCCGTGACAGTTATGATGCGGATTTGTGACGGCCCGCGCGGCCGGCCGGGGATTACAGGAATTTAATATTTGCGGTCATTGGCCGCTGGAAATGACGGGTCCTGGCCTTTCAGGGAAATGGCCGTTTGCCTGACCTATGACCGTTTGCCGATGGAGCGGCGCGCCGGCGGGCACCTGAGCGGCCGGCACCAGCACGCGACTCGATATTGGACCGCGGGCGCCGTCCCTGCCGGCGACTCGAGCGCGTTGCGGCCGGTCAAGTATGGCTGCGGCCGAGCACGAAGCGCGAGAGGATGTTGATCGCGAGCACGAAGCCGGTCACCAGGAACGCGGCCGCATAGGCAAGGGCGTTGGCCGAGGCGAACGGCTCGTTGATGAAGGTCCAGATCGCGTAGGTGAGGTAGCCGATGGGCGAATGGATCAGCTTCCCGTCCCAGAGATAGCTCGACCAGCCGGCGGTATAGAGGAGCGGCGCCGTCTCGCCGACCGAGATCGCGAGGGACAGGAGAATGCCGGTCAGGATTCCGGGCAACGCCGCCGGCACGCACACGCTCAGGATCACCTTGCGGTCGCCCGCGCCGAGCGCGTAGGCCGCCTCGCGCAGCTCGCCCGGCACCTGGCGCAAGGCGAGCTCGGTGGTGCGGCAGATGTAGGGAAGACAGATGATGCCGAGGATGATCGCACCCGCGGCGACCGAGAAGTTCCAGCCCAGCCATTCGACCATGGTGACGTAGCCGAAATAGCCCATCACGATCGAGGGCACGCCCACCAGCACGTCGGCGAGGAACAGAATCGTGTTCGCCCAGCGCGACTGGCGGAACTCCGAGGCGTAGATGCCGGCCGCCATGCCGAACGGCACCGCGAGCAAAAGTCCGCCTGCGGACAGGACCGCGGTACCCTCGATCGCGTTCAGGAGCCCGCCGCCGGTACCTTGCGTCACGGTGGTGAAGAGGGAAACCGACATGGCGTTCCAGCCGCGCGCGAACACGACCTCGAGAATCCACACCATGATGATCGAGAGCAGCAGCAAGGCGAGGCCCATCAGCGTCCAGCTCGCGGCGCTGCCCAAGCGGCGCGAGAGGCGCATGTGATGGTTGCGGCGCGGGGCGAGGATGGTTTCCGCGCTCATGTCAGACGGTCCCATGGCGTGCCGCGGAGCGGCTCCAGACCAGCAGCATCATGCGCGCGAGCGCGTTGATCGCGACCGAGATGACACACAGCACGAGCGCGATCTCGGCGAGCGACTTGACCGCCATGCCGGACGGGTCCTGGAGCGCGCTGTCGAGCTGCGAGACGATGAAGGCCGCCATGGTCGAGATCGGCGAGTAGATGTTGCCGGGGAGGTAATTGAGCGCATTGCCGCTCACCATCAGGACCGCCATGGTCTCGCCGAGCGCGCGGCCGAGGGCGAGGAAGGTCGCGCCGATGAGGACGCGCCGCGTGCGCGGCAGCACCACGTACCACACGGTCTCGAAGCGGGTCGCGCCGAGCGCCATCGACGCCTCGCGGAGCGTCGCGGGCTGGAACACGATCGCGTCGCGCAGCGTGGCCGCGATCAGCGGCACGATCATCATGGCGAGCACGATGCCCGCGGTGAGGAGCCCGTAGCCGCTTCCGGTCGGGCCCTGGAAGAACGGGATGAAGCCGATCGTATGCTCCATGAACGGGAACAGATGGTTCGAGAGGAACGGAATCAGCACCACGTAGCCCCAGAGGCCGAACACCACGCTCGGGATCGCGGCGAGGAGCTCGACGAAGAACGAGATCCAGACGCGCAGATGCCCCGGCACGATCTCGGCGAGGAAGATCGCGGCGCCGGTTCCGATCGGAACCGCGAGGACGAGGGCGATGAGCGTCGAGAGCAGCGTGCCCGCGATCAGGAACAGGATGCCGTAATTCGCGCCGGGCTGGAGCACGACGCCATGCACGGTGACCGAATCGGCATAGAGGTTGCCGAGGTTCCACATGTTGCGCACGGAGAACCCGACGCCGTTGAAGACGATCGCCGGCCAGGCGTAGATCGTGAGAAAAATGACGACCGCCGCCAGGCTCGCCGGGAGCACGCCCGCGAGGATGGCAAGCCAGTTCTTGAACTTCATCGCGGGGACTCCCCGTCGCAATGCCGTGCCGGGGCCGGTGCGGCTCGACACCGGCCCCGCACGTTCGTTCCGGGGCGTCCCTATTCGACCTTCGCGACTTGGTCCTTGCTCAGGGTCGCGATCGCGGACGGGAGCGGCACGAAGCCGACCGCCTTCATGAAGTGGGGCGCGTTGCCTTCGCTCGCCCCCATATCCCAATCGAGGAACGCCTTGACCGCCTTGGCCACGTCGGCCGAGGGCTGCTTGGTGTTCACGATCGCGTACTCGTAGTTGATGATCGGATAGGACTCCGAGCCGGGCGCGAAGATCAGGCTGATGCGCTCGTCCTTCGGGGTCTTCGCGGCGGTCGCCTTCACGGCGGCGCCGACGGTCTTGGCGTCGGGCAGCACGAACTTCCCGGCCTTGTTCTCGAGCATCGCCTCGCCGAGCTTGGACTGGTCGGTCGCGTTCTTGAAGCTAATGCCGATATACGCGATCGAATAGGGCGTGGTCTTGCTCGCGTTCACCATGCCCGGGTTGCCCTCGGCGCCGATGCCACCCTGGACCGCGGGCCAGCTCACGGTCGTGCCGTAGCCGGTCGACTTCTCCCAGGACGGTGTGCTGAACGAGAGGTACTGGGTGAAGATGAAGGTATCGCCGCTGCCGTCCGTGCGGTGGACCGGCACGATGACGTCATGGGGCAGCTTCTCGCCCGGATTTAGCTTCGCGATCGCCGCGTCGTCCCAGTACTTGATCTTGCCGTCGTAGATTCCGGCCAAGACCGGGCCGCTCAGCTTCAAATGCTTGTCGTTGAAGCCCGGCACGTTGTAGTTGATCATCTGCGACGAGATGGCGAGGGGGATGTTGAGCATGCCCGGGCTCTTCTTCATCTGGGCATCGCTCATGTAGGCGTCGGACGCGCCGATCTGCGCGACGCCCGAGATCGCCTCCGAAATGCCGGTGCCGCTGCCGGTGCCCTGGGTGGTGATCTTCACGTCCGGATGGCTCTTCGCGTAATCCGGGACCCAGAGATTGAACAGCGGGTAAAGCAGCGTCGAGCCCGTCTCGAGGATGTTGGTTTCGGCGGATGCCGTGTTGGCGCCAAGCATGAGGCCGGCGGCGAGCGCCGCGACGGCAACGACCTTCATCGCGCTCCCGGCGCGGAGCGCGGTTTTCGGGTTCCGGTTCAAATTGTCCTCCATCGTTCGGATTGCTGAGGTGGCTTAAATTGCACAGCAAATCCCCCTGCACCCCCCGGCGCAGTCGCAATGCAAGCGACGTGAAATTAAGAAAAATACGTGACGGTAGCGTTACAGCCGCTGTAACGGATTTATGAAATCCCGCTTGATCTAAGTCATGCGCGCGCGTGCCGAGCGCGCGCCGGACGCCCCGAGTCAGGGCGCGATGTAGCTGGTCTTGACCGAGCTGTAGAACTCGACCGCGTAGCGGCCCTGCTCGCGCGGGCCGAAGCTCGAGCCCTTCCGGCCGCCGAACGGCACGTGGTAATCGACCCCGGCGGTGGGGAGATTGACCATCACCATGCCCGCCTGGGAATGGCGCTTGAAGTGGCTCGCATGTTTGAGCGAGCCGGTGCAGATGCCCGACGAGAGGCCGAAGCTCGTGTCGTTCGCGGTCGCGAGCGCCTCGTCGTAGCCCTTGACCCGGATCACCGTCGCCACCGGTCCGAAAATCTCTTCGCGGTTGATGCGCATGTCGTTGGTGGTCTCGGTGAAGAGCGCGGGCGAGAGATAGAATCCCTCGGTCTCGCGGTTGAGCCGCTCGCCGCCCGCGACCAGCTTGGCCCCCTCGCGTTGGCCGAGGCCGATATACTCGAGATCCTGGTCGAGCTGGCTCTGGTCCACCACCGGGCCGATCTCGACTCCCGGCTTCAGCGCGTTGTCCACCTTGAGCGCCTTCATGCGCGCGGCCAAGGCGCCGACGAACCGGTCGTGGATGCCCTCGGTCACGATGAGGCGCGAGGACGCGGTGCAACGTTGGCCGGTCGAGAAGAAGGCGCCGTTGACCGCGCAATTGACGGCGGTGTCGATCGCCGCGTCGTCGAGCACCACGAGCGGGTTCTTGCCGCCCATCTCGAGCTGGACCTTGAAGGGCCGCTCGGCCGATTTCATCAGCACGTGCTTCCCGGTCGAGACCGAGCCCGTGAAGCTCACGCCCGCGATATCGGGCGAGCTCAGGATCGCCTCGCCCACGACCGAGCCGCGCCCCATCACGAGATTGAACACGCCCGCGGGCAGGCCCGCGCGCTGGATGATCTCGGCGAGCGCCCAGGCCGAGCCGGGCACGAGGTCGGCCGGCTTGAACACGACGCAATTGCCGTAGCAAAGGGCCGGCGCGATCTTCCAGGCCGGGATCGCGATCGGGAAATTCCACGGCGTGATGATGCCGACCACGCCCAAGGGCTCGCGCGTGACCTCGATCTCGACGCCGGGACGGGTGGACGCGACCTTGTCGCCCTGGATGCGCAGCGCCTCGCCCGCGAAGAAGCGGAAGATCTGGCCCGCGCGCGTCGCCTCGCCGATCGCCTCGGGGAGCGTCTTGCCTTCCTCGCGCGCGAGCAGGCGCCCGAGCTCGTCCTTGCGCGCGAGAATCTCGCTTCCCACCGCATCGAGCGCATCGGCGCGCACCTGGGGGGTCGAGACCGACCAGGCAGGAAACGCCGCCTTCGCCGCCGCGATGGCCTGGCGCGTCTCCTCGGCGCCGGCCTGGGCATAAAGGCCCACCAGGTCCTTGAGGTCGGACGGGTTCACGTCCTCGCGCGCGTTGGTCCCCGCGATCCAGGCGCCGCCGATGAGGTTGTTCCGCATTTCGCCCATGGCCTCGTTCCTCCCTGCGGTGCCGTGCCGCGTTCCCCGGAGTTAAGCGGCACGGGCCGACCCAGGCAAGGGGGTCATGGCGTCCCGCGCGCGGCCTGGACAAGCGCTGGCCCGGGCGCTACCAGTATCGGCGCCGATCCAATCCCTGCACGCGTCCGCGCGACCCTTGCCAAGCCACGGATGCCCAGCCACGGAAGCCAAGCCACGGACCCGATGGGAGAAAAAGCCGTCATGGCCGAACGACCCAATATGCGCACCGGCGGCCAGATCCTGGTCGACCAGCTCAAGCTCAACGGCGTCGATACCGTCTTCTGCGTGCCGGGCGAGAGCTATCTCGCGGCCCTCGATGCGTTCTACGACGCGCGCGACGACATACGATTGGTCGTGTGCCGGCAGGAGGGCGGCGCCGCCTACATGGCGGACGCCTACGGCAAGGTCACGGGGAAGCCCGGCATCTGCTTCGTGACGCGCGGGCCGGGTGCGACCAACGCGAGCGTCGGCATCCATACCGCGCACCAGGATTCGACGCCGCTCGTCATGTTCGTGGGCCAGGTCGCGCGCGACCACGGGGGACGCGAGGCGTTCCAGGAAATCGATTTCCGCGCCATGTTCGGCACGGTCGCGAAATGGGCGACCCAGATCGACGACCCGTCGCGTATCCCCGAGATCGTCGGCCATGCCTTCGCGCTCGCGACCTCGGGCCGGCCCGGGCCGGTGGTGGTGGCGCTGCCCGAGGACATGCTGCGCGAGCCGTCCTCGGTGGGCGACGCGGCGCCGCATAAGCCGGTCCAAGCGCATCCGGCACCCGCGGACATGGCGGCGTTGCGCTCGCTGCTCGCGGCGTCGAAGCGGCCGCTGCTTCTGTTGGGCGGCGGGACCTGGACCCACGAGGCGTGGAACGACATGCGCGTTTTCGCCGAGGCGAACCGGCTCGCGGTCGCGACCAGCTTCCGCGCCCAGGACCGGTTCGACAATCTCCATCCCTGCTACGTGGGCGATCTCGGCATCGGACCGGCACCGGCCCTCCTCGAGCGCGCGCGCGAGGCGGACCTGGTGCTCGCCGTCGGCCCGCGGCTCGGCGAAATGACCACGGGCGGGTATACGCTGTTCGACGTGCCGCGCCCGCGCCAGAAATTGATCCACGTGCATCCCGGCATGGAGGAGCTCGGCCGCGTCTATCAGCCCGAGCTCGCGATCAATGCGGGCATGGCGCCGTTCGCCGCAGCCGCGCGCGCGCTGGAGCCGGTCGCGAGCGGCGCTTGGGCCGCCTCGACGGAAAAGGGCCACGCGGATTATCTCGCCTACTCGACGCCGGTCGTGGCGCCCGGATCGCTCCAGCTCGCCGAGATCGTCGCCTCGCTCCAGAAGGCGCTCCCGGCCGACACGATCCTGTGCAACGGCGCGGGCAATTTCGCGGGCTGGGTCCACCGGTTCTGGCATTACCGCGCGCTCGCGAGCGAGATCGCGCCCACCAACGGCTCGATGGGCTATGGCGTGCCCGCGGGGGTCGCGGCCGCGATCGCCTATCCCGGACGCACGGTGCTGTCGGTCAGCGGCGACGGCGATTTTCTGATGAACGGCCAGGAGCTCGCGACCGCCATGCAATACGGCGCCAAGACCATCTTCCTGGTCGTCAACAACGGCATGTACGGCACGATCCGCATGCATCAGGAGCGCGAATACCCGGCGCGCGTCAGCGGCACCGCATTGGTTAATCCGGACTTCGCGGCGCTTGCGCGCGCCTACGGCCTTCACGGCGAGACCGTCGAGCGCACCGAGGAATTCGCGCCCGCCTTCGCGCGCGCGCGCAACGCCGGCCGCGCGGCCTTGCTCGAGCTCAGGATCGATCCCGACGCGATCTCGCCGCGCACGACGCTCTCCAAGATCCGCGCGACGTCGCTCGCGGCCAAGGAAAAGAACCGCGCTTAGTTCCCGCGGCTTTCGACGTCAGGCCGGGTGCTTGACGCCGCGATAGGACGATTCGATGCACGCCGCGCGCCGGTCGACGCTTTCGATGCGCGCGCATTGCGGATAGTCGCGCACGGCGAGCTTGTCGATGAAGGCGTATTTGCCGAGCTCGATGCAGTGGTCCTTGTGGGTCGCATCGCACACCGGATAGGCGAGCTTCGCCGGATGCGCGGGATGGACCTCGGCGCCGAAGGCGGCGGGTGCGGCAAAGAGGGCCGCGCCGACGAGAGACGCGAGAAACAGACGATTCATGACGATCTCCTTGGCTCGAAGTGAAGGGGATTCGAACGCGAGGGTCGGCGCGCGCGGCACCGCACTCTCTCGCTCGGAAATGGCGTCTCGAGCTGACATCGCCATGAAGCGGGCATGAACTTGTCGTGGCGGGAATGGGGCGCTGGGCCGGAATGAGGCGTTGGCCGGAATGAGGCGCTGGGTTGGAATAGGGCGTTGGGCTGGATTGGGGTACAGGGCTGGATTGGGGTAGGGGGCCTGCGCATTGCGCTCGGGACCCGCGCCGGTGTATGGCTCGGCCCATGGTTGGGATCGAAACCGTGACAGAGATCGAAACCGAGCGCGGAATGCGCGCGGCCGGCCCGAGCCGGCGCCTGTCGGTCGCCCCCATGATGGACCGGACCGACCGGCATTGCCGCTATTTCCTGCGCCTCCTCACCAAGCGCACGCTGCTTTACAGCGAAATGATCACGACCGGCGCCGTGCTCCGCGGCGACCGAGCGCGGCTTCTCGGCTTCGACCCCGCCGAGCGGCCCTTGGCGCTCCAGCTCGGCGGCTCGGACCCCGACGCGCTCGCCGAATGCGCGCGCATCGGCGAAGCCTTCGGCTACGACGAGATCAACCTCAATCTCGGCTGCCCGAGCGACCGGGTGCAGGCCGCGCGCTTCGGCGCCTGCCTCATGGCCGAGCCCGCGTTGGTCGCTTCATCGATCCGCGCGATGACAAGCGCGGTCAAGATCCCGGTCACGGTCAAGACGCGTATCGGCATCGACCGTCACGAATCCTACGAGGCGCTCGAGGATCTCGTGCGCCGCCTCGCGGACGCGGGCGCCGCGAGCTTCGCGATCCACGCGCGCAAGGCCTGGCTCGACGGCTTGAGCCCGAAGGAAAACCGCGAAATCCCGCCCTTGCGCTACGACGTGGTGCACCGCCTGAAGCGCGACAATCCCGCTCTCGAGACCGCGCTCAATGGCGGGATCGAGACGCTCGATCAGGCGGCGGCGCAGCTCGAGACGGTCGACGGCGTCATGATCGGGCGCGCCGCCTATCGCGACCCCTACATGTTGGCGGCGGCCGACCGGCGCTTTTTCGACCGGGACGCGCCAGTGCCGACGCGCGCCGACGTGGCCGCGCGCTTCGCCGCCTACGCCGAAGCGTGGCTCGCGCGCGGCACGCCGCTCCACGCGCTCACGCGCCATATGCTCGGGCTCTATCAGGGGGTCGCGGGGGCCAGGACCTGGCGCCGGCGCTTGAGCGTCGACGTCCACCTTGCGGGCGCCGGCGCCGCGTTGATCCGCGATGCGAGCGCGGAGGCCGAGGAAGCGGCGGCGGCGCTCGCGTGCGCGCGCGCCGCTTTCGCCGAGGTACCCAGCGCCGCCTAGGCCGCGCCGCCTAGTCCTCGTCGTCGAAGAAATCCTCGTCCTCGATGTCGGTGCCGATGCCGTCGGTCAGGAGGCCGTTGGCCGAGAAGTCCGGCAGCGAGAAGGCGAGGTCGGCGGCGGCCGCGCGCGCGACGCCGAGGGGGCCGTCGAGCTCGTCGCGAATCGCCTCGACCGCGGCGCCGATCAGGTTCGCCACCAGCGGCAATTGCGCGCGCTCGGCCTCGCCGCATAGGCATTCGAGACTTTTCATGAGGGCGACGCGTTCCTTGCCAGCGCTTCCCGCGCTGCATTCGCCCGGAATTCCGTTGCCGCTCGGTTCGACCGATTTGGGAAAAATCGTCCTTGGCATGGCTTTGTGCTCCCCGATCGTATGCGCCCTTCCTCGCCGGAGAACACGCGCGAAACGATGGTAGTCGGGGATCGGTATTCTCGATCCCTTCGCCATCCGACCTCCTTCTGGAACGCGAGTTTCCGCGCTCCAAATCCCCCCGGCGGCCCAAACGCGTCGAACGTGTGCCGTCGGGCTCAAGTTTAGTGGGCGCACCCACGAGTCGCAATTGCTAATAGTACATTCCTGCGACCATTCCCGATGCTGAGCGGATCGTGCGCGCCGCAGAACATTAAGAATTGAATTTCGAGCGGCGTTTACGCGAGCGACGCCGCAGGCGCGAAAACCGCCGCGCGCCACTCGTCTTGCACGTCAGGGTCGTATTCGAGTGGAAAAAACTGCTCGTACTGAGCGCGAACGCGCGCCGCCGGGGCGAGGCGGCCGAGCGCCCACACGGCGCTGCCGCGTACGAGAGGCGACGGGTGGTCGAGACGGCGCTCGACGCTCGGCATGAGCTCCGGCGCTCCGCTGTTGCCGATCGCGATCAGGACATTGCGCAGGAAGCGCGCATGGCCGATGCGCTTGATGGGCGAGCCCGCGAAGAGGGTGCGGAAACCCGCCTCGTCGAGGTCGGCGAGGTCGGCGAGCCGGGGTGCGGTGAGGTAGACCCGCGGCAGGAACGCGTATTCGCGCGTGCGCGCGGCGAATTTGTTCCAGGGGCAGACCGCGAGGCAGTCGTCGCAGCCATAAATGCGGTTCCCGAGCGCGGGCCTCAAGGCGCGCGGGATCGGACCCTTGTGCTCGATGGTGAGGTAGGAGATGCAGCGCCGCGCGTCGAGCCGGTAGGGCGCGGGGAACGCGTTCGTCGGGCAGACATCGAGGCAGCGTCGGCAGCTCCCGCAACGGTCGCGCTCGGGCCGGTCGGGCTCGAGCTCGAGGGTGGTGAAGAGCGAGGCGAGGAAGAGCCACGAGCCGTGGCGGCGCGAGACGAGGTTGGTGTGCTTCCCCTGCCAGCCGAGCCCCGCAGCCTCGGCGAGCGGCTTCTCCATCACCGGTGCCGTGTCGACGAAGAGCTTCACGTCGCCGCCCGCCGTCTCGACCAGCCAGTGCCCGAGCACGCGCAGGCGGCGCTTGATCACGTCGTGATAATCCTGGCCGCGCGCATAGACCGAGATCGCACCGCGCTCGCGCCGCGCGAGGAGGGCGAGCGGATCGCCTTCGGGCCCGTAGTCGAGTGCCAGCATGATGACGCTCTTGGCCTCGGGCCAGAGCGTGCGGGGATCGCCGCGCCGCGCCGCGGTGTCGGCGAGCCAATCCATGTCGCCGTGATACTTCGCCGCGAGGAAGGACGCGAGATCGCGCCGCGTCTCGTCGTCGAGGCGCGCGGGCGCGATGGCGACGCCTGCGAAGCCGAGCTCGGCGGCCTTGTCCCGGATGCGTTGGACGAGGGCGCCGCTCATCCGCGGCCTAGCCGCGTCCGCGATAGGGTGCCACCCCCTGGTCCGGCAGCCACAGGCCCGCGGGCGGCGCGCCCGATTGGTAGAACACGTCGATCGGCATGCCGCCGCGCGGATACCAATAGCCGCCGATCCTGAGCCAACGCGGCGCGAGCGCTGATTCGAGGCGCTTCGCGATCGCGAGCGTAGTTTCCTCGTGGAAGGCGCTGTGATTGCGGAAGGCGCCGAGATAGAGCTTGAGCGACTTGCTCTCGAGGAGGCGCTTCGCCGGCGCGTAATCGATCACGAGATGGGCGAAGTCGGGCTGGCCCGTGACGGGGCAGAGGCAGGTGAATTCGGGCGCCGCGAAGCGCACGAGGTAAAGCGCCTTCGGGTCCGGATTGGGCACCGTCTCGAGGCGCGCCAAGTCGGGCGAGGCGGGCTGCTTCGCGGGCTTCCCGAGGATGGTGAGGTCGTAGGCCGAGTGCTTCTTCATGGCGCGCGGATGATACACGTGCGTCCGGGCCCGGTCGATGGGCGCTCAGAGCGGCTGGATGTCGCCCGCGGCCTGGTCGGCCTCGAAGCGGGCGGCGAAATCGTCGAGGCAGGCCGCCTCGATCGCCCCGCGTAGCCCCGCCATGAGCGCCTGGTAATAGACGAGATTGTGGTCGGTGAGCAGCATCGACGCCAGGATTTCCTGCGCCTTCACGAGATGATGCAGATAGGCGCGGCTGTAGCCGGTGCAGGTCGCGCACCGGCACTCGGCATCGAGCGGACGCGGGTCCTCCGCGTGGCGCGCGTTCCGGAGATTGACCGGGCCGCGGCGCGTGAAGGCCTGGCCGGTGCGCCCCGAGCGCGTCGGCAGCACGCAATCGAACATGTCGACGCCGCGCAGGACGGCGCCCACGATGTCGTCGGGCTTGCCCACGCCCATGAGGTAACGCGGGCTCGCGTCGGGCAAATGGGGCACGGTCGCGTCCAACGCCGCGAACATCGCAACCTGGCCTTCGCCGACCGCGAGCCCGCCGATCGCGTAGCCGTCGAAGCCGAGCGCGGTCAGGGCCGCGGCCGAGCGCCGGCGTTGCTCGGGATAGACGCTGCCCTGGACGATGCCGAAGAGGCCGTAGCCGGGACGCGCGCGGAACGCCGCCTTGGAGCGCGCGGCCCAACGCGAGGAGAGCAACATCGAGCGCTCGGCGGTCTCCGGGTCGCACGGCCACGAGGTGCATTCGTCGAGCGCCAAGGTGACGGTCGAATCGAGGAGATGCTGGATCTCGATCGAGCGCTCGGGCGTGAGTCGATGGCGGCTGCCGTCGATGTGGGATTGGAACGCGACCCCGGATTCGTCGAGCTCGCGCAAGGGGGCGAGCGACATGACCTGATAGCCGCCGGAATCGGTCAGGATCGGCCCGGGCCAATTCATGAAGCGATGAAGGCCGCCGAGCTTCGCCACGCGCTCGGCGCCGGGGCGCAGCATGAGATGGTAGGTGTTGGCGAGCACGATCTGGGCGCCGGTCGCGCGCACGGCTTCGGGCGTCATGGCCTTGACCGTGGCGGCGGTGCCGACCGGCATGAAGGCGGGCGTGTCGACGATGCCGTGCGCCGTATGAAGGCGGCCGCGTCGCGCGGCACCCGCGGTCGCGACGAGCTCGAAGGCGAAACGCGCGTCGGCGCGCGCACTCGGGGAGACGACGCTCATGGAACGTCGCTCCGCTCGAGGAGGCAGGCGTCGCCGTAGGAATAGAAGCGGTATCCCGCCTCGATCGCGTGGGCATAGGCGGCGCGTATGCGCGCGCGGCCGGCGAAGGCGCATACGAGGGCGAACAGCGTCGAGCGCGGCAGGTGGAAGTTGGTCAGCATCAGATCCACGACCTTGAATCGGTAGCCCGGCAGGATATAGAGCCGCGTCTCGCCCGCGAAGGGGTGGAGACGGCCTTCATCGTCGGCGGCGCTCTCGAGGAGGCGCAGGCTGGTCGAGCCGACCGCGACGACGCGCCCGCCGCGCGCGCGCGCGGCATCGATACGCGCGGCCATGGCGGCATCGAGGGTGCCCCATTCGCCGTGCATGACATGGTCCCGGAGATCGGCGCTTTTCACGGGCAGGAAAGTGCCCGCGCCGACATGGAGCGTCAATGTCGCGCGCTCGACCCCGCGCGCGTCCAATGCCTGGAACAGCTCGGGCGTGAAATGGAGCCCGGCGGTGGGGGCCGCGACCGCCCCCGGCACGCGCGCATAGAGCGTCTGGTAGTCGGCGCGGTCGCCCGCTTCGGTCCCCTGGGCGCGCTTGATGTAGGGCGGGAGCGGCGTGGCGCCATGACGCTCGAGCGCCGCCGCGAGCTCGGCGCCGGCGCGATCGAAGGCGAGCTCGACCTCGCCCTCCTTGCCCTTGAGCGCGACCTCGGCGTGGAACCCGGGCGCGAAGTCGATGCGGTCGCCGGCGCCGAGCTTGCGCGCCGGCTTCGCGAAGGCGCGCCAACGCGCGGGCGCCATTTCCCGGTGCAAGGTGAGCTCGACCTTGGCGCCCCGGCGCGTGCCGAAGAGGCGCGCCGGAATGACCTTGGTGTCGTTGAGCACGAGGAGGTCGCCGGGGGCGAGCAGGGCGGGAAGATCGCGCATGGTGCGGTCGGCGAGGCCGTGCGCCGAGACATGGAGGAGCCGCGCCGCGTCGCGCGGGCGCGCGGGATGCTGGGCGATGCGCTCGCGCGGAAGGTCGAAGTCGAAGTCCTCGAGGGCGAGCGGCGCGTCGGTCAGTCGGTTTTCTGGCACAAGACCATGATGTTCGCGGCTTTGCGCCGGACCGACGGGAACAGGCTGAAGAAAGGATCCAGCCGCGCCATGGCGCTCGCGAACCGCTCGTTGGGGATGAGCTTCCAGCTCAGGATCGAGAAGATATGCATGTATTTCGTCGCGACGACGCGGAACTTCGCGGCCGCGAGCGTCTCGGCGACGTAGCGCTCGGAAAACAGCCACACGGGCTCCATGCCGCCGCAATAGTCGGTGTCCTGGAGGGCGGTGAGCTTTCCCGCATAGCGCGGATAGTATTCGTAGCTGTCGGTGTTCTCGAAATCGAAGATCGCGAAGCCGCGCGGGCGGAGCGCCTGGCGCATCTCGGCGACCACGGCGGGGAGATCGCAGTAATTGATCACCGAGCCCATGCACATCACGAGATCGACCGAGCCGGGCTTGAGCGGCAGATGATGGAGATCGGCCACCATCGCGTCGGGCGCTCCGACCAGGTGGCGCATCGCGAGGTCGGCATGGATGTGGAGGCGCGACTTGACGCCGTAATCGTTCCCCGCCGAGCCGGCGTTGAGGATGGTCCAATCGGGCGCGTAGCCGGCCGCGGCGAGAAGCGGCGGCAGATCGCGCTCGAGGAGCTTGCGCGAGGTGGAATTCCAGACGTCCTCTTCGGGCCAGATCTGAGGACGGGCGTTGTAACGCTGCTGGACGTCGAGAACGCTGATTCGGCTCATCTGTACCGCACGGCGCCGTGGCGGACACGGCTCCAATTGGGCCTGCGCGTCTTGGGATGTCGCGCGCCTTCGCGGGAAATTATAGACGATTTCGCGGCGGCTTTACATAAGGCTTTGCGGGTCTGGCCGCGGTCCCGAGTCGCGTCGGATGCGGTCGCGCGAGTGCGGCACGGTTCGACCCGCAACGCGCGCGGGAACCGTTCGCGCGCTCGGCCGCGCTACCCGCGTCGCGTGTGCAGCGCGATCGATTATCTAATTGAAAGTCCTGAGCTTTCCCGGCCTATGGGCGGCAACCATAACGAACGGGAAGGCACCATCCATGGTCAACGAAGCATCGCCCGGGTCTCTCGACCCCGCCCTCTGCCTGGGCACGACCGCGCAGCAGTTCCTGGTCCATTGCCGGGTGGCGCGCAATCTCTCGGCGCATACGCTACGCGCCTACGCGACCGACCTCCGGGAGTTCGTGCGCTTCGCCGGCGCCGAGACGGAGCTCGGCGCGTGCGACCGCGCCTGCCTCAGGGCCTATCTCCAGCATCTGTTCGACGCGCGCGGGCTCAAGGAGACCAGCGTCAAGCGCCGCATGGCGTGCCTCAAGGCGATGTTCCGCTGGCTCGAGCGCGAGGAGGCGATCGCGGCCAATCCGTTCCATCGCCTCGACCTCAAGATCAGGCTGCCGAAGCGCCTGCCGCGCAGCCTCTCGACCGGCGAGGTGCGCGAGCTGTTGCGCGCCGCCGCGCGTGCGGCCAATCGCGGGGCGGGTGCCGCGCGACGCGCGCGTTTCGCCGACCTCACCGCGCATCTGGCGCTCGAGCTCCTGTTTTCGACCGGCATGCGCGTGGGGGAGCTGGTCGCGGTCACGCTCGAGCGCGTCGACCTCGAGGACGGCGTGGTGCGCATCGTCGGCAAGGGCGACCGCGAGCGCCGCGTGTTTCTCCCCGACGAGGGCGTGCGACGCCTCGTCGCGCGCTATCTCGAACGCCGCGCGCGGCTCGCGCCGAGCGTCGAGACCCTCCTCGTGACGCCGCGCGGCAGCGCCGCCTCGACCCAATATGTGCGCCAGCTGCTCCATCGTTTGCGCGCGACCACGCGGCTCGCGCGGCGCGTGACGCCGCACATGCTGCGCCATACCGCGGCCACGCAGCTCCTCGAGGCGGGGGTCGACATCCGCTACGTCCAGCGCCTTCTCGGGCACCACAGCATCGCGACCACCGAGCTCTACACCCAGGTGAGCGACGCGAGCCTGCGGCACGTGATCGTCGGCGCCAAGGCACGCGAGCGGGTGTGGGGAGCGAGCAGAGGCGGAGACGATGACCGAGAGGCGCGCGGGAAGCTGAGCAGAGAGGCGAGCGATAACTAGGAATTATCATAATCGATGCAAAGCCTAAGTCAGATCGGTTGCGTCGATCGGATTGAAGACCTGCATTTTCTGAAAGGTACGCTGGTCGATCAGCCATCCCCGTTCATGGCCGTTCTCCTCTACGGTCGTTCTGGGATCGGAAAGTCGTATCTTTCCAACGAATTGACGACGTGGTTCCCAGGCCACTTGGCGATCAAGGTACGGCTGTCCGATCAGTCCAACGCGGCACTCGACGGTGCCGCCCAAAGGGCCGTCGGCGAATATTTGAACGATCTCGCGGGAAAGGGAGAGATTCCGTTTCCGACATTCGATAGATGGTTCCGTAAAAACCCTGGCAACGGCTTTCTCAACCGATTGCTGGAGGACGTCTACGAGGATCTTCAAGTTCAACTGCAACATAAGATTCCGGGCGCGACCTCCGTCTTAGGATGGTTGACCGGAACCGGAAAATACGCGGCGCGCCATGTCTTTGGGGCGAGCGTCGAGGCTGGAGCCGTACTCAGCAAGCAGTACGCCATCGAAGCATTGGCTAACATACCGGCCTTCTTGTCGGTCTTCAACGCCCAAACCCTGGACGATGTATCGTGCCACTTCTTTGAAGAGCTTCTAGCCGATCATCCAGGCCACAAATTGATCTTTGAATTCACTGGTGAAGAACCTAGTGGACGTCTCGACTGGCTGAAATGGCTTCTCGAAGAGAAGGGCGTTCGGACTCTTGCCGTGCCCGTAAAGAAAATCGATTTTGATGAGTTCGCACATTCGTTCGCGAGTATGGCCATCGACGACGATATCATCGCACACGCAAGAGAGCGTTACGAGGAGACGAACGGCAACGTCAGGGATATGTTGTACAATGTTGACTACGATCTGCGATTACGGAAAATTGGGCACTCGCTGCCGTTCGTTGATGTCCAAGCGAAAGGAACACGGGCTGCATTGGATCTCGCGACGGATGCCGAGCGTTTCGTTTTGGCTGTGATCGCGTTGCACGGCGGAGATATTCCGAAGGATCGGTTGGAGCCGATCCTCGTCGCCTCCGACCTCTTTGCCGTTACGCCCGTAGGACGGGCATTGGATCGTTTGCGTTCTCTCGGCTTGATTAGGATCGAAGACACGCGTGTGGCTTGCGACCACGACGATGTCAGTCACCAAGTCCTCGATTGGGTCAAATATGGAAAATTTGTCCTGCTCGCTGCAAGGCGAATGACCGTATTCTTCGAACAATCGTTCGATGTCGGAATTCCGCAAGACGTTACTCAAATGGAGGCTCTTGGCAGGCTGATCTATCTTAATTCAGTGACCAGCGATGCCGAAGGTTTGCGTTCCCTGCTGGGCGAGCTTGACCGGCAGTGCGCCCGTTTCCCTCGGCCCGCGGAGGCGCGGCGCGCGCTGACGCCCATCAAGGGGATTCTCGATGGAGCGAGCGCGGAGCAATTTCTGCATCTGCGGGCTGCCTACTGCGCGACAGCATACAATTGCCGACTTTATGACGAAGCCCTGAACACTGTCGAAGCGTTGCCCCCGGACGAGCCGGACGTCCGCCTAATGAAGGCGGCAACATACAATCGGCTGGACCGGCATGACAGCGCCCTCGCGTTATGCGCCGCGATCGCCGGCGACGCGGCAATGCCGCAGCGTGTCAAGGTCCGGGCCGTCATCGTTTCCATCTACGCGCATCGAAGTCGATGCGATTTTCCGGCTGCCCTCGCAGCCTTCCATTCGTGGGAGGCCGCCGATATTCGCGATCCTGTGGACAAGGCCCTGTTTTTGCGGACGGCGGAGGTCATCCTCCGCGCAGATTTGAGTCTGCCTTACCTTCGGCGCGCCAAGGCCTTGTTCGAGGACTCCGGGGATCCTCTTCTCAAGGGATTCACATGTATCGACATTGGCATGCAACTGGGGCGTTTGGGCCGCTACGAAACGGCTCGTATCGAGCTCCACGAGGCGGAGGATTTGCTTAAGGCAGCCCCCAGCCAACGTTTTGCGACAGCTAACAACCTCGCGGTCATCAACCTTAATGAGGGCATCTGTGACGACAACACTGTCGCCTTGCTCTCATACACGCACGAGACGGCTCCTATCGAGTTCGATTCCATCGCGGCCGAGGTCAATCTTCTGATCGCCCATACACTAAGACGGGAGGAGGCTACGACAATTGACTACATGACATCTATCGTTCACCGGATCGAAGCCTGGGCAACCCCAGACGGCAGCCTCCTGGAACTCCTCTTCCACAATCTCGCGTGGGCGGCGCGACAATTCGGCCATCACGAAGAAGCGGACACGTTTTCCCAATTTCAGAAGAGACACAACAATGCGAATCATACGACTTGGAAAGCCAACACGTTCGGTCCTGTCCCGCCAGAGTATACGCTGCCCGAATTGCCTTACAGAGTGTGCTGGCTATCTCCCTGGCATTTCCCTATGCGTGTCACGCTGCGAGCTCAATGAGAGCCTGCAATAGCTCCGCGTAGGTGTGCGCCTCGTCCGTTAACGCAACGGCAAATCCGCCCGTCGCTCCGAGGTGAGCGTCAGGGGTGAGCTCGAGGACCGTGAAGAGTCCGTCCTTGAGCTTCCCATCTACACGCATGTAGTCAACCTTTCCTAAGCTCCGAAAAAGAGAAATGCTGGCATCGGCGAATGGCTCGATTTCCCCTTCTGGGCACGAAACATTCTTTCTTGGGCGAATGATAGCCTTCTTGAGGTCAAAGCCATTGAGGTGGCTGTCAAAGTATTCCGGGTCTCCGTCGACGATGACTTCGGCGCCGCCTATTCGGACGTACTTGCTGTTTCCGAACAGACAAACGCTGACCTCGCGTCCTGGTACGAATTCTTCGATTAGAATCGGTTGCTTCCACTGCCGACGCATGTCGAAAGCTCGATCCAGAGCCGAACGTTCATCAAATACTATGCAGTCATCGGAAATTCCCATTGAGCCTCCCTCCATTGACGGCTTGACGACACAGGGAAAGCGGAGAGGAGAAAGATCGGCCGGCATACGGTATTCAGGGACCAACACGTGGACCGGCGAGCACAGTCCTGCCATGGTGCAGAACGTCTTTGCCAGCGCCTTGTCCTGACACATCATCGCCGCGTAGGCATCGGCGCCGACATAGGGCACGCCTAGCGACTCGCAGATTGATGGAACCAAGGCGCGTCGGTTGCGTGACTTCTGTCCCGACCATAGTGGCAGAACGACATCCCCAGCGGAAATATTGTGGGGATCGAGCAATTTCTTTGGGTGGGGTAGAAGCGCCCACCGAAAACCCGCCTCTTCGAGGCCGGCCACGAGTTCCCCGAAATAGGTATCCTCAACATACTCAAGTGTTTGTTCTTTGTCCGACGCAGAATCGTGATTTGCGATGCGCTCGGCCACGATGAGCACCCGAGTTTCCATGGCACTCAAACGTCGACCCTAACTGTCGCAATGCGAACTGCATGGAGGTCGAGAAGACTGGTTGCACGTACTAAGCAGGTGCCTGTCAACGTGCCATCGTTCGTCCACATGATCGGCTGCTCCATGACGGCCGTATCCACGATATGAACGGTACTGTCCGGCACGGACCAGGGGTTTATCCGTCCTTTGGCCAATCCGACGGAACTGAGGAGGTGAGACGGAGCAAACGTCAGATTCTTGACGCCGAATATCCGTTTGACCCGTTTGTTATGCATGCGGTCGCAGCCCCTAAGATGGACCGCAATTAGCAAGTCATCTGACGCCATTAATAGCGTTTTCAATTCGACCGCGAGCGGGATACCGCGCGCCTCCGCGGCTTCGACGCAGGTCCGCACCTCTCTAGTCAAACTCGCTCGCGACCCTGACTCCATTGATAATTCCTAGTTATCGCCTTCTGTATGACGACACCCTATCGATCAGCCCCTGGGCCGCCGAGGGTTCGAATTGAAATATAGATTAACTGCAGCCAAAAATGCAATTATGCGTTGTAAGCCTGTGTGACGTCGGCGGCATTGAGGAGGGGACGTGCGGGGAGGCTGAATTGGCTAAATCATCCTGGTCTGGTGTGAAATAGTATCGCACCCGCGGCTCGGCAGAAGCCTCTTTGATCACGTAAACGCCTTGAAGGCGATGAGGGTGAAGGTGTCCTTGATCCCCGGGATACGCTGGATCTGGGTCGCGACGAAGTGGCCGATATCCATGGCCTCGGGCAGGTAGCATTTGACCAGGAGGTCGTACTGGCCCGAGACCGAATGGACCTCGGAGACCTGCTCGACCTCCTGCACGAGCCCGTCGGCGACGTCGTAGGTCTTGCCGAGCTCGCATTTGACCATGATGAAGATGGTCTGCATCGCTCTCCGCCCTTGGCTCCCAAGGTCTTGTTCTAACGCCGCGATTTCGGCTCGCCGCGCCCGGCGCCGGCGCCGTTGCCGAGCGCGATCGGGCCCTCATTGTGGCGGCCCTTGGGTCGGCTTGTCCAGGGAAAGGCGGCGAAGCGCCAGAGTGTGGCGCGGATGGTCGCGCGCGGGTGAGGTGAGGGGTATTGCCGGCTTCGTGCAGCGCCCGCCTGGTTCAGCGCCGGCCTAACTCAAGCTGGCCTAACTCGGCGCCGGCTTCGCTCAAGGCAGGCTCGGCTCCGCGTCCAGCTAGCTCAGCTCAGCTCAGCTCAGCTCAGCTCAGCTCAGCGCCGGCTTCGCTCAAGGCAGGCTCGGCTCCGCGTCCAGCTCGGCTCCAAGTCCGGCTCGGCTCCAAGTCCGGCTCGGCGTCCGTCTCAGCTCAGCGGCCGCCGGTCGAGCGGATGCCGCGCATCAGGAAGGCGGGCACGTGGTCGCCCATGCCGAGCACGGGCTTGTCGTCGTCATTGTCGTGATGGCGGCCGCGGCCGCGCTGGCCGCGCTCGTGGGAACCTTGATGCGGTCCCTGGCTTCCATGGGCCGCGGCCGGAACCGGCTGGCGCGCAGGCTCGCCTTGACGCACCGGCCCGCGATGGATCGGGATCGGGATCGCGGCCTGTTCGTGCCCGGCCGGCTCATGCTCGGCCCGTTCACGCTCGGCCGGCTCCTGGCCGGACTGCTCATAAGCGCCCGCTTGGACGGGGGCAATCTCCGGACCGGATTCAGCGTGCGCGAAGGGCACGGGCGCCGGCATTTCGGTCGCCGGCATCGGGGCCTCGGCCGGCATGGACGGAGCCGCCTCGCTCGGCGCAACCTCGGAAATCCCATCGTGCGGCGCGCTTGCGGCGGCGCTTGGCCGTTCGGGCTCGCGCCGATGATCGCGTTGACTGGACTGGCCGCCATGCCCGCGCCCAGAGCCGCGACCCGCGCCGCGCCCCGAGCCGTGCCCGGCGCCTTGCGAGGCTTTGCCACGTCCGCGCCGCCGGCCGCGACCCCCCTCGAGTTCGGCCGCGTCGGGACCGGCCTCGGCGAGATCGGGCAGATGGTCGCGCGGGATGGCGCGCTTGATCAGGCGCTCGATCGCCGCCACCGCCTTGGTCTCGATGGGCGTCGCGAGGGTGATCGAGCGTCCGGCGCGCCCGGCGCGGCCGGTGCGGCCGATGCGGTGCACGTAATCCTCGGCATTATGGGGCACGTCGTAATTGAACACGTGGGAGAGCGCTTGGATGTCGAGCCCGCGCGCCGCCACGTCCGAGCACACCAGGAGGCGAACCTCGCCCGCCTTGAAGCGCTCGAGGGTCTCCGTGCGCGTGCCCTGGTCGAGGTCGCCGTGAAGCGCTGCCACGTCGAGCCCGTGCTTCTTGAGCGCGCGATAGAGCAAGTCGACGTCGCGCTTGCGGTTGCAGAAGATGAGCGCATTCTTGACCTGCTCGCGCTCGATGAGGCGCTGGAGCGCGTCGCGCTTCGCGGTCGGCTCGAGCCAGAGGATGCTTTGCTCGACCATTTCGGCCGGCGAGGCGGGCGGCGAGACCGAGATTTCCTTCGGATTCATCAGGAACGCGTCGGCAAGGCGCTTGATCTCGGGCGGCATGGTGGCCGAGAAGAACAGCGTCTGGCGCATGCGCGGGATCAGGCCCACGATGCGCTCGACGTCCGGGATGAAGCCCATGTCGAGCATGCGGTCCGCCTCGTCGATCACCAGGATCTTGATGTCGCTGAGGAGGATCTTGCCGCGCTCGAAATGGTCGAGGAGCCGGCCCGGGGTCGCGATCAGCACGTCGACGCCGCGGTCGATCAGGCGCTCCTGCTCGTCGAACGAGACGCCGCCGATGAGGAGCGCCTTGGTGAGCTTGGTGAACTTGCCGTACTTCTCGAAGCTCTCGCTCACCTGGGTCGCGAGCTCGCGCGTGGGCTCGAGAATGAGCGAGCGCGGCATGCGCGCGCGCGCGCGGCCGGCCGAGAGGATGTCGCACATGGGGAGCGTGAAGGCGGCGGTCTTGCCGGTGCCGGTCTGGGCGCAGCCGAGCACGTCGCGCCCTTGGAGCACGATCGGAATCGCCTGGTCTTGGATCGGAGTCGGCGTCTGGTACCCGGCGTCCGCGACGGCGCGCAAGATGAAATCGCTGAGGCCGAGATCGGAAAAACTCGTCAAAGGCGGCACACTTTCCGCGAGAGCGATGGTTGCTCAGGCTATGGGGGACACCCGGTAAATGTGGCCGGGATCATAGGTTTTCCAGACCCCCTGTCAACGAATGTCGCCCCCGGCATCGTTTTCCCCATGAAACCATGGTGAAAATGTCACAGATTGGGCGTCCGGTTCGGGCGTTGCAGCCCGCGAATGCCTGCCTTGCAATCGAATTGACTTTCGATTGGCTTCAGCGATCTTGGCGCGCGCGCGCGACCCCAGGCGTGCGTCTCTGCGCGAGCCGCCGCTTCATTTGAGGAATGCGCCCATGTCCCACGTCGAACCCAAGCCAGACTCCAAGCCCGTCCTGGTTCTGGTCCCGGGCCTCCTGTGCGACCAAGCGCTCTGGGCCCATCAGCGCGACCATCTCGCCGAGCTCGCCGAGATCGTGATCGCGGACGTGACCGGCGCCGACAGCATCGCCGGCATGGCCGAGGCGGTCTTGCGCCAAGCGCCGGCCGGCCGCTTCTCCCTCGCCGGCCTGTCGATGGGCGGCTACGTCGCGCTCGAGATCGCGCGCCGCGCGCCCGAGCGGATCGCCCGCTTGGCCCTCCTCGACACCAACGCGCGCGCCGACACCGAAGAGCACAAGGCGCGCCGCCGCGCTCTCCTGGCGCAAAGCGAGATGGGCGACTTCAAAGGGGCCACGAGCCGGCTCCTCCCGCTGTTCCTCCATCCCGACCACCTCGCCGACGCCGAGCTGGTCGAGCGCGTGACGGCAATGACGGTGCGGGTCGGGAAGGACGCTTTCGTCCGGCAGCAGCAGGCGATCATGAATCGGCCGGACGCGCGCGCCTGGCTCGGCGAAATCCGGGTCGCGACCCTGGTCCTGGTCGGGCGCCAGGACGCGCTGACGCCGGTCGAGCTTCACGAGGAGTTGGCCGGGCGCATATCGCGCGCGAAACTCGTCATCGTCGAGGACAGCGGCCACTTGACCACCATGGAGCAGCCCCATGCGGTGAGCGCGGTCCTGCGTTACTGGCTGCAGGAATAGGCGG
>DATJLQ010000176.1:0-9460 GCA_035509415.1 Alphaproteobacteria bacterium
CCACTCGACGACCACGCCGCTTTCGGGCAACTGGGCCATGCGGATCGGAAGCCAGTCGACCGGCGGCCAGCGGCGCAAGAAAAAGGGCGGAGCCGGGGGCGGGAGGAGGCCGAGCACGTCCATCTTGAGCGCCTCGGTCGCGTCGCCGGGCGTGAGCGCGATGCCGAGGGCCTGCGCCGCCTCGGCCGAGCTCAGCGCGAAGACCGCGTTGTCCTCGATGGCGCCGAGGCGCTTTTCGAGCGCCGGGTCGGCGAGGATCGCGCTGCGTAGCCGGTCGAGAGCGGCGGGATCGAGGGCCATGGGGACAAGCTCGATTGGGCGGCAGGCTCGGTTGGATGACGGACAGGTGCTGGAAGGCCGGATGCCGCGCGCACGATAGCGCAACCGGCGCGCGCAGGCCAGCATCGCACCGCCTACCCGCCGGTAGTGGGTCGATCTCACCTCATCCTTCGAGACGCGCCTTATGGGCGCCCTCAGGATGAGGTGAAACCCCATCGAACCAAACCCTCATCTTGAGGAGCAGCCCGCCGGCCTTCGGCCGGCCCTCCGATCCGAAGGATTCGACGCGTCGCGCCGCGGGCTGCGTCTCGAAGGACGCGGGTTTGAACTAACTGACCCACGGCCTACCCGCCGGTCGTGGGTCGATTTCACCTCATCCTTCGAGATGCGCCTTATGGGCGCCCTCAGGATGAGGTGAAACTCCATCGATCCAAACCCTCAACTTGAGGAGCAGCCCGCCGGCCTTCGGCCGGCCCTTCGATCCGAAGGCTGCGGCGCGGCGCGCCGCGGGCTGCGTCTCGAAAGACGAGGGTTTGGACCAACTGACGCACCGCCTACCCGCCGGTAGTGGGTCGATCTCACCTCATCCTTCGAGACGCGCCTTATGGGCGCCCTCAGGATGAGGGAACCTCTATCGATCCAAACCCTCATCTTGAGGAGCAGCCCGCCGGCCTTTGGCCGGCCCTTCGATCCGAAGGCTGCGGCGCGTCGCGCCGCGGGCTGCGTCTCGAAAGACGAGGGTTTGAACTAACCGACCCATGACCGCGCGGCCCGCCGCCTTTGCGCTGCAGCGCGAAAAAGCGTACCCTCGGCGGCGGGGAAGTTCGGCCGGGGATGCCGCCATGCCGCTCGACCAATCATCGCGCCGGGACGCGATCCGCGTCCACTCGGCCTGTCCGCACGACTGCCCGAGCACCTGCGCTCTCGAGGTCGAGCGCCTGGACGCGCGCACCATCGGGCGCGTCCACGGAGCCCATGAAAATTCATATACCGCGGGGGTGATCTGCGCCAAGGTCGCGCGTTACGCCGAGCGCGTGCACCATCCGGCGCGACTTAAAGTCCCGCTTCGGCGCGTGGGCGAGAAGGGCGTCGGCCGCGCGGCGTTCGAGCCCCTGTCGTGGGACGACGCCCTCGACGAGGTGGCGCTGCGCTTGAGCCGCGCCGCCGAGCGCTACGGGCCCGAAACCGTGTGGCCGCATTTCTACGCCGGCACCATGGGCTACGTGCAGCGCGACGGCATCGACCGGTTCCGCCATGCGCTCAAATACTCGCGCCAGGACAGCACGATTTGCGTCGCCCTCTCGAACGCCGGCTGGTTCGCGGGCGCCGGCGCCAAGCGCGGCGTCGACGCGCGCGAGATCGGGCCCTATTCGGACTTGATCGTGGTCTGGGGCGGCAATCCCGTGAACACCCAGGTCAACGTCATGACCCACATCGCCGAGGCGCGGCGCGCGCGGGGGGCCAAGCTCGTGGTGGTCGATCCCTACCGCACGGGCACGGCCGAGCAGGCGGACATGCACCTCATGCTCCGGCCCGGGACCGACGGGGCGCTCGCTTGCGCCGCGATGCATGTGCTGTTCAAGGAGGGCTACGCCGACTGGGACTATCTCGAGCGCTATACCGACGCGCCCCGCGAGCTCGAGCAGCATCTCGAGACGCGCGATCCCGATTGGGCCGCCTCCATCACCGGCCTCGCCGCGGACGAGATCGTCGCGTTCGCGCGCCTCTACGGCTCGACCAAGCGGAGCTTCCTCCGGCTCGGTTACGGTTTCTCCCGCTCGCGCAACGGGGCCCAGCAGATGCACGCGGCAAGCGCGCTCCCCGCGGTCACGGGGGCTTGGAAGCATCCGGGCGGCGGCGCTCTCTACAGCCAGAGCGGCATCTACAAGCTCGACGAGACCTTGATCCGCGGCCTCGATGCGCTCGACGAGACCGTGCGTATCCTCGACCAGTCGCGTATCGGCCCGATTCTTCTCGGCGACGCGCGCGACCTCGCCGGGGGGCCGCCGGTGACGGCGCTCTTCATCCAGAACACCAATCCCATCGCGGTCTCGCCCGACGGGCTCAAGGTGCGCGCGGGCTTCGCGCGCGAGGATTTGTTCGTCTGCGTGCACGAGCAGTTCATGACCGAGACCGCGGCGATGGCGGACATCGTGCTGCCCGCCACCACCTTTCTCGAGCACGAGGATTTCTACACCGCGGGCGGCCACACCCACCTCCAGGTCACCAAACGCGTGATCGAGCCCGTGGCGGAAGCGTGCTCGAATCACGACGTGCTGTGCGCGCTCGCCAAGCGCCTCGGCGCCCACCATCGCGGCTTCGAGATGAGCGCCTGGGAGATCATCGACGAGACCCTGCGGCGAAGCGGCCTCCCCGACGCCGAGACCGCCTACCGCCAGCATTGGGTCGATTGCGCGTTGCCGCGCGACGAGATGCACTTCCTCAACGGCTTCGGCCATCAGGACGGGAAATTTCATTTCAAGGCGGATTGGGCCGCCCTCGGCCCGGGCACGGGCGACCATGCGCGCCGCCCCATGAGCCCATTCCCGGACCATCTGGACGCGATCGACCAGGCGACCGCGGCGCGCCCGTTCCGCCTGGTCGCGGCACCCTCGCGATCCTTCCTCAATACCAGCTTCACCGAGACCCCCGGCTCGCAGAAACGCGAGAAACGGCCGACAATCCTCATCCACCCTCAAGATTTAGCGGGTCTGGGTGCCGTCGATGGGCAGATGCTGAGGCTCGGCAATGAGCGCGGCTCGACCGCGGTCCATGCGCGCGCCTTCGACGGGGTGCAGAGCGGGGTGGTGGTGGTCGAGGGAATCTGGCCCAACGGGGCCTTCGTCGAGGGGCGCGGGATCAACTGCCTGACCAGCGCCGATCCCGGCCTGCCGCGCGGCGGCGCGGTATTTCACGATACATCGATCTGGATTAACGTTGTATAATGCGGCTATCGGGGAGTTCGGGACATCAAAGTCATCGTCAACAAGCCGAGACGTGCCCACGTCATCGTGCTCGGCAACTCGAAGGGCGGCACGGGCAAGTCCACCACCGCGATGCACATCGTGGTGGGGCTCTTGCGCGAGGGCTATCGCGTCGGCACCATCGACCTTGACGTTCAGCAAGGCACGCTCACGCGCTACGTCGACAACCGGCGCCAGTTCGCCTCGCGCCGGAACATGGATTTGCCGCAACCGATCCACCAGACCATCACGCCGAGCGACCGCCCGGACATCGCGAGCAAGCTCGCCGAGGAGCGCGTGCGCTTCAAGACCGCGCTCGCCATGCTCGACGCCAAGTGCGACATCGTCGTGATCGACACGCCCGGCGGCGAGACGCGCCTCTCGGTGGTCGGCCATTCCTACGCCGACACCCTGATCACGCCCCTCAACGACAGCTTCATCGACCTCGACGTGCTGGCGCGGGTCGATCCCGACACCCACGCGGTGCAGCGCGCGAGCCGCTACAGCGCGATGGTCTGGGAAATCCGCAAGGAGCGCGCGCGGCGCGACCAGGGCGCGATCGACTGGGTGGTGCTGCGCAACCGGCTCGCGCACCTCAACGCCAACAACAAGCGCGCGATGGGCGACGTGCTCGGGACCCTCGCGGCGCGCCTCGGCTTTCGGCTCGCACCCGGCATGAGCGAGCGCGTCATCTTCCGCGAGCTGTTCCCGACCGGCTTGACCCTGCTCGACCTGAGCGAGGAGGAGGGCAGCTCGAAGCCGAGCGTGTCCCAGGTCTCGGCGCGGCGCGAGCTGCGCGAGCTCCTCGAGCTGATCGGCTTCGCCAAGAAGGACGAGGAGCCGGCCCTGCGCGCGGCGCAGCCCGCGTTCCACGCGGCGGCGGTCGGCGGCGACGCGCCGGTCCATTGACCTAGCCCGCGGCACTCGCAATCCTATCTCCCGAGGGAGAGCGGGATGGCAAAACGCGACGCCAAGCTGCCGGCGGACGCCACGAACACCGACCAGGCGGTCGCGGACTTCCTCGCGCGCGTGGCGGCAGCGCCCGCGCCGCGCGCCGACGCCGGCCGCGGGCGGCTGATCTTCGCCATGGACGCGACCGCGAGCCGCGAGCCGACCTGGGACCGCGCGAGCCAGATCCAGGGCGAGATGTTCCGCGCGACCGACCAGCTGGGCGGCCTCGAGATCCAGCTCCTGTTCTATCGCGGTATCGGCGAATGCAAGGCGAGCCCGTGGCTCGACCGCTCGGGCGAGCTGGTGCGGCGCATGGTGGCCGTGCGCTGCGCCGCGGGCGAGACCCAGATCGCCAAGGTGCTGCGCCACGCGCTCGCCGAGACCAAGCGGCGCAAGGTCGCGGCCCTGGTGTTCGTGGGCGACGCCATGGAGGAGAAGCTCGATACGCTCGCCCAGCGCGCGGCCGAGCTCGGGCTCGCGGGCGTGCCCTGCTTCATGTTCCACGAAGGCGGCGATCCGGTCGCGACGCGCGCGTTCCGAGAGGTCGCGCGCCTCTCGGGCGGCGCCTATTGCGCCTTCGATTCCTCGAGCGCGCGGCAACTCAAGGATCTCCTGGGCGCGGTCGCGGTCTACGCCGCGGGCGGGCGCAAGGCGCTCGCCCATTACGGCAAGGACAAGGGCGAGCAGGTGCTTCAGATCGCGCGTCAGGTGCGTTGAGGTCGCGGATGGCGGGCTATTTCTTCCTCGGCATCGCGTTGCTCTTGAGCCTGCTCTTGATCGCGCGCGCGGTCGTGGGCGCCGACCCCCATGCGCTCGCGAAGGGGATGCGTTACGGCGGCGGCGCCGCGGCACTCGGCCTCGCGATCTTTTTGATCCTGACCGACCGCTGGCCCTTCGCGCTCGCGGCGCTCGGGGCGGCGTTGCCGATGCTGATGCGCTGGCGTGCCGCGCGCGAGCGCGCCCGATCCGCGCGCGGGCCGACGCCGGGTCAACGCACCGAGGTCGCGACCGCGACCTTGCGCATGACCCTCGACCACGATTCGGGGGCCATGAGCGGGAGCGTGCTCAAGGGTCGGCATGCGGGCGCCGAGCTCGCGAGCCTCGACCGCGCGGCGTTGCTCGCGCTTCTCGCCGAGTGCCGCGCCGAGGACCCGCCCTCGGTCGCCCTCCTCGAGAGCTATCTCGAGCGCCGTTTCGGCGCCGATTGGGCCGAGGAAGACGCCCAGGCCGACTCGGGCGCGGAAGGCGCGCGCGCGGCCCAGGGCTCGGCTCAGATGACGCGCCACGAGGCGCTCGAGATTCTGGGCCTCGCCGAGGGTGCCACGCCCGCGCAGATCAAGGAGGCCTACCGCCGGCTCATGGCCAAGCTACATCCGGACGCGGGCGGCTCGCCTTATTTGGCCGTGAAGCTCAATCAGGCCAAGGCGTTGCTCCTGGGCGACTGAGCGCAGCCGCGCGGCCGCCGGGGGCCGCCGGCCGGCGCGTCCGGGTTGCCTCGCACCCGCCCCTGTGGCAAAAGACCGTGCGCCCCACGAATCCGCGGGGTTCCGGGCGCGAATCGGCGCCGAATTCGGCCGAACTCCCGGCTTCGGCGCAGAGCGAGACCCCATAGCGAGACCCCATAGCGAGACGAGGATGGCCCAGCGCGTACGCAAGGCGATTTTCCCGGTCGGCGGCCTCGGCACACGGTTCCTGCCCGCGACCAAGTCGATGCCCAAGGAAATGCTGCCGGTGGTCGACAAGCCGCTGATCCAGTACGCGGTCGAGGAGGCGCGCGCGGCGGGCATCGACGAGTTCATCTTCGTGACCGGGCGCGGCAAGACGGCGCTCGAGGACCATTTCGACCATTCCTACGAGCTCGAGAACGTGCTGCTCGAGCGCGGCAAGATGGCCGAGCTCGCCGAGCTCCGGCGTTGGCTGCCCAAGCCCGGCTGCGTCGCCTATACGCGCCAGCAGGAGCCGCTCGGCCTCGGCCACGCGGTCTGGTGCGCGCGCGAATTGATCGGCGACGAGCCTTTCGCGGTGCTCCTCGCCGACGATCTGGTCTTGGCCGACAAGCCCTGCCTCCAGCAGATGGTCGAGGCGCACGCTGAGGTGGGCGGCAACGTGGTCGCCGTGATGGACGTGCCGCGCCAGCATGTGAGCCGCTACGGCGTGCTCGATGTCGGGCGCGAGCGCGGCAAGCTGGTCGAGGTGCGCGGCCTGATCGAGAAGCCGGCGCCCGAGAAGGCGCCCTCGACCCTCTCGATCATCGGCCGCTACATTCTCGGCCCCGCGGTCATGACCCAGCTCGACCGACGCGAGCGCGGCGCGGGCGGCGAAATCCAGCTCACCGATGCCCTCGCGCGCACGATCGGCCAAGGCCCGTTCCATGGCTACCGTTTCGAGGGCACGCGCTTCGACTGCGGCGACAAGGTCGGCTTCTTCGAGGCCAACGTCGCCTTCGCGCTTCAGCGCCGCGATCTCGGGCCCGCCGTGCGCGAGGTGATCGAGCGCTACGCCTCGCTCCCGGCCGAGCGCACCAAGGCGGCAAGCTGAAGGCACCGGGCTCCGGGACGCGGCCGAAATCGACATGCCGGAGCCGAGATAGAGGATCGTCATGCGCATCGCGATGGTCGGCACCGGCTATGTGGGCCTGGTCTCCGGCGCCTGCTTCTCGGAATTCGGCGTCGAGGTGGTGTGCGTCGACAAGGACGCGGGCAAGATCGCGCGCCTGAAGCGCGGCGAAATCCCGATCTACGAGCCCGGGCTCGAGGCGCTGGTCGCGAGCAACGTCGGGAACAAGCGCCTGTTCTTCACGACCGACCTCGCCGAGGCGCTCAAGGGGGCGGACGCGGTATTCATCGCGGTCGGCACGCCGAGCCGGCATGGCGACGGCTACGCGGACCTGACCTACGTCTACGAGGCCGCGCGCGAGATCGCGGCGTCGCTCGACCATTACATGGTGGTGGTCACGAAATCGACCGTGCCGGTCGGCACCGGCCGCGAGGTCCAGCGCATCATCCGCGCCGAGCGTCCCGCGGCCGAGTTCGACGTGGCGTCGAACCCCGAATTCCTGCGCGAGGGCTCGGCGATCAACGACTTCATGCGCCCGGACCGGGTCGTGGTGGGTTGCGAGAGCGACCGTGCCCGCGCCGTCATGCGCGCGCTCTACCGCCCGCTCTACCTCATCGAGACGCCGATCCTGTTCACCTCGCTCGAGACCGCCGAGCTCATCAAATACGCGGCCAACAGCTTCCTCGCGCTCAAGATCAGCTTCATCAACGAGATCGCCGACCTCTCGGAGGCGGTCGGCACCAACGTGCACGACGTGGCGCGCGGCATCGGCCTCGACGGGCGCATCGGGCGCAAGTTCCTCCATGCCGGGCCGGGCTATGGCGGCTCGTGCTTCCCGAAGGACACGCTGGCCCTCGTGCGCGTGGCGCAGGACGCGAAATCGCCGCTCCGGCTCATCGAGACCGTGGTCGACATCAACGACAAGCGCAAGCAGCGCATGGCCGAGAAGGTGATCCAGGCCCTCGGCGGCTCGGCCCGGGGCAAGCGCGTCGCCGTGCTCGGCCTCACCTTCAAGCCCAACACCGACGACATGCGCGAATCGCCGAGCCTCGAGATCGTGCCGGCACTCCAGCGCGCGGGGGCCGACGTGCGCGTCTACGATCCCGTCGGCATGGACGAGGCCAAGAAGCTCCTGAAGGACGTCGTGTGGTGCAAGAACGCCTACGAGACCATGGAGGGAGCCGACGCGCTCGCGATCGTGACCGAGTGGAACGAGTTCCGCGCCCTCGACCTCGCGCGCGTCAAGACGCTCATGAAGACGCCCATCGTGGTCGATTACCGCAACATCTACGAGCCGGACGCGATGGCGGCCGCGGGATTCGCCTACAGCTCGATCGGCCGCCCGCGCCCGAAACGCGCGGCCCCTTGATCGGACGCGAGCAATGGCCGGCCACGTTTTCGATCCCACCATCCTGCGCGAATACGACATTCGCGGCATCGTCGGAAAGACGCTCGGGCCCGAGGATGCGCGCGCCCTCGGCCGCGCCTTCGGAAGCGAGCTCGCGGGCACAAGCACCGGAGCCAAGCCCAAGGTGGTGCTCGGCTTCGACGGGCGCTTGAGCTCGCCCATGCTCGCGAACGCGCTCGCCGACGGGCTGGTCTCGACCGGCGCCGACGTGATCCGGGTCGGGCGTGGGCCGACGCCCATGCTCTATTTCGCGGCCCATCGTCTCGGCGCCCAAGGCGGGATGATGGTCACGGGCTCGCACAACCCGCCCGACCATAACGGCTTCAAGATGGTGATGCGCGGAGCGGCGATCTACGGCACGGCGATCAAGGCGCTCGGCGCGCGCGCGGCCAAGGGCGACTTCGCGGCGGGGAAAGGCAGCGTCGCCGAGCAGCCCATGCTCGAGGCCTACGTCGCGCGCCTCCTCGAAGATGCGGCCATGGCGCGGCCCTTGAAGGTCGCATGGGACGCGGGCAACGGGGCCGCGGGCGAGGCGATGGCGCTCCTCGTCAAGGGCTTGCCCGGAAAGCACATCCTCCTCAACGAGACGATCGACGGCAGCTTTCCGAACCACCATCCGGACCCGACCGTGCCCGAGAACCTGGCGCAGCTCCAGGCGACCGTGCGCGCCGAGCGTTGCGAGCTCGGCATCGCCTTCGACGGCGACGGCGACCGCATCGGCGTGGTCGACGGCGAGGGGCGCATCCTGTGGGGCGACCAGTTCCTGGTCTTCCTCGCCGCGGACGTGCTCTCGCGCCTGCCGGGGGCGACCATCATCGCCGACGTGAAGGCGAGCCAGGCGCTGTTCGACGAGATCGCGCGCCTCGGCGGCAAGCCCCTCATGGGCCGCACCGGCCACTCCCTCATCAAGGCCAAGATGGCCGAGACCGGCGCCCCGCTCGCGGGCGAGATGAGCGGCCACGTCTTCTTCGCCGACCGCTATTACGGCTACGACGACGCGCTATACGCGGCGGTCAGGCTCTTGAACGTGGTGGCGTCGAGCCCCGCGAGCCTCGCCGAGCTGCGCGATCGCCTCCCGCGCGTGGTCAACACGCCCGAGCTCCGCATCCCGTCGAGCGAGGCGCGCAAGTTCGCGGTCATCGAGGAAGTGAAAGGGCGGCTCGAGCGTGCCAAGGCGGACGTGACCGGGGTCGACGGCGTGCGCGTGCGCGACGCCGACGGCTGGTGGCTCTTGCGCGCGTCGAACACCCAGGACGTGCTGGTGGCGCGTTGCGAATCCTCGAGCGAGGCCGGGCTCGAGCGC
>DATJLQ010000177.1:0-4111 GCA_035509415.1 Alphaproteobacteria bacterium
CCGCGTCCTTCGGATCGAAGGGCCGGCCGAAGGCCGCCGGGCTGCTCCTCAAGATGAGGGTTTGGATCGATGGAGGTTCACCTCATCCTGAGGGCGCCCATAGGGCGCGTCTCGAAGGATGAGGTGAAATTGACCCACTACGCACCCTTGGCAATTGCGGCGCCTGCGAATTTTGGCCAATATTGACCCAGATCAGGGATCGGCGCGCCGATCCGGATTGAAGTTCCGACAGCATCGTCCACGGGAGGAGACTGGCGCATGAAGCCCCGCAATGTGAAGCTTGTGAGCGCGGGGGCCTTCGCGCTCGCCGCCCTTGGCGTCGCGATCTTCGTCTCGGCGCCGGTGCGCGAGGCGTGCGCGGCCGGGCCCGAGATCCTGAGCTACAAGGACGACGTGGCGCCGATCTTCCGCGGCTATTGCGTCTCGTGCCACCATCCGGGCGGCGAGGGCACGGCCCAAAGCGGGCTCGACCTCACGACCTATGCCGGGCTCATGAAGGGCAGCAAGTTCGGCCCCATGGTGGTTCCGGGCAGCCCCGAAACGAGCAACTTGATGTGGCTGCTCGATTGGCGCGCCTCGCCCGAAATGCGCATGCCGCACGGCAAGAAGAAGCTCCCGGTGTGCGAGCGCGAGATCATCAGCGATTGGATTCGCCAGGGCGCCAAGGACAACTGAGCGCGCCGCTTCGCGGGGACGCTGGGCCGGGCTGGCCGGGCAAGGGCGGTCGGCAAACGCGCGCTCGGGCAGGGTCCGCGATCGGGCAGGGACCGGCGTGGGTAGACGTGCTGTGGGCGGCGTTGCCGGGCAGCAGGGCCGTTGGGGCGTGACGCCATTGGGCGATGAAATGGGGTGCCACGGAATGCCGGGCCGGATACCGCATGCCGCGATCGTGGCGCTGGTCCCGTTGGCGCTTGCCGCCGCGAGTGCGGGTGCCGTGCGCGCGCAGACCCTGGTCAATGGCTGCCCGGTCGGGACGGTGCCCGTGCGCTGCCCGGGCTGGAGCGCCCCGGGCATCAATCTCCAGGGCGCCGATTTCGCGGGCGCCGATCTCTCGGGCGCCAATCTCGAGGGCGCCAATCTCGCGGGCGCCGACCTGCAGCTCGCCGATCTCCACGGCGCCAACCTCGCCGGCGCGAATCTCGCGAGCGCGCGTTTGAGGCGCACGAACCTCGAGCGCAGCGGTCTCGACGGCGCCAATCTCGCGGGCGCCAATCTGTGGGGCGCCTATCTCCAGGGTGCCGCCCTCTCGGGCGCCATACTCAAGGGCGCCGACCTCACCGGCGCCGATCTCGAGAACGCCGATCTCTCCGACGCGGACCTCACCAACGCCGTGGCGCGTAGCGCCAACGTCGAGGGCGCCAAGCTCAAGGGCGCCAAGCTGGGCGACGCGATCTGGATCGACGGCAGCCATTGCAACGGCAAGTCGGTCGGCGCCTGCTTGCGCTTCGCGCCGCCATGACGCGCCCAGACCGGAGGCGATCGTGACTCTCGCATTGTGGCTGATCCTGGGTGCGATGACGCTCGTCGTCGTCGTCGTGCTGCTGCGCCCCCTCCTGGCCGCGTCCAAGCCGATGGCCTCGCGCGCGGCCTACGACCTCCAGGTCTATCGCGACCAGCTCGCCGAGGTGAAGCGCGACGAGGCGCGCGGCGTGCTCGCCGCCTCCGAGGCCGAGGCCGCGACGCGCGAGATCAAGCGCCGCGTGCTCGCGGCCGTGGGCGACGACGAGGCACTCGCCGCGGCGGCCGGCATCGACGAGGCGAGTGCCGCGCCGGGGCGCGCGTCGCGGCGCTGGGTCGCCTACGGCATCGCCGCCGCGCTCCCGCTCGCGGCCATCGTGCTCTATCTCGCGGTGGGCTTTCCCGAGGCGCCGGACGCGCCCTTCGCCGGGCGCCAGAGCGAGGCGAATGCCGCCAACGGCCAGATGCCGGACATCAAGGTGGCGCTGCCCCATCTCGAGGCCGAGCTCAAGGCCAACCCGAGCGACCTCCAGGGCTGGCTGCTCCTCGCGCGCAGCTACCAGGCACTCGGGCGCAACGCGGACGCGGTCGGCGCCTTCCGGCACGCGGCCGATTTGGCACCCGGCAATGCCGAGATCCTGGCCGCGTTCGGCGAGACGATGGTGATGTCGGAAAACGGAGCGGTGAACCCCGAGGCGAAGCAGATTTTCCAGCGCGCGGTGGCGCTCGACCCGCGCAGCCTGCCCGCGCGCTTCTATCTCGGGCTCGCGCAGGCGCAGGCCGGCGACGGCAGGGACGCCGTGCGCGCCTGGCTCGCGATCGAGGCCGAGGCGCCCAAGGACGCGCCCTGGCTGCCGGCGTTGCGCGATCAGATCAAGCAGACCGCGAGCCAGTTCGGCCTCGACGTCGCGACCCTCGCGCCGGCGCCCGAGCCGCCCGCGGCGCCCAGCGCCGCGCCGGGGGGTTCGTCGGGTGCCCCGTCGGGCATGGGCTCCGGGATGGGCTCCGGCGTGGCGTCGGGCGGCGCGCCCGAGGTCGGCTCGGCAGCACCCAGCCCGAGCAGCGCGGACATTGCGGCGGCCGCGAACATGACCGACGCCCAGCGCCAGGAGATGATCCAGGGCATGGTCGACCGGCTCGCGGCGCGCCTCGAGCAGAACCCGAGCGATGTCGAGGGCTGGCGTCGCCTCTCGCGCGCCTACATCGTGCTGCATCAGCGCGACAAGGCGATCGCGGCGCTCGACCATGTGGTGAAGCTCGCCCCCGACGACACGGTCGCGGCGAAGGCGCTCGCGGCACTCAAGGCGTCGAACTGAGCGCTCAGCGGCCGGGCCGCAGCAGGAGCGCGTAGAGGGCGAGGAGAAGCCAGCCCACGAGCAGGAGCGTGCCGCCCACCGGAATGACGTAGGCGAAGCCGTGGGCTCCCGTGAGGGCGAGCCCGTCGAGCCCGCCCGCGAAAAGCACGGTGCCGAGCCCGAACGCGATCGCCGCACTGCCGAGGCAGCGGCCGGGCCGTGAGCCCATGAGAACGCCCACGCCCAGAAGCGCCAACGCGTGCCAAAGCTCGAAATCGGCCGCGAGTCCCATCCAGCGGATCGCCTGCGCGTCGAGCGACGCGGGCGCGCCATGGGTGATCCAGGCATCGGCCAGGACCGCGAGGAAGCCGAGGAGGGCGGCGGCGAGAATCGTCCAGCGCATGATGCCGAGCTTAGCAGCGCGGGACGCGCGCTTAAAGGCGCGCTTGGGCGCGGGCGAGGTCGTGACGCCGTTTGAAATCGTGGCATGGGCGTCATGGCCGGACTTGGTCCGGCCATCCACGCTTGGTCGCCGGAAAGTCGCGGATCACCGGGACGCGAAGCTTGGCCTCGGGCCGGCCGATGGCCAGCCCCGGGGGCCCGGCGATGACGCGGATTGGATCATGGCCGGCGTTTTAAATTGAAGCGCCAACGCGGGCGATCGCGCGCTCGGTGGCGGTGCCGCGGGCGCTCTGCTACCATCGCCTCGGGCTCGGGGGCAGGGCGCAAGATGATCGGGACGAAGCGGCGTCGGATCGGTTGGCTGCAACGCGCGACACTCGGCGCGGGCGCGCTCGTGGCGGCGCTCGCCTGCGCGGGCACGCACCCCGCGGGCGCCACCGACTTCGGCCAGATGACCCTCGCCGATCTCTATCAGCTCTGCCGCAGCACCGACCAGGGCGACCAGGTCGCGTGCCAGTTCTACGTGCTCGGCATCGCCGAGGGCGGCAACGCCGAGAAGAACGTGGTGGGCGACAAGGCCCATTTCTGCATCCCCGACAAGCTCTCGGGCGCGCTCCTGGCCGCGGACGTCACCAAGGCGGCGGGGCAGGAGCTAAACGCGTTCCCGAAGGATGCGGGCCTGCTCGCGGTGAACTTCGTGTTTGCCGTGCTGGTGCACGAATATCCTTGCCCCGGGGCGAAATGAGCGTGTGGACGGGGCGGGAGTTGGTCGGTTTGGATCGATGGGGTTTCACCTCATCCTGAGGGCGCCCATAGGGCGCGTCTCGAAGGATGAGGTGAAATCGACCCACTGCCGACGGGGCCGCTCGCTTGACACCCCTGGCATCGATGGTCTAGCAACAGGCTTCCCAAGAGGGCCCGTAGCTCAGTCTGGTTAGAGCGCTCGGCTGATAACC
>DATJLQ010000178.1:0-39679 GCA_035509415.1 Alphaproteobacteria bacterium
GTAAATCTCGCCTGCCCGGTAGTCGAACACGTTCTCATGGGTGAAGCTCGCCCAGACCATGTAGCCGCCGGTGGTGTGCAGGACGCCCTTCGGCTTTCCGGTACTGCCTGACGTATAGAGGATGAACAGCGGGTCCTCGGCGTTCATCGGTTCGGGCGGGCAGGTCGGTTCGGCGGCGGCACACAGCGCGGCATAGTCGTGGTCGCGCCCTTCCTGCATCGGCACCTTGGCGCCGGTGACCTGCACCACCACGACATTCTTCACATCGGGGCACGACTTCAGCGCCGCGTCGGCATTTGCCTTCAACGGCACCCTGCGCCCGCCCCGCCTGCCCTCGTCAGCCGTGATCAGCAGCGTTGACCCGCAATCCTGCAGTCTGTTCGCCAGGCTGTCGGGCGAGAATCCGCCGAACACCACCGAGTGGATCGCGCCGATGCGCGCGCAGGCGAGCATGGCGACCGTCGCCTCGGGGATCATGGGCATGTAGATGGTGACGACGTCGCCCTTCTTGACGCCGAGGCCCTTGAGCGCGTTCGCGACGCGGCAGGTCTCGGCGTGGAGCTCCTTGTAGGTGATGTGCTTGCTGTCCTTCGGGTCGTCGCCTTCCCACAGGATCGCGGTCTGGTTGGCGCGCTTCGGCAGATGCCGGTCGAGGCAGTTGACCGACGCGTTGAGCTTGCCGTCGTAGTACCAGCGGATATGGACCTTGCCCGTGTAGGACGTGTCCTTGACTTTTGTATAGGGCTTGATCCAGTCGATGCGCTTGCCTTGCTCGCCCCAGAAACCCTCCGGGTCCTTGAGCGATTGCTGGTACATCGCCTTGTACTTGGCCTCGTCGCACCAGGCTTTCTTGGCCCAAGCTGCGGGAACGGGAAAGAGCTGATTGTCCATGGCGGTCCTCCAGGCGCTTCCTCGGCGCAGTTTTTTCGGCCCGTGAACCGGGCGCTCGCTTGGAGAAATTAAACTCCGGAATGCACCCCCGGCACAAGACGCACGAATCGGGGCGCGGGGCCGCCCACCGTCGTCCGTTGGGACGGCGGCGCGCGGGCTTATCGAGGCGCGGGCGGGGCCGGCGCCTCGAGCGCGTCGCCGTCCTTGAGCAGCACCGCGCCGTCGCGGAGCTCGAGCGCGATCGGCGCCAAGCTCTCGCCCTGGCACGGGCCGGTGAAGCAATAGCCGTCATAGATGCGGAAGCGCGCGGCATGGGTCGCGCAGATGATGTGGCGCCGGTCCTCGGTGAGGAACCGGTCCGGAACAATGTCGAGGGGGGTGCCGATATGGGGGCAGGAATTGACGTAGCCGTAAATGCGCTTCCCCTGGCGCACCACGAAGATATAAAGCGCGTCCAAGCCCGCGCCGAGATCGAAGCCGCGCGCACCGCCGTCCGGGATCTCGTCGAGGCGGCACAGCGGCCGCGCGCCCGGGCCTTCGCTCACGCCTCGGTCTCCGCCATCTTGCAGATGAGCGTCCATTCGGCCTCGCCGATGGGCACGACCGACAGCCGCGACTGGCGCACGAGGAGAAGGTTCGCGAGGCGCGGCTCGGCCTTGATCTCGGCGAGCGTCACGGGCCGCTTCACCGGCTTCACGGGCGCGACGTCGACCAGGCCGAACTTCCCGCTCGCGTCGGTCGGGTCCGGGCGGTAGAGGCCGACGATCTCGAGAATGCCGACGATGCGCTTCTCGTCGACCGAATGGTAGAAGAAGGCGCGCTCGCCGAGCTTCATCGCCTTCATGTTGTTGGCAGCCTGGTGGTTGCGCACGCCGTCCCACGGCGCCTTTTTCTGCGCCACCAGATCGTCCCACGAGAAGGCCTCGGGCTCGGATTTCATCAGCCAATGGGCCACGGGCGATTCCCCTCGTTCGGTCGAGTGCCGAGCCTAGCGCGGTGCCGCGGGCGGCGCCAAGCCCTCGGAAGTGAGCGGGCGCGCGAGCAGGCGCTCGATCGTCGCGTCGATCGGGAGCGCCCGATGGAGCACGCCGTCGACCGCGGCCGCGATCGGCATCTCGACGCCGAGCTTCCGCGCGAGTGCCGCGACCGACGCCGCGGTCGCGACCCCTTCGGCGACCGAGCGGCGCCCTCTGAGCGCCGCCTCGAGCGTGCGGCCTTCGCCGAGGGCGACGCCGAGCGAGAAATTGCGCGATTGGGTCGCGTTGCAGGTGAGGGTGAGATCGCCCAGCCCCGACAGGCCCATGAAGGTGGCGGGCTTGGCACCCTTCGCCGCGCCGAGTCGCGCCATCTCGGCGAGCCCGCGCGTGATGAGGGCCGCGCGCGCATTGTCGCCGAGCTTCCGGCCTTGGACGATGCCGCAGGCGATCGCGATCACGTTCTTGACGGCGCCGCCGATCTCGGCCCCCACGGGATCGTCGCCGAGATAGGGGCGGAAATGCCGGTTGCCGATCGCGTCCACGAGGCGCTTCCCGAGATCCGCGTCGCGGCAGGCCAAGGTGACGGCGGTCGGGAGATCGCGCGCGATCTCGAGCGCGAAGCCGGGGCCCGAGAGCACCGCGAGCGGATTGGACGGCAACGCCGCCGCGACGATTTCGGTCATGAGGGCGCCCGAGGATTCCTCGATGCCCTTCGCGCAGATCACGAGCGGTATCGTCTTGGCCAGATGGGTCGCGAGCCGGAGCACGAGCGCACGGAGATTCTGCGCCGGAGTCACCAAAAAGATCGCATCCGCGCGCGCGAGCTCGGCGAGATCGCCGGTCGCGCGGATCGCGGGGTCGAGGGTCACGCCCGGAAGATAGGGAGCGTTCTCGTGGCGCCGGTTGATCTCGTCGACCAGCTCGGGCTCGTAGGCCCAAAGCAGCGCATCCTTGCCCGCGCGCCGCGCGAGCAACGCCAAGGCGGTGCCCCAAGCGCCCGCACCGACAATGCCGAGCCGGTTCATGCCCACGCCGCTCATGCCCGCGCCGCTCATTCGCGTACCACTCATGCCTTTGCCCCGGCGCCGCGGGATTTCGCCGCCGCGGGATCGAGGGGCCAGCGCGGCCGCGGCGCGAAGTCGAGCGCGTCCACGAGGCCGAGCCGCAAGCGCTCGATGCCGGCCCAGGCGATCATCGCCGCGTTGTCGGTGCAGAGGCGCTGGGGTGGGGCGAGGAATTTGAATCCGCGCTCGCGCGCGACCGCGTCGAGGCGTTGGCGCAATGCCCCGTTGGCCGCGACCCCGCCCGCGACCACGAGCGTATCGCCCGCCGGATAGCGCGTGCGGAAAAGCTCGAGCGCCCGGGCCGTGCGGTCCGCGAGCACGTCCGCGACCGCGGCCTGGAACGAGGCCGCGAGGTCGGCCAGGTCCTTTTCGTCGAGCAAGTCGCGCGCATCGGGTGCGCGGCCCGCACTGTCGAGCGCGAGCCGATCGAGCGTTTGCCGCATGGCGGTCTTGAGGCCGGAGAAGGAAAAGTCGCAACCCGGTCGCCCGCGCATGGGCCGCGGCAGCCTGAAGCGCTTCGGATTGCCCGCCCGCGCCGCGGCCTCGATCGCGGGCCCGCCGGGATAGCCGAGGCCCAGGAGCTTCGCGCATTTGTCGAACGCCTCGCCCGCCGCGTCGTCGACCGTGGTGCCGAGCCGGCGATAGCGCCCGACCCCCTCGACCGCGAGAAGCTGGCAATGGCCGCCCGAGACCAGGAGCAGGAGATAGGGGAAGGCGAGCTCGGCCACGAGACGGGGCGAGAGCGCGTGGCCCTCGAGATGGTTGATCGCGAGAAACGGCTTTCGCGCCACGGCGGCGATCGCCTTCCCGGTCATGGTGCCCACGATCACGCCGCCGATGAGGCCGGGCCCGCCGGTGGCGGCGATGCCGTCGAGCGCGGCGAATTCGACGCCGGCCTCGGCCATGGTCTCGGCCACCAGCCGGTCGAGATGGTCGAGATGGGCGCGCGCCGCGATCTCCGGCACCACCCCGCCATAGGGTCGATGCTCGGCGAGCTGGGACAAGAGCCGCTCGGCCAGCACCGTGCGGTCGCCGCGCACCAGCGCCGCCGCCGTCTCGTCGCAACTCGTCTCGATCCCGAGCACCATCATGGCGCCGGGAGTTTACGGGTAACGTGTTGCATATGCACCAATATTCCGTCGCACGCGCCGTACGTACGTGCGCTTGCCGCGATGCCCTTGCGGTGCGCTGCGCCAGAATGTAGAGCTTCACCCATGCTGGTCCTGATCACGCGGCCCCTCGAGGAGGCGGAAGCGCTCGCGGCGACGCTCAAGGCGCGCGGCGTCGAATGCATGATCGAGCCGATGCTGTCGGTCAAGATGAGCGACGAGCCGGTGCCCGAGCTCGACGGCGTCCAGGCCTTGCTCTTCACCTCGGCCAATGGCGTCCACGCCTTCACGCTCAAGGAGAAGCGCCGCGACTTGCCCGTGTTCGCGGTGGGCGAGCGCACGGCAGAGGTAGCCAAGGCCGCGGGTTTCGGCCAGATCGAGAGCGCACGCGGCACGGTCGAGGAGCTCGCGGCATTGGTCAAGACGCGGCTCGACCCGAAGAAGGGTCCGCTGTTCCACGCTGCCGGCTCGGTCGTGAAGGGCGACCTCATCTCGATGCTCGCCCCCGACGGGTTCGAGGTGCGGCGCGCCGCACTCTACGAGGCGAGCCCGACCACGGCGCTCTCGGGGGCGACGGTCACGGCGCTGCGCGACGGGCGCATCGACACCGTCCTCCTCTATTCGCCGCGTACCGCCGAGACTTTCGTGGCGCTTGCACGCAGCGCGGGCGTCGACGGCGCTTGCGCCAACATCGTCGCCCTCTGCCTCAGCAAGGCGGTCGCCGAGGCGGCCGAGGCGGTGCGTTGGCGCGAGATGCGCGTGGCCGAGCGCCCGGAGCGCTCGGCCTTGCTCGAGCTCATCGATGCGCCTCAGCCCGCAGCGGAGCCCGCGCCCCAAGCCGCGCCCCAACCTGCGCCCCAACCTGCGCCCGCATCCGCCAAACCGGAGCCCGATAAGCCCGAGCCGGACAAGGATGCCGGCAAGGACGTCGAGCGGGACGCCAACCGGGACGCCGGCGCGGACAACGGCGCCGACAAATCGCCCGAGAAGGACAGTCCGGCCCTTGCGGTGATCCGCGCCTTCGGCGGCATCCGGCCCATGGCGACCAAACTCGGCGTGCCGGTGACGACGGTCCAGGGCTGGAAGGAGCGGAGCCACATTCCGTCCACGCGCGTCGCCGATTTGCGCGCGTCGGCGGCGATTCACGGCATCAATCTCGACGTGCTCGACCTCGCGGCGGCGACATTGGCGTCGGCCGACGGTCCCGCGCCGGCTTCGGCCGCGCCCGCGTCGTCGGCCGCACCGGCGTCGGAGCCGGCGCCCGGTGTTGCCGCGCGCGGCGAGCCTCCGTCCCAGCTGCGCGAGCCGCAGCCGGCGGCTTCTCAGCCCCCATCGAGCGAGCCGGGATCTCCGAGGGCGACGCCGCCCAAGCCCGCACCGCCCAAGCCGGCCTCGGCGAAGCCCGCATCGGCGTCCGACCCCGGGCACCCGGCCGCATCCGTGCCGCCTCCCGGCGTAGCGCCCTCCGCAAGCGCCGCAGCGCCGCGAGCGCGCGGCCGCGTCGGCCTGAGCTTGGCGCTCGCGGCCCTTGCCGTCGCGGCTCTCGTGCTCGCGGCGGGCGTGACGCTCCCCTATTGGGGCGCGCGCGTCGGGATCGAGCGGCCAGCGCCCTCCTCGAGCGGAGCGCTCGCGTCCCTCGACGAGCGCACCGCCGCCCTCGAGCGCCAGATCGACGGTCTCGCGAACCGCCCCGCGGCCCAGGCGAGCGCTCCCGCCGCCGACCGGCTCGCGGCCCTCGACGCCGAGGTCACGGCGCTCAAGGACCAGAACGCCAAGCTCGAGGCGGACGCCTCGGCGCTGCACCAGCAGATCGAGACGCTCCTCAAGGAGAGCCGCGCCGACAGCGCGGCCGATGCGCGCCGCGCGGCCCTCGTGCTCGCCGTGGGCCAGCTCGAGGAGGCCCTGTCGAATTCGGCACCTTATGAGCGCGAGCTCGCGGACGTCGTCGGCTTGAGCGAAGGCGACGCCCAGGTCGCGCAATTGGTCGCTATCCTGAAGCCGCGCGCCGCGCGCGGCATCCCGACCTTGGCCCAGCTCACCGAGCGCTTCGAGCCCGCCTCGATCGCGGCGGCGCGTGCCTCCATGGCGCCGGCGCGGCCCGGGCTCGTGGGCGCCGTCCTCGCGCGTCTCGAATCGCTGGTGGTGATCCGGCGCGTCGACGGAAAGGGCGACGACGCGGCCGCGCTCCTCGCGCGCGCCTCGGCCTATCTCAAGACCGGCGATCTCGCGGACGCGGTCGGTGAGCTCGGCCATCTCTCGGGCGCGCCCCAGGAGGCGATGGCGCCCTGGCTTGCCGACGCCCGCGCGCGCCTCGAGGCCGAATCGGCGCTGAGCGCGCTTTCCGCGCGCGCGCTCGGCCGCCTCGGCGCGCCGCGGTCGTGAGCGCGGACCCTTGAGCGCCGTGCGCGCGACCCTCGCCCTCGTCCTCATCGCCCTGCTCGCCGCCGCGATCGCGTGGCTCGTGGGCCAGCCCGGCCAGGTGAGCCTGGTCTGGCACGGCTGGCGCGTCGACACCTCGGTCGGCGTGCTGCTCGGGATCGTGCTTCTGATCGCGATCGCGGCGGCGGCGCTCTATCGGTTTTGGCGCTTCCTGAGGCGCGCACCCGGCGCCTTGCTGCGGCGCCGGCGCGAAAGCCGCCGCCTCAAGGGCTATCGCGCGCTCACGCAAGGCCTGGTCGCGGTCGCGGCGGGCGACGCGGCCGAGGCGCAGCGCCAGGCGCGGCGCGCCGATCTGCTGCTCAAAGAGCCGCCGCTCACCATGCTGCTTTCGGCCCAGGCGGCCCAGCTCGAGGGCGACGAGGCGGCGGCGGAGAATTATTTCCACGAGATGCTGAAGCGCCCCGAGACCGAGTTCCTCGGCCTGCGCGGCCTCACCAACCTCGCGACCAAGCGGGGCGATGTCGGCCAGGCGCTCGGCTTCGTGCGGCGCGCGCGCGAGCTCAGGCCCAAGACCGGCTGGGTCTTGAGCACGCTCTACGAGCTCGAGACCAAGGCGGGCGACTGGCAGGCGGCGGAGGAAACGGCGCGGCGCGCGGCGCGCGCGCGCGCGATCGCCCCCGAGGAAGGGGCGCGGAAGCGCGCCGTGGCACTGTACCAGCAGAGCCTCGCCGACGCGGTCCTGGGCCATGTGGACGAGGCGCGCGCGCGGGCCTTGAAGGCGGTCGAGCTCGCGCCCGGATTGGTCCCCGCGGCAACGCGCGCGGCGACCTTGCTCGGTGCGCGCGGCAAGAAGCGGCGCGCGCGCCATCTCCTCGAGGAGGCGTGGGAGCGCTCGCCCCATCCCGATCTCGTCGCGACCTATCTCGCCCTCGGCGGCGAGAGCGAGCCCCTGAAGCGGCTCCTCGACGTGCAGCGCCTGGTGGCGCATCGGCCGGTCGACGCCGAGAGCCACATCGCGCTTGCCGAGGCCGCGCTCGCGGCGCGTCTTTGGGGCGAGGCGCGCAAGGCGCTCGAGAGCTTGCGCGACGGCGCCGATGCGCCGCGCTCGGCGCGCGTGTGCCGGCTCTGGGCACGGCTCGAGGAATCGGAGCATGGCGACGGCCCGGCCGCGCGCGAATGGCTTGCGCGCGCGGCCCATGCCGAGCCCGACCGCGCCTGGACCTGCGCGCGCTGCGGTGCCGCGCACGCGGCGTGGGAGCCGGTCTGCCGGCGCTGCGGCGCCTACGACACGCTCGAATGGCGCAACCCGGCCGAGCCCGCGCCCGCGGTGCTCGAGCTCGGCGCCGAGGCGACGCCGCGCGTGGCGCCCGCCGCGCGCGCGCTCGATCCTGGCCCGACGCCGCCGCCGCCCGCCGAAGCCGTCACCGATCTCGGAAATTAGCGATCTCGGAAATTAGCGAGGGCGGCGCCTAGGGCGCCTCGGGCGCCGCCTCGGCGGCGCGCGCCCGCGCGGCCGGGACGATGCCGATCACGAGCGGGCAATGATCGGAGAGGGCGCGGTACGCGGCCGGGCGCGCGTCGAGACGCCAGGGCGAGATCGGCCGGCACTGGGCGAGCGCGCAATAGCCGGTGACGCGCGTCGCCGCCGGGTCGATGCTTCCCATGGAGCGGCTCACCAGCGCCTGGTCGAGGGCGCCGCCGCGCCCGCGATAATATTCGGTGCAGGACGGGTTGGGCCGCGCGCGCGCGAAGCCGGGCTCGGTCGCGGCGGCGAGCGCATCGAGGGACGCGATCTCGGCGCGCGCCGAGGAGACCGTGCCCTCGCCCATGCTGTTGAAGTCGCCCAGCACCACGAGACGCGCGCCCGGCGTCTCGGCGACGAGCGAGCCGAGGCGCGAGAGTGCGACATGCCGCTCGGATTCGTCCCTCGGTGCCACGCCGCTTTTCAAATGAACCGCGACCGCGCGGAAGGGAGCGCTCGTGCCGTCGCGCGGCGCGAACGCGTCGGCGCGCCCGGGCCGTAGCCAGCCGGCGCAAGGATCGTCCGGCCCGCTGGCGCGCGCGTTGAGCGCCCAGGCATCCTCGCCCTCGACCAGGCGGAGACGCGTCGCGTTCCAGATGAAGCCCACATGCTGACGTCCGGCGCCGCCGCAGTTCTGGAGATCGACGCGCCACGTATCGCCGGTGAGCCGGCCGAGCTCGGCGAGGAGCCGCGCCATGCCCGCCTGGGCCGCCGGCGTCGCGCGGATCTCCTCGAGCGCGAGAAGATCGAGATTCATCCACGCGATCGTGCAGGCGAGCCAGCCGATGTCGGTGTGGTCGGGAAACCATTCGACGTTCCAGGCGCCGAGGCGAAGCTCGCCCGGCCGCGCGCGCGCCATACGCGCCTGGCCGCGCTCGACCGCGTCGCGGCAAGCCTCGGCACTCGACCAGACCGCACTCTCGGCCGCGGCCGCGCGCGCGCCCACGCGCGGGTTCGCTTCCGCCGCGGCCGCGCGCGTCGTAGCGCCGAGCCCGAGCGCCAAGGCAAGCGACAGGACGAGCGCCGGCGCCGCCGGAAGGCGCGCGGCCCAAGGGGCTCGAGGCGCGGAGAGGCAAGCGCGGGGCATGCCTCTATAGTATCAAAAGAAATATTTAATACAACTGACACGCGACGGGCCGCGCGGCCGCCCGCCTCGGGCCCCGCGCGGTTGACGGGCCGGGCGCGCGAGCGTAGGGTCGCGCCCGGCCGCAGGGGGACGCCCGCGCGGGGCGCGTCCGCGGCCGGCCTTTCCTCAGGGATGCCGGCGTAGCTCAGGGGTAGAGCAACTGATTCGTAATCAGTAGGTCCGCAGTTCAAATCTGCGCGCCGGCACCATCGCCCGAACGCGGGCGGCCTTCCGGTCGAAATCGAGGCGTCGGTCGACCAGCGCGCGTCGGCGCTTGGTGCCTCGGCCCTTGGCGCCTCAGCCCTTGGCCTTGAGCGTGCGATAGAGCACGAGCGCCTCTTTGGGCTTCGCCGTCTCGTGCACCGCCGCGCGCGAGTGACGGCCGATAGTCGCTTACTCGGCCGCCAGCGTCGGGATCGCGGCGATCTCGGCGCGCTTGGCCTTGCTCAACCGCTCCAGATCGAAGCGGGCCTGAAGGTTGAGCCAAAGGTCGGGACCGTTGCCGCACAGCTTGCCGAGCCGCAGGGCCATCTCGGGCGTCACCGGCGCGCGCTCCGTCATGATGGCGTGCAGGGTCTGCCGCGATACGCCGAGGTGGCGCGCGATCTCGGCGCGCGAGCGTCCGAGCGCCGGCACCACGTCCTCGCGCAGCAATTCACCCGGATGCATGGCCGGGAGGCCCCGCTTGATGGTCCGCTTGCTCATCAGTGATAATCCTCCAGATCGACATCGACGGCGTCGGCCCCATCCCAACCGAACGTGATGCGCCAATTGCCGGTGACCCGGATCGACCATCGCCGCTCGCCGTGCAGGGCATGGAAGCGGTAGCCCGGCAAGTTCAGGTGCTCGGGCCGGCCGGCCTCGTCCAAGGCCCGCAACATGCGCCCGACCCGCGCCACGTTCTGTACGTTCAAGCCGCCCGCTTTGCCGGTCTCGAAATAGACGCGGAGCGCCTTACTGCGGAAAGTCCGAATCACCGGGGGAAGATAATCCGAATCGGGGCATCGTCAAGTGATGCTTTACGCCCGGTCCGGCGCAGCCCTTGACGCCTCAGCCCTTGGCCTTGAGGGTGCGATAGAGCTCGAGCGCCTCTTTGGGCTTCGCCGTCTCGTGCACCACCGCGCGCACGGCGGCGAGCATCGCGGCGGGCGCCTCGGACTGGAAGATGTTGCGGCCCATGTCGACGCCGGCCGCCCCTTCGTTCACCGCGTTGTATGCCATGGTAAGCGCCTCGAGCTCGGGCAGCTTCTTGCCCCCGGCCATGACGATCGGCACCGGGCAGGAGGCGGTCACGGTCTCGAACCCATCGGCCACGTAGTAGGTCTTGACGTATTGCGCGCCGAGCTCGGCGATCATGCGGCAGGCGAGGCGGAAATATTTCGCGTCGCGCACCATGTTCTTGCCCACCGCGGTCACGCCCATGACCGGCATGCCGTGGCGCATCCCGGCGTCGACCAGCCGGGTCATGTTGTGGATCGAGCGCGTCTCGAACTCGCCGCCGACGAAGACCTGGATGCCGACGCCCGCGGCGTTGAGCCTGAGCGCGTCCTCCATGTCCATCGCGATCTCCTCGTCCGAGAGCTCCTTCAGGATGCTCGGGCCGCCGCTCGCGCGCAGCACCATCGGCTTCTGCGAGTGCGCCGGGATCACGCTGCGCAGAATCCCGCGCGTGCAGAAGAGCGCGTCGCATTGCGGCAGCAGCGGCACGATGTCGAGATCGACGCGCTCGAGCCCGGTGGTCGGGCCCTGGAAATAGCCGTGGTCGATCGCGAGCATGACGGTGCGCCCGGTCGCGGGATCGAACACGCGCGCGAGCCGGTTCCTCATGCCCCAATCGAGCTGGCCCGAGCCCTTGAGGAAGAACCCGGGCGTCGATTGCGGGGTCTTGGTGTCGAATTTCTCGCCTTCAACGTCGGCTTCGGGCATCGGCGGATCCCAAGGTGAGGCGGGCGCGGGACGGCGCGGGCGGCGCCATCAGGCGCTCACATCGCATGATTGACGCGCGCAAGACAAGCCCCTTCGCGCCTGTTCCTAGCGCTTGATGACCGAAAGGCCTGGGACCATGCCGGATGCCGGCGCCGGCGCTTCCCCGCCCGACTCCGCGGCTTCCGTGCAGGTGCCGACGGACGCTTTCGTGCAGCGCTTGCCGTCGGTCCAAAGCGCGTCGGCGAGCGCGGCCCCTTCGAGCGAGGTCCCGGTCAGCTCGGCGCCGGTCAAGTCGGCGCCCGCGAGCGACGCGTGGGAGAGGTCGGAGCCGGCGAGCTTGGCGCCCGCGAGCTTGGCGCCGGTGAGCACCGCGCCGCGTAGGGCCGCGCGCGTGAGGTCGGCGCCCTCGAAATTGACGCCGTCGAGGAGCACGCCCGTGAGGATGGCACCTTGGAGATCGGCGCTCGCGAGATTGGCGCGCTCGAGCGCGGCCTCGCGCAGATCGGCGCCCCTGAGCTTCGCGCGCAGCAGCGAGGCGCCGGTGAAATCCGCATGGCCGAGCTTGGTCTCGGCGAGATTGGCCGATTCGAGGGTCGCGTTCCTCAAGCTCGCGCGCGAGAGGTCGGCGCCCGTGAGATTGGCGAAGGAAAGGTTCGCCTGGTCGAGGTCGGCATAGGCGAGGTCGGCGTGCTGCAGGCTGGCACTCTGAAGGTTGGCATGCTCGAGGTTGGCGCGCTCGAGGTTCGCATTGTCGAGGGTCGCCTGCTGGAGATCGGCGAAGGGCAGATTCGCCTGACGCAGATCGCTCCCGGCGCAGTTGCTGTAGGGCTTGACGACGCAATCCGACGCCGCGCGCCCGGCACCCGGGCGCCCGGCGGGGTTCGAGAAATTGAAGCCGCCGGGCCATTCGGGCGCGCGCGCGCCGCCCGCGCCTTGCGCCCGGGCCGCGGCGGGCGAGAGGAGGAGGCAGAGCACCGCAGCGCTCAAGAGCGCGCGGACGGGACGCGGCTTAGCCGGCATGGCCTGACCCTTCGTCGGGGGCGGCGATCATAGCGTGTCGGCGCCGGGGCCGGGAGCGGTCGTTGCGCGCCGCGGGGACGGGGATTACAAGGCTCGGGACCCGGCTCCGCCCCGGCCCTCGCCGCGCGCGTCCCGATCGGCCCGACAACGATATCGGCGCAAGCGACGATCTCGGCCAAGCGGCGATCTCGGCCCCAATAACGACGGCAAGGCGACTTCTCCCATGACCCACGACCCCACACCGGCCCGGCCGAGCCTCTTCGCGCGCCGCCCGCGTTTGATTGCGAGCCTGGTGACGCTGGGCTCGATCCTGGTGAGCGTGGCGCTGTTCCTGGGCGGCGACAGTCTCTACACGCTCTACCTCGAAGCGCACGCGCAACCGCTTAATGCCTGCTTGCAGGAAGACGCGGTGCGTCATCACGCCTACAGGGGCGCCTGCGCAGGCCTCGACAGCTGGGGTTCGGCGGTCTACCCGGTTTATGTAAACGATATCGACATGCGCGACCGGGAGGTGCGCAAGGTGCCGCTTACCGACCCGAAGCCGCGCCTCCTGCTGCTCGGCGATTCCTTCACCGCCGGCATGGAGGCTTGGTCGGATACCTTCGCCGGCATGGTCGCCGACCATTTCCACGATTTCGACGTGCTCAATGGCGGCGTGGAGAGCTACGCGCCGTCGAACTACTACAACGTCGCGCGCGAGGTGCTCGCGAGGGGCTACCAGGTCGACGAGGTGCTGGTGTTCATCGACATCTCGGACGTCCAGGACGAGGCCGCCTTCTATCGCGACAAGGACGCGGCCGGCGCCGTCGAGGGACCGGCGCGCACGCAGATCGTGACCGGCCCCTATGCGCGCCTGCGCGAGCAGATCAGGCGCCATTTTCTCCTCACCAACGCGCTCTTCCGCGCGGCCGAGCAGCTCTATGTGCGGCTCGGCTTCTACCATCTCGACAGTTACACCTACGGCAACGTGTTCGACATGGAGCGCTCGGCCTGGACCTACCGCAAGGTCAACGAGACCCTGCCCTTTCCCGCGGGCTATGCGCCCCTCGGCGCCGAGGGCGGAATCGACAAGGAGCGCGCCAAGATGACCCGCCTCTGGCAGCTGCTCTCGGAGTATGACATCCCGATGGGCGTCGCGGTCTATCCCTGGCCCGCGCAGGTGCTTCATGACGGCCCGGATCCTCGGGAGGAGCGCATCTGGCGCGACTGGTGCAAAGGGAAGTGCGACCGCTTCATAACGCTCTATCCCGAATTCCGCGCCCTCGCCGCCCAATGCCCGGCCTACGCGCCCGGCTGCTGGTACCAGCGCTATTTCGTGTTCGGCGATATTCACTACAACAAGCGCGGCAACGAGGTCGTGGCGCGGGAGCTCATCAAGCTCCTTACCGCCGACCCGCCCAAGAAGATCGCGCCATAGGCGCGTTCAGAGAACGCCGAGCCCGTCGAGCGCCTGCCACACCGCCTCGGTCGTGACGCGGTCGAGGCAGGGATAGGTCGCTTCGCCCGGTGCTCTCTCCGTGCAGGCCCAGGCGCAGAAATAGCAAGGCATGCGCTCAAAGAGAAAACGCGACTTGGGCGGGGCGAGCGAGTCCGGATAGGGCATGAACAGGCCGAAAAAGCCGCCGCCCGTGACGAGGACCGAGGGCGTCCTGAGGAAGAGGGCGAGATGGCCGAGGCCGGTGTCGCTCGAGACAAGCGCCGCAGCGCCGGCGACGAGCCGCGCGGCGGCGGCGAGGTCGAGCGCGTCGATGGCGCCGATCGCCCGCGCACCCCGCGCCCCTGGCGGCAAGGACTGGACGGCCGCATCGATTTCCGCCGCGAGGGCGCGCTCGCCACGTCCGCCGAGGAACACGGCCGAATGCCCGCGCGCAAGCACGCGGCGCGCGATCTCGACCTGGCGCGCGACCGGCCAACGCTTGAAGCCTTCGCTCGCGCCGAGATTGAGCACGACATAGCGCTCGCCGGGGCGCATGAGCGGAAGCGGCCCCGGCGGCGGCGCCAAGATGGGAAGGGCGATCGCGAGCGGGCGTCCCGCGAGCTTCGAGAGGAAATCCGCCTGGTGCTCGGTCTCGTGGAGCGGCTGGGACGGGTCGCGCGCGGCCGGAGCCGGAACGATGCGCGTGAGCCTCGGCCGGTAGTGCGCCGCCATGGCGTCGTATTTCGGGTCGGGCCTGGGCTCGACCGCGATGCGCGCGTCAGCGCCGCTCGCGACCAGCGCCGCGTCCGCGACATGGGGCTGGCGGTCGCGCACGCCGCAAATTGCCGCCTTGAAGCCGCGCCGTCGGATCGCGCGGAGCGTGCGCCAGCGGTAGAGAGGGTCGCGCGCCAGGCGCCGCTCGTCAATCAGGATCGTCTCGATGCCCTGGTAGAACAGCGCCGCGACCGGCGCCCAGGCGCTCGAGCCCAGCACCGCGAGCTCCGCGAGCGGGAGGCCGAGCGCCTCGGCATAGCGCTCGATCGCGGCGCGGAACAGGAGCGCGTCGCCGATCCCGCCATGGAGGCGCAGCAGGAGCGCGCCGCGTTTCGGCTTGGGCGCGGGCTCGAGCGCCACGAGCCAGTCCACCAGCCGCAAGAGCGGCCAGCGGCGCGGGAACGGCCGCGCTTTCCCGGTGGCGCTCACGGCGCGCGCGCGGCCGTGGAGGCGCCATCCGCCGGGGCGTCGAGGAGGCCGAGCTCCAGGAGTGCGGCCCAGATGCGCTCCGGCGCGACGCGCTCGATGCAGGGGAAGGTCGCGGCACCGGGTGCCATCACGCTGCAGGACCAGTCGCAGTGGTAACACGCCATGGGCACATGGACGAAGCGCGCTCCCTTGGGCTCGAGCGCCGGCGGATAGGGCATGAAGGGGCCGAAATGCCCGCCGCCAACGATGAGCGCTGCGGGCCGGCCCATGAGGATCGCGAGATGGCCGATGCCGGTGTCGCTCGAGACGGTGGCCGCGGCGGCGGCGACGAGACGCGCGACGTCGGCGAAATCGAGCGTGTCGATGGCGGCGATGGCGCGCGCGCGGCCGGTGCTTGCGTCGAGTCCGGCGATCGCCGTCGCGACCTCATAGGCGAGAGGACGCTCGGTCGGGCCGCCGAGGAAGATCGCCGAGACGCCGGCCGCGAGCGCTCGGCGCGCGAGCTCGAGATGGAACGCGAGCGGCCAGCGCCGCGGCCCGTGGCTCGCGCCGAGATTGAGGAGGAGTGCGCGCTCGCCGGGCTCGAGCAGCGGCGTCGGTCCGGGCGGCGGTGCGAGCGTCGGCAATGCGAGCTCGATCGGCCGGCCGGCGAGGGCCGAGAGGAACGTCGCCTGGTGCTCGAGCTCGTGACGCCGGCGCATGGGCACCGCACCCTGGGCGAAGCCGGGCGGCGCGTCGGGCGAGGGGACGATGCGCGTGAGCTTGGGCCGGTAATGCGCGAACATGCCGTCGTATTTCGGATTGGCGCGCGGCTCGATCGCGATGCGCTCGACGGCGCCGGAGGCGACCATCAGGCTGTCGACGACGTGGGGCTGCCGGTAGCGCATGCCGCAGAGTGCTATCCGGTAGCCGCGCCGGCGTATACGCACGAGGGTCGCGAGACGATAAAGCGGGTCGCGCGCCATGCGCCGCTCGTCGATGAGCTCGACCCGGAGCCCGCGATAGAAAAGGGGTGCCACCGGCGCCCAGGCGGTCGAGCCCAGGATCGCGAGCTCGTCGAGCGGCACGCCGATCGCTTCGGCGTAGCGCTCGACCGCGGCACGGAACAGGAGCGCGTCGCCGATGCCGAAGAGACGCAGCACGAGCACGCCGCGTTTCGCCGCGGGTGCCGGAATCGCCGCCGCGAGCGCGTCGACGAGGCGCAACAGCGGCCAGCGTCGCGGCAGCCAGCGTCTTGGAAGCCGGCGTCGTTGAAGCCGGCGTCGTTGAAGATGGGGCGCCGTGCGGCGCGGGGCCGGCGGGGAATCGTTCGAGGGCATCGGTCTCGGCACCGGTCGAGGTCGCTTGCAGGCGGCGGCGCGATCATACCATCGCCGCGCGCGTCGGGCGCCGGTCGATCGCACGGGGTCATCGCACGGGGTCGGCCGCGCGTGCCGATCCCGCGTGCGCCGATCGGCGGGCGGGCTAGGGCTTGATCTTGCGGCCCTCGGGGGTCAACCAGGTCCAGCCCGACTTGCCCTCGCCGTAGCGCTGGGTGACGAAGCTCTCGAGGTCGCGCCGCGCGCGTTTCCGGAGCGTCGCCTCCTTGGGCGCCGCCTTGCGGCCGTTGAGGCCGAAATAGCTCAGCATCTTCTTGGTGGTGACGCGCAGCGTGCGCGAGGTCGTGTCCACCTCGATCTCGCCTTGCGCCGCAAATCGCAGGATTTCCTTGGGCACGGCGACGTCCCCTTCATGCGACTCAGCCAATTTTGACATTAATGGGTCGGTTTTGCATCAATTCACTGCCGGATTTGACCAAAAACCCGGCGCAACTGCCTGAAACCTAGTCTTAAGTTATATCAATCATATTAAATATTAAGGGCGAAGCCACATCCAAGCCGATGGACCGGCTCAAGCTCAATGCAGGGGCTGGGACGTGACCGTGCCGGGGGGACTCGTGCCGGGCATGGGCGGCGCCTCGGCGCCATTCTCGGACTGGGGCGAGACCACCATCTCGACCCGCGAGCCGCCGAGGGTGAGGCTTGTGATTTGCACCACCGCGACGCGCGAGGTCGCGGGCGAGGTGAAGGTGATCAGGTTCGACTGGCCACGCACCACCGTGCCCTCGACCCAGCCATATTTGGGCATTTCGCGCCGGTAGAAGTCGAACATCTCGTTGGGCGAGGTGCCGCTCGTGAAGGAGATGCGGCCGACCCAACGGTCGCCGGCGCCGAGGGCGATGCTGCGGTCATTGTCGAGGCTATAGCCCTCGGGCAACGCCACGCCGCTGAACTGGCCGCCTTGTCCCGTCGCGGCACCCTGGCTCTGGCCCGGCGGGGAACTATTGCCGGTGCAGCCCGACGCGAGCGCCGCGACCAGGGCGAGGGCCAACATGGTGACGGTCAGTCGCATCGCTTCAGCCTATATCTTGTGGGTGTAACTGCCTAAATATACTACGGAAGTACGCCAAAACCAAGCCGAGCGGCCCGCCCGCGTCCTTGGCGCCCGTCTCGCGCGCACGGGATAGACCCCGGCGGGCGTCTTCCGCGCGCGGGATAGATAAGGAGAGGACGCGCACGCAGGCGCGATCGCCTTACGCGGACGGCATCGGGACGGCCGCCGTCGCGCGCGGGGTGGGGGCGCGGGAATTCGATCAATAGGCCGGAATACGCCTCAGGCCGCGGCGCTCGCCTGTCCCTCGACCTCGCCGCGCAGGAATTCCTGCACGCTCATCGAGGCCGGCTTGAAGGCACGCTCGAGCACCGGGATCGCCTTGTGAGGATCGGCCCCGCCGCACATGAAGATGTCGAGGGCGGCGAAGCCGCGCTCGGGCCATGTGTGGATGCTGATGTGGGATTCGGCGAGCACCGCCACCCCCGACACGCCGCCATTGGGCGTGAAGTGATGCAGGTGGATGTGCAGCAAGGTCGCGTTCGCGGCCTCGACCGCCTCGATCAGCGCGCGCTCGATGAACGGCACGTCGTCCAGGCGGCGCGCGCCGCGCAGGTCGACGATCAGGTGCGTGCCCGCGAAGGTCTTGCCGTTGCGAGTGACGAAGTAGTCCTTGGGCGTATCGTCTTCGTCGGGTAGTGCCGGTTTGACACCGGTTGCGGTTCTGGACACGTCGGGCATAACCGCTGGCGCCGATGCATTCGCCGTGCGCTGCGCGAGCCCCAAGTCCATCCCCAATTTGAAGCGAGCCGTGTGCATTCCACGATCCCCCAAACCAGAAGATGTCTCGGTAAGCACGAGTAATTTTGCCCATATGAGGTATATCGATTCCAAATGCAATAAAAAATTCATGGCCGACGCGTTTTTTTGCCCGAGTCGCGTCGGCGGAACTCCCCTCGGCGGGTCTGGACGACTCCTTAGCAACCTTCCTGTCCGTTCTTGTCGGTCTTCGATCGCGCGTACGCCGCGCCGGCGCCTCACGCGTCGAGCACCGCGCGCACGCGCCGACGCAGCTCGGGCAGAAGCTCGCGCGCGAACCATGGATTGCGCCGGAGCCACGCGGTGGTACGCCAACTCGGATGGGGGGTGGGAAGGAAGTCGGGCAGGTAGCTCTCGAAGGCGCGCACCGTCTCGGTCAGGGTCGGCCGGGCGCGGCGCCCGAGGTAATAGGCCTGCGCGTAGGAGCCAACCAAAAGAGTGAGCGCGATCTTGGGCAACGCCGCGCGTAGCGGCGGATGCCAGAGCGGCGCGCATTCCGGCCTTGGCGGGGCGTCGCCGCCGCGCGCGAGCCGGCCCGGGTAGCAGAGGCCGATGCCGATCAGGGCCACGCGGCGCTCGTCGTAGAAGCTGTCGCGGTCGAGCCCGAGCCAGTCGCGGAGGCGCTCGCCCGACGGGTCGTTCCAGGGGATGCCGGTCTCGTGCACCTTGGTCCCGGGCGCCTGGCCTGCGATCAGAAGCCGCGCCGTGGGGCTCGCGCGCAGGACCGGCCGGGGCCCGAGCGGCAACTCCTTCTCGCATACGCGGCAGGCACGTACACCGGCAAGAAGCCGCTCGAAGGATTCATGCTTGGCCATGGGTCAGCTTCCGGCCAGAAGATCCGCGACGAAGCGCGGCACGATTTCGGTCGCGGGCCCGTAGCGCCGCTCCTCGAACAGCGTCGCCCCCTCCGAGGGCTCGAGGTTGAGCTCGACCGTACGTGCCCCGGCGGACGCCCGCGCCTCTTGGACGAAGCCGGCCGCGGGGTAGACGTTGCCCGAGGTGCCGATCGAGACGAAGAGCGTCGCGCGCCCGAGGGCGGCGTAGATCAGATCCATCTCGAGCGGCATCTCGCCGAACCAGACCACGTGGGGGCGCATGCGCCCGGTGCTGCCGCAGCCCGCGCAGCTTGTGGCGGGCCCGAGGTCGCCGCGCCAGGCCTTGACCGCGCCGCAGGCAGCGCAACGCGCCTTCAGCATCTCGCCATGCATGTGGACGAGCTTGCGGCTGCCGGCGCGCTCGTGAAGATCGTCGATGTTCTGGGTCACCAGCAGGAACTCAGCCGGCCAGCGCCGCTCGAGCTCGGCGAGCGCCACATGCGCGGCGTTGGGCGCGATCTCGGGGCGCAGAAGGTTGCGTCGGCGCATGTTGTAGAAGGCGAGCACGCGCTCGGGGTCGCGCGCATAGGCCTCGGGCGTCGCCACGTCCTCGATGCGCACCCGGGACCAGAGCCCGCCCGGGTCGCGGAACGTGTCGAGGCCCGACTCCTTGGAGATGCCGGCGCCGGTCAGAATCACCAGGGTCCCGCGTGCCGATGCGTGGCGGCCGATCGCGTCTCCGGCCTCGGTGCGGTCCATGGCTCCCCCGATGGCTCGTCCGACTTCGGCGCGCTATCCTCGGCGCGCCCGCGGGCATGATAGCGGGGGCCGGAAATTGGAGCCAGGCATGGTGAGCGTTCTCTTCGTCTGCACCGGCAACATCTGCCGCTCGCCCACGGCGGCGGGGGTGCTGGAGACTCTCGCCGGGCGGCGCGGGCTCGCGGCACGCATCGAGGCCGCCTCGGCCGGGACCCACGGCTACCATCTCGGCGAGCCGGCGGACCCGCGCGCGGTCGCGGCCGCCTTGCGCCGCGGCGTCGATCTCTCGAGCCACCGGGCGCGTCGCGTGGCACGCCGGGACCTGGACCGCTTCGATCTCCTCGTCGCGATGGACCGCTCGCACGGCGAGCAGCTGCGCCGCCTCGCGCGCGACGGCGAAGAGAGGAAGCTACGCCTCTTCATGGATTACGCGCCCGAATACGGCTTCCGCGACGTGCCCGATCCCTATTACGGCGCGCCGCGCGACTTCGAGCGCGTGCTCGATATCGTCGAGCGCGGCGTGGGCACGATCCTGGACGAGATCGAGCGCCGCCTCGCTCAGACCGGGGCGAGCGGGTAGCGCGCCTCGACCTGGTAGATCGAGCCGCCGCGCGAGAGGAAGCTCGAGAACAGCACGAACGCCCCGATCGGCTCGGGGCCGCAGCGGAAGAGGGCGTTGGCCGCGACGAAGGTGCCGAGGCGCGCGCGCGCCGTCTCCTTGAGGCGCGCGAGCGTCACATGGGGCGAGTATTTGCGCCCCTCGGGCTCGAGCCCGGCCGCGATCAAGGCGCGGTCGACCTTGGCGTGGAGCGCGTTGAGATGGTCGTTGCGCTTGACGCCGACCCAGAGCGTATGGGGCTTGCTCGCCTTCTCGAAGGTCGAGACTCCCTCGAGCGTGAGCTCGAAAGCCGGCGCCTTGACGCGCGCGAGGGCGGCGTCGATGTCCTCGAAGCGTCCGCCGTCCACTTCGCCGATGAAGCGGACCGTGAGATGGAAGTTCTCCGGGCTGATCCAGCGCGCCCCCGGCAGGCCGCCCGACAAGAGCGCCAGGCGTTGGCGCATGGGCTCGGGAAGCTCGAGGCCGACGAACAAGCGAATCATGGCAGGCGCGCCCTCTTCCCCATCCGGCCCTCGATCCGCTCATAGCGCAACTCGGTGCCCGCGAAAAGACCCCCGCGACGCGGGCGACGCTCATTTTTTCCCGAGCAGGCGCTCGACGTAAGGCAGCATGCGGCCGACCATCGCCTCGACGCCGCGCGCGTTGGGGTGGATGCCGTCCGCCTGGTTGAGCGAAGGGATCGCCGCGACCCCGTCGAGGAGGAACGGATAGAGGAGGCAGTGATGCGCCGCCGCGAGTCGCGGATAGATCGACGCGAATGCGCGCCCATAGGCGGGGCCGAGATTGGGGGGGGCGAGCATGCCCGCGAGCAGCACCTTGACCCCGGCGGCGTCGAGCTTGGCAAGGATGCCGTCGAGGTTGGCATAGGTTTCCTTGGGGTCGATGCCGCGCAGCGCGTCGTTGGCGCCGAGCTCGAGGATGACGAAATCCGGCTTGTCGCCCAGCATCCATTGGACGCGCGCGAGGCCGCCGGCGCTGGTGTCGCCCGAGACGCCGCCATTGATCACTTCGACCTCGTAGCCCGCTTGGCGTAGCGCCGCCTGGAGGCGCGCGGGGAGACTTTCCTCGGCCGGAAGCCCGTAGCCCGCGGCGATGCTGTCCCCGAGCACGAGCAGCCGCTCGACGGGCTTGCCCGGCGCGGGGCCCGCGCCGATGATGAGGGCGAGCAGAAGGGCCGCGCACGCGAGGGAAGGCCGGGCGCTCCAGCGCCGCACGCCCGCGGCTCCGCCCACGCCTAAATCCGGACCTACGCCCGCGGCAACGTCCATCTGCCCTCGTCCCCGCCGCCCGCGCGACCTATATCCGAACCTGATCATGTCCCAAGCCACGCATCCGCTCGACCGCGCCGCCGCTCCCGCTACCCGGACCGCGACAGCGATCCGCCTGGTGGGCGTGAGCCTCACCTTGGCGAGCGACGCGGGCACGGTCAACGTGCTCAACGGCGTCGATCTCGAGGTGGCGCCGGGCGAGACCGTGGGGCTGGTCGGCCCGTCGGGCAGCGGCAAGACCTCGCTCATGATGGTCGTGGCCGGGCTCGAGCGCGCGACCGGCGGGACGGTCGAGGTCGCGGGCCAGGATTTCGCGCAGCTCGACGAGGACGCGCTCGCCCGCTTCCGGCGCGACCGCGTCGGCATCGTGTTCCAGTCCTTCCATCTCGTTCCCACCATGTCGGCGCTCGAGAACGTCGCGATCCCGCTCGAGCTCGCGCGCGCGGCCGACCCGTTCGAGCGCGCGCGCCAAGGCCTCGAGGCGGTCGGCCTCGGCGCCCGCCTCGGCCATTATCCGGGCCAGCTCTCGGGCGGCGAGCAGCAACGCGTCGCCCTTGCGCGCGCCTTCGCCTGCGCGCCCGGCTTGCTGCTTGCCGACGAGCCCACCGGCAATCTCGACGGCAAGACCGGCGGCGCCATTATCGAGCTGATGTTCGATCTCGCGGCACGGCGCGGCACCACCCTCCTCCTCATCACCCACGATGGCGCGATCGCATCGCGTTGCGGGCGCATCGTGCATCTCGCCGACGGCCGCGTGGTCGAGGACCGGCGCGCGTGAGGGCCGATGGGCCGGGCCTCGGTCTCGCCTTCGCCCTCGCGCGGCGCGAATTGCGCGGAGGGTTCGGGCGTGGCTTCCGCGGCTTCCGCGTCTTCCTCGCCTGCCTCGTGCTCGGGGTCGGCGCCATCGCCGCGGTCGGCACGCTGGGCGACGCGGTCGACCGCGCCCTCACCGACGACGCGCGCACGCTTCTAGGCGGCGACGCGGAGCTCACAATCGGCTACCGCACGGCGACTCCGGCCGAGCTCGCCTCGCTCGACGCCTCGGGCACGGTCTCCGGGACCGTCGATATGCGCGCCATGGTACGCGCGGCGATCCCCGGCCAAGGGACCGGAAAGCGCTTCCTCATCGAGCTCAAGGCGGTCGATCGGCGCTATCCCCTCTTCGGCACATTGGTGCTTGCCCCCGCCGTCCCGCGCGCGGAGCTGTTCGCCGAGCGCGACGGCGTTTGGGGTGCCGCGGTCGACCGCGAGGCGCTCGACCGGCTCGGGCTCAAGCTCGGCGAGACGGTCAAGGTGGGTGCCGCGACCTACCAGCTGCGCGCGGCGATCGAGAGCGAGCCCGATCGCGGCTCGGCCACCTTCATCCTGGGCCCGCGCTTCATGGTCGGCCGCGCGAGCCTCGCCGCCACCAAGCTGATCGAGCCCGGAAGCCTCGTCTATTACCATTACCGCGTGAAGCTTCCGCCCGGGCGCGCGGTCGGGCCCTGGCTCGACCGCATCGAGGCCGCGTTTCCCGACGCGGGCTGGCGCGCGCGCAGCTTCGACAATGCGGCGCCGCGCCTCAAGACCTTCCTCGACCGCATCGCCCTCTATCTCGTTCTCGTGGGCCTGACCTCGCTCCTGGTCGGCGGCGTCGGCGTCGCGAACGCGATCAAGGCCTATCTCGACCGGCGCGCGACCACGATCGCGATCCTGAAATGCCTGGGCGCCCCCGCGCGCCTCGTGTTCCAGGTCTATTTCATCGAGACCCTCGCGCTCGCCTTCGTCGGCATCGCGCTCGGCCTTGCCCTCGGCGCGCTCGTGCCGATCCTGCTCTCGGGCACCCTCGCGCGGCTCCTGCCCGTGGTCGCGGACGTGGGACTGGCGCCACGCGCGCTCGCCCTCGCCGCCGCCTATGGACTTCTCACCACGATCGTCTTCACGCTTTGGCCGTTGGCCCATGCGCGCGACCTCCCGGCGGCGCGGCTGTTCCGCGCCCAGGTGGCACCCGAGCGGCGCTGGCCGCGCGCCCTCGACGCGCTCGCGCTCGGCGTCGCCGGGGCCGCACTCGCGGCACTCACGATCCTGAGTGCCGCACAACGGCCGATCGCTCTCTGGTTCGTGCTCGGGTCGGTTGCGAGCTTCGCCGCGTTCCGCGCCGCCGCCTGGATCGTGGCGCGCCTCGCGCGCGCTTCGGGGAAACTGCATCGGCTTTTCGCGGGGGCCCCGACGCTGCGTTTGGCGCTCGCGAATCTCCACCGGCCCGCGGCCCCCACGGCGAGCGTCATTCTCTCGCTCGGCGTCGGCCTCACGCTCTTCATCGCCGTGGCGCTGGTCGAGGGCAACATCGCGCGCGAGGTGACCGAGGAGCTGCCGCGCGACGCGCCGTCCTTCTTCTTCATCGACATCCAGCCCGACCAGGTCGCCCCCTTCGACCGCGCGGTGCGCGCCGTGCCGGGGGCTGGCGCCATCGAGCAGGTGCCGAGCCTCCGGGGACGCATCGTGGCACTCAACGGCGTTCCCGCCGCGCGCGCCAAGATCGACCCGCGCGGCGCCTGGGCGCTCGACAGCGACCGCGGCCTCACCTATGCGGCCTCGCCGCCGCGCGGCACGCGCCTCGTCGCCGGCCGCTGGTGGCCCGCGGACTATCGCGGCCCGCCGCTGGTCTCGCTCGATGCGGGTGTCGCGCACGATTTCCATCTCGGCATCGGCGACACGATCACGGTCAACGTGCTCGGGCGCGAGCTCACCGCGCGCATCGCCTCGCTGCGCGACGTGGATTGGCGCTCCCTCGGCATCAATTTCGTCATGCTGTTCTCGCCCGGCATCCTCGACGGCGCGCCCCAGACCTACATCGCGACCGTGCATTCGACGCCGGCGGCCGAGGAGCCGCTGCTCGGCACCCTCACCGACCGCTTCCCCAACGTGACCGCGATCCGGGTCAAGGACGCGCTCGACGCGGTCGCGGACATTCTCGCCAATGTCGGCGTCGCGGTGCGGCTCACGGCCCTCTTCACGTTTGCGGCCGGCATCCTCGTCCTCGGCGGCGCGATCGCGGCCGAGCATCGCCGACGCACCTACGACGCCGTGGTGCTCAAGGTGCTGGGGGCCACGCGCGCGACGCTGCTCGCCGCCTTTCTCATCGAGTTCGGCATATTGGGGGCCGCGTCGGCCGCGGTCGCCGCCGCCCTCGGCACGCTCGCGGGCTGGCTGGTCACGACGCGCATCATGCACGCGGGTTGGGCTTTCCTTCCGGGCCCGGTCGCGGCGACGCTCGCGGGCGCCACCCTCCTCACCCTGGTCCTGGGCTATCTCGGAACCTGGCGCGCCCTCGGCCGCAGCGCCGCTCCGGTGCTGCGCGAGCCCTAGGAATAGGGGCCGCCGCCGCCGCGACCCCGCCACCGCCGGTAGTGCCTGCAACGCGGGCTTGTGCTAGAAATAACAAAAAGTTCACCGCGTCGGGCGGCCGCTCGAGGGGACGAGGGCCGGGGCGCGGACGTGCTTGCGGGATCGGGGGTCCCGCCGGCCACGAGGCGGGGGAACATGACCCGAGACCCGATCCAGGTTCCAGCCTTGGTCCGGGCGCAGCGCGGCTCACCGTCGTGATCGGCGGGCTCAAGCCGCGCGGCAAGCGCCCGCTTCTGTGGCTCGCGGGCTTCGCGCTCCTCGCGACCATTGCGCTCGGCATCTATCTCAACGTGGCGCTCACCACGATGCAGAGCGCGCTCCCGGCCGAGCTGCAGAAGCGCCAGACCGAGGAAGGCCTCCTGATCCGCGACCTCGCCATGCTCGAGAGCCTGGTGCGGGCGCCGGACGTGGGGCTCGCGAGCGCGACGGGCGACCAGGCGCGCGCCCAGGTGCGCTCGACCCTCGACGCGGTCACGGCGCGTCTCGGCCGCCTCCACGCGGACTTCGGCGGCAACCCCGACGTCGAGGCGATCGGCGCGACCCTGGCACCCGCGATCCGCGAGATCGGCGCCTGGATCGCGCCGGGCGCCGTGCCGCCGCCCGACGACCCCGCGACGGTGGCGCGCGTGCGCGCGCGCGCGGCTGAGGCGTTCCACGACACCGACGCGAAGTTCTCCGACGACAAGACGCAGATCTCGGCGGCACTCGACGCCGAGGCGGCCGACTTCTCGAAGCTGCGCATCGCCATGGGAGCCCTCCTCGCCTTCCTCGCCGCGGTGGTCGCGGCGATGGGCCTCCTGGTCGTGCGCGAGGACCAGGCGAACGCGCGTGCCGCCGCCGCGAGCCGGCGCCTCGAGGGCGCGCTCGAGAGCATGCCCGACGGCTTCGCGCTTTACGATTCGAGCGAGCGGCTGGTGATGTGCAACCGCCACTACCGCGACCTGTTCCCCGCGATCGAGGCGGTGATCCGGCCCGGCATCCTGTTCGAGGAGGTGGTGCACGCGAACGTCTACGCCGACTCGCTCGACATCACCACCACGACGGACGCGCGCGACCGCTGGATCGCCGAACGCGTGGCCGACTTCCGCAAGGGCCATCTCGACCTCGAGGTCGCGGTCAACGACGGACGCTGGCTGCGCTTCCACGACCGGCGCACCCAGGCGGGCGACTACGTCGCGATCCGCACCGACATCAGCGAGCTCAAGCGCCGCGAGCAGGCGGTGCGCGAGAGCGAGGCGCGCTACCGCCAGCTGGTCGAGTACGCGCCGATCGCGATCCTGGTGCACGCGGACGGCAAGGTCGTGTTCGCGAACAATGCCGCGGCGCAGATCCTGGGCGCCAAGAGCTCGGTCGAGCTGGTCGGCATGAACTACATGGATTTCATCCCCGAGGCGATGCGCGACATCGTGCGCACGCGCTACCGCATCGCCGAGGAGACCGGCCGGCCGACCCAGATGGGCGAGGGCCAGTACCGGCGCCTCGACGGCGAGGTCGTCGACACCATGGTGGGGGCGCTGCCGCTGGTCTTCGAGGGGAAGCAGGCATACCAGGTGATCGCCCTCGACACCTCGGCCCAGAAGCGCGCCGAGCAGGAGCTGCGCCTGACCCAGCTCTCGATGGACCAGGCGTCCGAGGGCATGTACCTGATCGGCGAGGACGGCCGCTTCCTCAACGTCAACGACGCGGCGTGCCGCCAGCTCGGCTACGCGCGCCAGGAGCTCTTGCAGCTCACGATCTACGACATAGACAAGGCGATCGGCCCCGGAAAATGGGCCGAGAACTGGCGCACGATCAAGGAGCTCGGCTCGCAAAGCTTCGAATCGACCCACATAAGGCGCGACGGCACCGGCGTGCCGGTCGACGTGACCGTCAATCACCTCGATTTCGAGGGCGAGGAGTACCACTTCACGGTGTCGCGCGACGCGAGCATCCGGCGCCGCGTCGAGCGCGAGCTGCGCGAGGCGAAGGAGCAGGCCGAGGCCGCGAGCCGCGCCAAGTCGGAGTTCCTCGCCAACATGAGCCACGAGCTGCGCACGCCGCTGAATGCGATCATCGGCTTCTCCGAGGTGATGCGCGGCGAGCTCCTGGGGCCGCTCGGCAGCCCGCGCTACACCGAGTACGCGAGCGACATCCACGAGAGCGGCAGCCACCTGCTCACGCTGATCAACGACATCCTCGACGTCTCGCGCGCCGAGGCGGGCGAGCTCACGCTGAACGAGAGCGAGGTCGACGTCGCCTACGTGGTGCGCGCGGCGCGGCGCCTCATCGAGCAACGCGCGACCGCGGCCGGCCTCGCGCTCGAGACCGGCTTGGCGCCCGGCCTGCCGACCATCTGGGCCGACGAGCGCATGGTCAAGCAGATGGTCATCAATCTGCTCTCGAACTCGGTGAAGTTCACGCCCGAGGGCGGGCGCATCCGGGTCGACGCGGCGCTCGAGCCCTCGGGCAGCCTGTGCCTCCGGGTGAGCGACACCGGCATCGGCCTCAGCGAGTCCGAGATTCCGATCGCGCTCACGCCGTTCCGCCAGGTCGAGAGCGGGCTCACGCGCAAGCATGGCGGCACCGGGCTCGGTCTGCCTTTGGTCAAATCGCTCATCGAGCTCCACGGCGGCAGCCTCAGGATCGAGAGCGAGCCCGCGCGCGGCACCACGGTCTCGCTGCGCTTTCCCTCGGTGCGCATCGTCGGCGTCTCGGCCGGCGGGGCGGCGCTGCCGGAGGGCGCGCCCGCCCAGAAGGGCTGAGCGCCCGCGCTAAGCCCCTGAAATTCAACCGCGAGGGGCAGAATACGGTTGATTTCCGGGGGCGGAAGCCCAAAATAACCGCCGAACGACCGGACGGGCCGACGAAACCCGGGCCGGCGCACAGAGGCAAGACCCCGATCGGGGCCAACGGACAGAGGTTTCGCCATGGACATTCGCGACCAAGGGCGCGTCGTGACGCCGGCGTTCGAGCGCGCCGAGATCGACCAGGGGCTGCGCAGCTACATGCTGCGGGTCTACAACTACATGGCCTCGGGCCTGGCGCTCACGGGCATCGTGGCCTACGCCGTGGCGAGCTCGCCCGCGGCGATGCGCGCCATCTTCGGCACACCCCTCCAGTGGGTCGCGATCTTCGCGCCGCTGATCCTGGTGTTCGTGCTGAGCGCGCGCATCAACTCGATGAAGGCCTCGACCGCCCACGCGCTGTTCTGGCTCTACGCCGGATTGATGGGCATCTCGCTCGCCTCGATCTTCATGATCTATACCGGCACCTCGATCGCGCGCGTCTTCTTCATCTCGGCGGGCTCGTTCGCGGGCCTCAGCCTCTACGGCTACACCACCAAGCGCGATCTCTCCGGGATGGCGTCGTTCCTGATGGTGGGGCTGATCGGCGTGGTGCTCGCCTCGCTCGTCAACCTGTTCCTGCACTCGACCGGCATGCAGTTCGCGATTTCGGTGATCGGCGTGCTGGTGTTCGCGGGCCTCACCGCCTACGACACGCAGAACATCAAGGAGCTTTACGTCGCGAGCGATTCGGGCGAGATCGCGGCGAAGAAGTCGGTGATCGGCGCGTTGCGCCTCTACCTCGACTTCCTCAACATCTTCCTGTTTCTCTTGCAGCTGTTCGGCAACCAGCGCAGCTAGCCGGCGGCAAAAGGCGATCCTCGATCCACGGCCCGGAGCCTCGCTCCGGGCCGTTTCGTTTGCGCACGCGCCACGCGCCGCGCGCCCTCAGGGCACCAGGATTTGGCGCACCGTCGCCCCGGCCGCGAGCCGGTCGAACGCCATGTTGATCTCCTCGAGCTTGACGTGCTCGTTCACGAGCCGGTCGACCGGGAGCCGCCCCGCCTGATGGAGCGCGATATAGCGCGGCACGTCGCGCAACGGCACGCAGCTCCCGAGATAGCTCCCCTTGAGCGTGCGCTCCTCGGCGATCAGGCTCGTGTGCTGGATCGCGTATTTGTCGTTGGGATGGCTCAAGCCCACGGTGACCGTGGTGCCGCCGCGCTTGGTCGCGCGGTAGGCGATGTCGAGGGCGTCGACCGAGCCCGCCGCCTCGATCGCGTACTCGACGCCGCCTTGGGTCGCATCCTTGACGTTCTCGACCACCTTGGGGTCCGACGCGTCGAACGCGTCGGTCGCGCCGAGCTGGCGCGCGAGCTCGCGCTTCCGCGCCAAGGGATCGATCGCGACCACGCGGCGCGCGCCGAGATGGATCGCGGCGAGCATGGCCGAAAGCCCGACGCCGCCGAGGCCCACGACCGCGACCGTCGCCCCCACCGGCACTTGGGCCGCGTTGAACACGGCGCCGGCCCCGGTGATGACCGCGCAGCCGAAGAGCGCCGCGACGTCGAGCGGCAGCGACCGGTCGATCTTGACGAGCGAGCGGCGCGACGCGACCGCGTATTGCGCGAAGCACGAGACGCCGACCTGGTGGTTGATTTCCTCCGCGCCCTTGTGAAGCCGGCGCGCGCCCGAGAGCAGCGTGCCCGCTACACTGGTCGCGAAGCCCGGCTCGCACAACGCCGGCCGGCCCGTGGCGCAGGGCTCGCAATGGCCGCAGCTCGGCCGGAACACCATCACCACATGGTCGCCCGGCTTCAGGTCCTTGACCCCGGCGCCGACCTCCTCGACCACCGCCGACGCCTCGTGCCCGACCACGAGCGGCAGCGGCCACACCCGCACCCCCGCCATCACCGAGAGATCGGAATGGCACAGGCCCGCGGCGGCGATGCGCACCAGAACCTCGCCCTCGCCCGGCGGGTCGAGGTCGATCTCCTCGATCGCGAGCGGCTTCGAGGTCGCGTAAGGAAAGGACTTGCCCATCTGGCGCAAGACGGCGGCCTTGATCTTCATCGCATCCTCCCGAAAGACGTTTCCCGTCGAATTCCCGCGCGTTCGCCGCGCGTGTGTCGGTCGTGCGTGTCTTCGCCCGCGCGTCAGACCGCGCGCGCGAGCGTGAGTCCGAACCACGCCTTGGCGTCGGTCCATTGGCGCGCGACCTCGAAGCCGTGCGCCGCGAGCTCGGCCGCGAACGACGCGAGCTCGAACTTGCGCGAGATTTCGGTCTCGATGCGCTCGCCGGCCTCGAGCTCGATCTCGAGCCCGAGGGCGGCGAGGGCGACGCGCTGCGCTGCGCGGCTCTCGAGGTGCATCTCGATCTGGCGCTTGTCGCGCGCATAGAACGCGACGTGGGCGAAGGAATCGAGCGCGAAGTCGGCGCGGAAGCGCCGGTTGACGTGGCGCAGGATGTTGAGGTTGAAGGCGGCCGTCACCCCCTCGGCGTCGTTGTAGGCGGCCTCGATCACGGCCGGGTCCTTCTCGAGGTCGGTGCCGACCAGAAATCCGTCGCCGGGGGCGAGGGTCGCGCGCACGCGCGCCAGAAATTGGCGCGTCTCGCCGGGATCGAGATTGCCGATCGTGCTGCCGAGGAACAGCACGAGGCGCGGTCCCTCGACCGGGACGCGCGTCGCGAGAGCCGCAAGCCCGGCCTCGTAGGTCGCGACCACGCCCTGCACCGCGAGCGACGGGTAACGCGCCGTGAGCGCCGCCGCCGCGACGCCCAGGCTCGAGTCGCTCACGTCGATCGCGCTGTAGGCGAGCGGGCCGCCGTGCGCGCGGTAGGCGTCGATCAGAAGGCGCGTCTTGGTGGCGGCTCCGCTGCCGAGCTCGACGAGATGGGCGGGGCCGGCGAGGGCCGCGATCTCGGCCGCGCGCTCGGCGAGGAGCGCGTGCTCGGTGCGCGTGAGGTAATATTCCGGCAGCTCGCAGATGCGCTCGAACAGGCGCGAGCCGCGCTCGTCGTAGAACAGGCGGCAGGGAAGGCGCCGCGGGCGCTGGACGAGCCCGCGCACGATCTCGCGCTCCTCGTCGGCGTCCGCACCGGGCGCCTCGACGATGGTGAGCGCCGAGCGCCCGCCGCGCGCGCGGCCGGAATCGGCCATGGTCTCAGAGATCCTGCGCATAGCGGAAGCCCGCGAAGATTTGCCGCGTCCAGGGCTCGTACCAATTGCGGAAGCTCGTCCTGAGGCACGCGGGCCCCGTGGCCCAGCTCCCGCCCTTGAGCACGCGATGGCGGCCGTCGAAATAGGCCGCCGAATAGCCCGGATAGGGGAACGGCACGAAGCCGGCATAGGGCGCGAAGGTGGTCGCGGTCCATTGCCACACTTCGCCGAAGAGTGCCGAGCCCGCGAAGGAAGCGGCGCGCTCCCATTCGGATTCGCTCGGGAGACGCGCGCCGATCGAGCGGCAAAAGGCCTCCGCCTCGTAGGCCGACACGCCATGGACCGGGAGATCGTCCGCACCTTCGACCCAATGGAGCGGACGCTCGACGCCGTGGGACGCGCGCCAGCGCCAGCCCTCCTCGGACCAAAGCGCTTCCGCGCGATAGCCGCCGTCGGCGATGAAACGGCGGTAGCGGCCCTGGCTCACGGGCTCGGCCGAGAGGCGGAACGCGCCGAGCTCGACCGCGTGGGGTGCGCGCTCGTTGTCGAGCGCCTCGTCGCCGTCGTCGCCTTGAGTGAGGCGCCCCGCCGGCACCGCGATCGTAGCCCCCTCGTCGCGCGCGCGGCTGAGCTCGGCGGGCGGCGCGCGGTCGATGCCGGAAAGCCGGCGCAGGATGGCGATGGTCTCGGCGTGCATGGTCTCGTGCTGGACGATGAAGCGCCAGGTGCGCGCCCCGGGCTCGAGCGCGTCCGCCTCGAGGCGCGCCTCAACGAGCGCGCGCACATGGGCGAGGTAATCGAACAGATCCCGCCGTGCCGGGAGCTTGCGCCGCTCGGCCTTCGCGAAGCCGTCCTGGCGCATGAGGCGCCGCCATTCGGGCCGCAGGTCGGTGCCCGGCGCCAGCCACAGCGCCTCGGTATAGGCGATATGGCCGAGATGCCAGCCGATCGGGCTGAACTCGGGATCGGGCTGGGCGCAAAGTGCTGCGTCGTCGAGCGCCTCGACCCGCGCGAGCGTCTCGGCGCGCGCCGCGGCAAGGCCCGCGCCGAGCGAATGGCCGGGCTCCGGAGCGTGGGCTGGGCTGCGGGAAAGGGAGGCGACGCTCACGCTCATCCTCGCGCTATTTCTCCGAGGGGTTGTAGAAGTTGCGACGACGGACCGGGAAGGCGGTACGGGACGTGCCGTCATTGTTTCACGAAACCCGGAGGTCGTGAACCCCTCCTTAGGGGGAGGCTGCCCCAACCGGCCGGAAATGCCGGCGCCCGCTCGAGACCCCCGCGGACGCTGCGGCCGGTAGGGAATTAATCAAGAAAATCCTCGATATATTCCCGCACGATGGAATCGATGTCCGGATCCCGCGCGAGGCCGAGGGACCGGGCCTTGGCCGAGCCGGTGCGGCGCGCCCAGCCCGCGACGATGCGCTGGATCGCGGGATCGGGCGCCATCTCGATGGGCCCGAGCGTGCGCCCGCCCGCGACCCGCTTCAGGCCCTGGATCATCTCGGCGACGCTCACGTCGAGGCTCGGGAAGCCGACCGCGCGGTCGGCGCCGATCGCCTCGCCCGCGGCCTCGTGGAGCCGGATCAGGTTTCCGACCGCCGTGCGATAGCCCGAGAGCGGCATCATGGTGTCGAGGGTCACGGGCAGGCGGCACGGCTCGCCGTTGAGCGGCTCGCGGAACACGCCGCTCGCGAAGCTCGACGCCGCCTTGTTGGGCCGGCCCGGGCGCACGACGATGGTGGGCAAGCGCGCCGCGCGCCCGTCGACGAAGCCCTTGCGGCTGTAATCGTTGACCAGGAGCTCGCCGATCGCCTTGGTCATGCCGTAGGTGGTCTGGGGCGTTTCCTTCGAGAGATCGTCGACCGTCTCGCCCATGGCCGGCGGCCCGAACACGGCTACCGAGCTCGTGAACACGAGGCGCGGGCGCGAGCCGAGCCGGCGGCACGCCTCGAGGAGATGGCGCGCACCGTCGAGATTGACCCGGAGGGCGAGATCGAAATCCTGCTCCGCCCCCGCGCTCACGATCGAGGCGAGGTGGAACACCGAGATGTCGGGCCGGTCGATGAGGGCGTCGATCGCCGCGCGCTCGGCGATGTCGCCGAGGACGAGCTTCGCGCGCGCGAGGGATGGGGGCAGCGGCGCCCCGGCGCTCGCGTCGAACAGCACCAGCTCGTCGACCGTCTCGGCGCGGCCCGAGGGCCCGGTCAAGCTGCCGCGCGCGAGGATCGCCTGGGCCAGCATGCGCCCGATAAAGCCGGCGCCGCCGGTGATGACCAGTTTCATGGCTCCAACCTCCCGCGCGCGCCCGCGCCGGGCGGCGGGGCTTATGAAGTCGCGCGCTAGAGTGCCGCAGCCGTGGCCTGGGTCAAGCGGGATCGAGGCTGTTTCGGGCCCGGACCCGACCGCAGACGCCCGCGACGCGACAAGCCGGCCGGCGCGCGCTATCCTCCGAGGCCATGACCGGTCCCATGAAACGCAGCTATCCCGAGCGTCCTTTCGTCGGCGTCGGCGCGGTCGTGCTGCGCGGCGAGGAGGTGCTGCTGATCCGGCGCGCGAAGGCGCCGCGCGCGGGGACCTGGAGCATCCCGGGCGGCGCGCAGCGCGTGGGCGAGACGGTGGTTGAGGCCGCGTTGCGCGAGGTGCGCGAGGAATGCGGCATCGAGATCGAGATCGCCGGCATCGTCGCGGTGGTCGATTCGATCGGGCGCGACGGTGCGGGCGCCGTCGAATATCACTACACGCTGATCGACGTCTCGGCCGAATGGCGCGCGGGCGAGGCGCGCGCGGGCGACGACGCGGCCGAGGTCGCGTGGGTGCGGCTCGACCGGCTCGAGCCCTACAAGCTCTGGCGCGAGACGGCGCGCGTGATCCGGCTCGCGGTCGAGCGGCGCGCCGCGGCCGACGCCCCGCCCATCGCGCTCCTGCCCTGAACCGTCGCACCGCGCGCTCGGGCCGGGAGGTCGTCACTCAGTTTGAAACAATGGCCGCAGTCCAATTCGCGTCATCGCCGGACCAAGTCCGGTCATGACACCCAAGCCACGGTTTCAACCTGAGTCCCTACCGGCCGGGATCGCCTGTTGCCAGCGGACACGGGCGGTGCCAACATGCGCCGCCTTTCGCGCCGGCCCACCCGGCCGACATCGAAACCACGGGGTTCGACGACCATGGCGATCAGGAAGCTGCTGGCGATCTTTCTCTTGACCGGTGCCGCGCTCGCGACCTCCGTTCCCGACGCCGCGCGCGCGGACCAGCCGACCTCGCCCGCCGCGGCCCAGAAATTCATCGACGACATCGGCACGCACGCGATCAAGGTTCTCGGCGACGCCAAGACGCCGCTCGCCCAGCGCCAGGCCGAGGTGCGCGATCTCTTGCATGAAGGGCTCGACCTCGACAAGATCGGCCGCTTCGCCCTCGGACGCTGGTGGAACACCGCGAGCGAGACGCAGCGCGCGCAATATCTCAAGCTGTTCGACGCCTACGTCGTCAACACCTACTCGCGCCGGCTTTCCGCCTATTCGGGCGAATCCTTCAAGGTGCTCAACGCCCAGCCGATCGCCGGCACGGACGCGGTGGTCAACACCCAGATCCTGCGCCCGGGCAACGAGCCCCTCAATACCGCCTGGCGCGTGCGCGACGAGGACGGTCACATGAAGATCATCGACGTGATCGTCGAGGGGGTGAGCATGGTGCTGACCCAGCGCCAGGAGTTCGCCTCGGTACTGCAGAACAAAGGCTTCGACGCGCTCCTCGCCTCGTTGCGCGCCCAGGACGACGAGGCCAAGGCCGCGGCGGCGCCGGACGCGAAGTAGCGCGCCTCTCCCCGAGGGCGGCAATCTTCGAATCGCCCCCCAAACGCATCAGCTCTGGATGCGCTCCATATCCTCGTCGGAGAATCCGAAATGATGCCCGATCTCGTGCACCAGCACGTGGCGCACGATGTCGACTAGATCTTCCCCGCTCTCGCTCCAGTAATCGAGAATCGGCCGGCGATAGAGGAAGACCATGTCGACGTTGCGCGCCGAATCGGAGACGCTGCGGCGGTTGAGCGAGACGCCGCGATAGAGGCCCAGGAGATCGAACGGGCTCTCGAGCCCCATCGCCTTCTCGGTCTCCTCGTCCGGGAACTCGTCGACCCGGATCACGACGTCGCGCACGTACCGCGCGAGCGGCTTGGGAATGGTCTTGAGCGCCTCGCGCCCGATCGCCTCGAGATCGTCGAGGCTGGGCGGATGGGAAAAGCGGGCGCTCATGGCGCACGGCTCATGGGAGGCCTGGCGCCGAACGCCCTTGATCGCGCGCGGCCCCGGGCCCAGTCTCGCAATCGGGTCCAGCGACAGAAAGGCAGCGAGATGGCGGAAAAGCTTATAGGCGAGGCACGCCGGATGGCGCTCGCCCGGATTCCAGAATGGCGCGAGGTCGAGGGCCGCGATGCGATCCAGCGCCGCTTCGCGTTCAAGGACTTCAACCGGGCGTTCGCGTTCATGACCCGCGCGGCACTCATGGCCGAGAAGATGGACCATCACCCGGAGTGGTTCAACGTCTATAACCGGGTCGAGGTGACGCTTTCGACCCACGATGCGGGCGGCGTCACGGCGCGCGACGTGAAGCTCGCCGAATTCATGGATTCGATCGAGTAGGACCGGCGGCCACGGTCGATGGGCAAGGCCCCGGGCGCGGGAACGCGACACTTGCCGCGTCATGGCCGCGTCATGGCCGGGCTTGGCCCGGCCTTCCACGCCTCAGGGCCATCCACGCGTCAGGACATGACGGCTCGACTCGGAAACGGGCCCGTAGGCCGATCGGCGGGTCGCCTCGGTTGGCGCCGTCCTCCGCCCTACTTCGCCTGCATGCGCATGGCACCGTCGAGGCGGATGCATTCGCCGTTGAGCTGCACGTTGGACGCGATGTGCAGCACGAGGCGCGCATATTCGTCGGGCCGGCCGAAGCGGTGCGGGAACGGCACCTGGGACGCGAGGCTGTCCTGCACGTCCTTGGGCATGGTGAGCAGCATCGGCGTCGCGAGCAGGCCGGGCGCGATGGTCATGACCCGGATGCCGGCGCGCGCGAACTCGCGTGCCGCGGGGAGCGTCAAGGCCGCAACCCCACCCTTGGACGCCGCGTAGGCCGCCTGGCCGATCTGGCCCTCGAACGCCGCGACCGAGGCGGTCATGACGATGAGCCCGCGCTCCTCGTCCGCCATGGGCTCGAGCTTCTGCATCTCGGCCGCCGCGAGGCGCATCATGTTGAAGGTGCCGACCAGGTTGACCGCGATCACGCGCTGGAACGCGTCGAGGGCGAGCGGCCCGTCGCGCCCGACGATGCGCGCCGCGGGGGCGATGCCGGCGCAGTTGACCAGCACGCGCGCGGCCCCGTGCTTGGCCTTCGCCTCGGCGACCGCGGCGGCGGCGGCCGCCGCGTCGGACACGTCGCAGGTGAGCGCGAGCCCGCCGAATTCGGCCGCGACCTTCCTTGCGTTCTCGCCGTTGATGTCGACGACCGCGACCTTGGCACCCGACTTCGCCAAGTGACGCGCGGTCTCGGCCCCGAGGCCCGAGCCGCCGCCGGTTACGATCGCCGCTACCCCACGCAATTCCATGGATCCCTCGTTCCGCCGGTTTCCCCTGCCGCGCGCCAACTTGCCCGAAGGCGCCCGATTAGGCAATTCGGGAATGGCGCTCGCGGCGCCGCCTGTTCCCTTGTTCGGCGCCCGGAGGGGCTGCTATTCTCGGGCGCAAGCGGACAGACGACCCCACGTCCGGTACGCGCTTCGGCAAGCACGGGCACGCCCTTCGGCAAGATCAAGACGAGACAAGAACGGAAGCAACGCGATGAAAAAAGTCTATCCGGACGCGGCGAGCGCGCTCGAAGGCCTTCTCAAGGACAACATCACCATCCTCGCGGGCGGCTTCGGCCTGTGCGGCATCGCCGAGAACACGATCGACGCGATCATGGAGAGCGGGATCAAGGGGCTCACGGTGGTGAGCAACAATTGCGGCGTCGACGGCTGGGGGCTCGGGAAGCTCCTCGCCACGCGCCAGATCAAGAAGATGATCTCGTCCTACGTGGGCGAGAACAAGCTGTTCGCGCAGCAGTTCCTCGCGGGCGAGCTCGAGCTCGAGTTCAATCCCCAGGGCACGCTGGCCGAGCGCATCCGCGCGGGCGGCGCCGGCATCCCCGCCTTCTTCACCAAGACCGGCGTCGGCACCGTGGTCGCCGAAGGCAAGGAAGTGCGCGAGTTCGACGGCGAGAAATACGTCATGGAGCGCGGCATCGTGGGCGACATCGCGATCATCCACGCCTGGATCGGCGATACCGAGGGCAACCTCGTCTATCGCAAGACCGCGCGCAACTTCAATCCGATGATGGCGACCGCGGGCCGCGTCACGGTCGCCGAGGTCGAGAAGCTGGTGCAGCCGGGCGAGATCGACCCCGATCACGTCCACACGCCGGGCATCTTCGTGCAGCGCATCTTCGAGGGGAAGGAGCTCGAGAAGCGCATCGAGCAACGCACCCTTAGGAAACGCGCCTAGGCGCTCGGCAGGAAACGCGCCTAGGCGCTCGGCAGGAAACGCGCCTAGGCGCTCGGCACGAAACGCGCCTAGAGCGCACGACGGGCGCGACGCGCCTTGGTATGAGTTTCGAGGCAGGAGAGACCGACATGGCTTGGAACCGGGACGAGATGGCGGCGCGCGCGGCGCGCGAGCTCAAGGACGGCTACTACGTCAACCTCGGCATCGGCATCCCGACGCTGGTCGCGAACTTCATCCCGGCGGGCGTCGAGGTGACGCTCCAGAGCGAGAACGGCATGCTCGGCATGGGTCCGTTCCCGTTCGAGGGCGAGGAGGACGCGGACCTGATCAACGCCGGGAAGCAGACCATCACCGAGCTCCCGAACACGAGCTATTTCTCCTCGGCCGAGAGCTTCGGCATGATCCGCGGCGGCCACATCGACCTCTCGATCCTGGGTGCGATGCAGGTCGCCGAGAACGGCGATCTCGCCAATTGGATGATCCCGGGGAAGATGGTCAAGGGCATGGGCGGCGCCATGGACCTGGTGGCGGGGGTCAAGAAGGTCGTGGTGGTGATGGAGCACTCGGCCAAGGACGGCGAGAAGAAGATCCTGAAGCGCTGCAATCTTCCCCTCACCGGCGCCGCCGTGGTCGACATGGTGATCACCGACCTCTGCGTCTTCTCGATCGACAAGCATGGCGGAAGCGGGATGACCCTCGTCGAATTGGCGCCCGGCGTCACGGTCGACGAGATCCGCGGCAAGACCGAGGCCGCGTTCAAGGTCGCGAACAAGCTCTCTTAACGCCGCGCCGCACGCGTCTTGCGCCGCGCAGCCGTCTTGCCCGGCGCCGCTGGTGCGCGGTCGCGCTCGATCTCCGACAAGAGCCAATCGCGGAACAGCTTGATCTTGCGCCGCGCGAGCGAGCCCGGCGGATAGACCAGGTGGCAGCCGGCCTCGCTCGTGAGCGTGACGTCGAACGGCTTAACCAGCACGCGCGCGGCGAGGGCCGCGCGGATATAGGCCGTGTTGCCGAGTGCCACACCCTCGCCGTTGATCGCCGCCTGGATCACCATGCTCGAATGGCTGAAGATCGGGCCGCGGCTGGTGTCGACGCCGGCGACGCCGGCGGCCGCGAACCAGTCGGCCCAGTCGAACGGCACGCCCTCCTCGTGGATCAGGCGGTGATGGCCGAGGTCTGCGGGCTTCCTGATCGCGTGCTTCCCGGCAATCAGCGCCGGACTGCACACGGGCACGAAAATGTCCGTGAAGAGATGCTCGGCCTCGAGGCCGGGATAATCGCCGCGCCCGTAGCGGATCGCGACGTCGACCTCGTCGCGCGCGAAATCGACGTAGCGGTCGTCGGCCTGGAGGCGCACGTCGATCTCGGGGTGGAGTGAGCGGAAGCGCGCGAGGCGCGGCACCAGCCAGTTGATCGCGAAGGAATAGGTCGTGCTCACGGTCAGGCGGTTGGCGCGCTCGTCGGCGCGCAGGCTCTCGGTCGCGTGCGCGAGCTGGTCGAGAAGCGCGCGCACCACGGCGGCGTAGTAGCGGCCTTCGTCGGTCAGCAGAAGCGCCCGCGTGCGGCGCCGGAACAGCGCCACGCCGAGGTGATCCTCGAGCGCCTTCACCTGGCGGCTCACGGCGCCGTGGGTGAGGTTGAGCTCGGCCGCGGCCTTGGTGAAGCTCAAATGGCGCGCGGCGGACTCGAAATCGGCGAGCGCCTTCAGGGGCGGCAGGCGGCGCGCCATGACGCGGGCTCCATTCGTGAGTTTTCCTCACGCATCATAGGAGAACTCGTCGTTTGTCGGCAAGCCCGAAGCGCCGTAAATCGGGCGGGCGATACGGGCGCACGATCCGGATAGAACCGCCGGCCCGATCCCGTATCGTGACGAAATCGACACGAGAAAGAGGCCGTCATGACCCCCGCCCTGGCACTCCCCCGCGCGCTATTCCTCGAGCCCTTCGACATGCGCCGCGTGAACCCGCTGCGCCGCGCCCTCGCGCGCGTCGCGCTCGTCCTGGTCCGCGTCCATGACAAGGTCGCGGTTTGGCATGAGCGCCGGGCCGAGCGCCGGGCGCTCATGGGGCTCGACGCGGCCGCCCTCAAGGATCTGGGGCTCGGCCGCGGCGACGCCTACCGCGAATTCGTGAAACCCTTCTGGCGGCCCTAGCGCGGGCGCCAGGGCGGAAGGGGGATCGCGGAAGCGGATCGCAGAGGCGGTCGCGAAATCGGGTTGCCGCCCGGGGCGGCGCGCGCGCATGATGCGCGCGGCCCATCGACGGCGCGGCAACAGCGGAGCGGCCTGCCATGATCGTGGTGATTTTCGAGGTGATCCCGGCCGACGGGCGCGCCCACGAGTATTTCGACCTCGCCCTCGAGCTCAAGCCGACCCTCGAGAAGATCGACGGCTTCGTCTCGGTCGAGCGCTTCGAGAGCCTGACCGAGAAGGGCAAGTTCCTCTCGCTCTCGACCTGGCGCGACGAGGAAGCGGTCAAGGCCTGGCGCGAGCAGGCCGAGCACCGCGTCGCCCAGGCGCGCGGGCAACGCGGCATCTTCTCGTCCTACCGCATCCG
>DATJLQ010000179.1:0-9806 GCA_035509415.1 Alphaproteobacteria bacterium
CGCCCAGGCGCGATAGGATAAGCGCGCGCGACGCCCGCCCGATCGATCCCCCGGCGGCCGTTGCGACGCCATTGCAGGAGCCCCGCCCATGATCGACCTCTACGCCCTCACCAGCCCGAACGTGCAGAAGGTCTATCTCGCGCTCGAGGAGCTCGAGCTGCCGTACCGCGAGATCTTCATCGACGTATGGAAGGGCGATCAGTTCAAGCCCGAGTTCCTCAAGGTGAACCCGAACGCCAAGATCCCGGCGATCGTCGATCACGAGGGGCCGGGAGGGAAGCCCTACACCGTGTTCGAATCCGGCGCCATCCTGCTTTATCTCGCGGAGAAGACCGGGAAGCTTATGCCCAAGGAGCCGCGCGCGCGTTATGACGCGATCCAGTGGCTCATGATCCAGATGACCGGCGTCGGCCCCGCGCTCGGCCAGCTCACGCACTACAAGCGCTTCGCGCCCGCGGGCAACGAGTACGGCCTGAGCCGCCACCAGACCGAGGCGTTGCGCCTCGCCGACGTGCTCGATGGGCGCCTCGGCGTCGCGCCCTTCCTCGGCGGCTCCGATTATTCGATCGCCGACGTCGCGACCTGGCCCTGGATGCGCAACCACGATTTCTTCGGCATCAAATGGGCCGAGCATCCGAACCTCGCGCGCTGGTTCGAGGCGATCGCGGCGCGCCCCGCGACCAAGCGCGCCCTCGCCAAGATCGACCTCATCAAGTCGAGCCGCGACCAGGCCAAGCCCGAGGACCTCGACCGGATTTTCGGCCGCGGCCGCTTCGCGCGCGCATCCTGAGGCGGGATTTCGCCGAGTCGGGCGCGGTGATATCCTCGCCCCATGGCGCTCCCTGACGACGCCGGACCTCTCGCCGAGGTCGACCGCATTCTTGCGCGTCTCGAGGACCCGCTTCTGCGCGGGGTGGCGCTTTATTGGCGCGGGAAGCTGCGCAAGGACCGGCTCCCGGGGCAGCGCGATATCGACCCGGTCGAGATCCCCGATTTCCTGTCGCATCTCTACTTGATCGATGTCGAGCGCGCCCCGCTGCGCTTCCGCCACCGGCTGATCGGGACCCAGATCACCGAATGGGCCGGGCGCGACGCCACCGGCACCTATGTGGACGAGATCGATTACGGCCCCCATCGCGAGACCATGATCGCCGAATATTCCGACGTCGCGGCGCGCGGACTGCCGCGCTGCGACGATCTCGAGGCGCGTTGGCCCAACCCGGACTATAAATATTACACCCGCATCCTGTTCCCGCTCGCCTCCGACGGGCGCAGCGTGGACATGCTGTTTTGCGCCCTCAACGTGCATCCGCGCGGCCATCCGGACGGGTGAGCGGCGACACCCGGAACAAACCGGGAAAACAGATGTATTTCGGCCATTTAGCCGGGAAAAGTGCGGGGCCCGAGGGCGTTGACGCCGGCGCCGATCAAGGGGCCTGTGCATAAGCCTCCGAGTCGTGCTATGGTTTCGCTAATGGAGGAGATGCACGCGGACCGTTCGGCCGTGAACGACAAAGGAAAATACGCGGCGCAGTCAACCTATCCGCCGAGCCGCCGAATCGGTGCGGCGCGGGGGATGGCGGGCGGTCTTGAGGAGAAGGGGGCTTCACCATCGTCGACCATCGCAGTTGCGGCCTGAAGGGTCGGGGCTCGGCGCGCCGCGGAGCGCGCGTGGCGTCGTACCTGCGGGCGCAGGACGAGGGGCGGAGTCGGCGCGCGATCTCGCCTAGCTGATCGCAGGAATTTCCGGCGCCCCGGTGGGATGGCGGTGCGCCGGAATCATTGAACGAGAGCCATCCTCAACAGTGCGGTAAGGCCGCCGGCCGGCACCAAGCCGGGATGGGGCCGCGACGCGACATGGAGTGCAGAGAATATGTCAGTTGGCACGGTTAAGTGGTTCAACGCCACGAAGGGTTACGGCTTCATCCAGCCCGAGGACGGTTCGAAGGACGTGTTCGTCCATATCTCGGCGGTACAGCGCGCCGGGCTTCAGGGCCTGCGCGAGGGGCAAAAGATTCGCTACGAGTTGATGATGGGGCGGAACGGCAAGAGCTCCGCGGAAAATCTCTCCGTCGTCGACTAACGATTCTGCGCGCCCCTGGGGGACGGGGCAGCCGTAGGGGCCTTCGGGCCCATGCCCCCCGCGAGCGATCGACGATGGAGCGCCCGGACCATTGGTCCGCGGCGCGCGTCGCGCTTTTCCGAGGCCGCGCCGGGAATCGCCGTTGCCGCCGTATGATGAAAAGCCAGCGGGCGGCTCCACTCCTCCAGCCAACCCCCCGAAAGGGCCGCAAGCGGCGACGCACGGCCGGCTCGCGCTCGGATGAGCCGGTCGTGCGCCCGCATGTCCGGAATTCGGCCTAGGCGCCGCTCGAGACCAGCGTGAGGCGGCGCTTGAACACGCCCAGCACGTCCCCGAGCGTCGTGCTGCGCACGATGAGGCGGCCGCCCGCCGTCACCTGATAGAGGCTATGGCCGGTCGCGTCGGGCGCGAACTTGACGATGGTGAAGGCGGGCCCCTCGAGCCGGTGGCGGAACGCCATGAAGCGCGCGCGCGAGGTGTCGTGCTGGATCGCGTAGTCGCGCCATTCGCCGCTCGCGACGCGGCGGCTGTAGACCTGGAGCAGCTGGTTCAGTTCCTGGCGGGTGAAGTGCACGAGGCCGCGGCGACGCCTGAAATCGTCGAGCCGAACCAGCCTGGCCATGGGCCGCACCTCCGGGGCGCCAACGCGATGCGGACAGTGTTCCCCATTTCGCCCCCCCTGTCCAGGGTCGCGCCCGAGCGCTGAGGGCGGAATTCCGGGCGTTTCCGGGTCGGGTGCGGCGGGCGTGAGCGTTTGCCAAGCCGGGGCCTCGCGGCTATTGTACGGCCCCGCTCGGGCGGCGGGCGACGGGAGGTTCGGGTTGAGCGATATTTTTCGGGAGATCGAGGAAGATCTCCAACGCGATCGGCTGCAAAAGCTGTGGAAGAAGTACGGCGTGGTGGTGATCGCGGCGGCGGTGGTGCTCGTCATCGGCACCGGCGGCTGGGAGGCGTGGTCCGCCTATCGCCGCCATGAGAACGAGGCGATGGGGGCGCGCTACGCGGACGCCCTCAGGCTCGCGTCCGACGGCAAGACCGCCGCGGCCGAGGCGAGCTTCGCCAAGATCGCGGCCGACGCCTCCTCGGGTTACGGCGTGCTGGCGCGGCTCCAACAGGCGGCCCTCCTGATCAAGGAAGGCAAGACGGCCGACGCGATCGCGCTCTACGACAAGCTCGCCGCCGATGGCGACGCGGACCGGCCTTATCGCGATCTCGCCATCCTGCTCTCGGTCTATAACGACATGGCCACGGGCAATCCGAAGACGCTCTCCGATCGCCTGGCCCCGCTCACCGAGGCGGGCAATCCGTGGCGCAACTCCGCACTCGAGCTCCAGGCGCTCCTCGCCCAGCGCACGGGCGACACGGCGCGCGCCGAGCAGCTTTTGGCCCAGATCTCCGACGACGGCACCGCTCCCCCCGACATTCGCGCGCGCGCGGCCGAGCTTCTCGCGGCGCTCAAGAAATGACCGAGGGTCACGTGGCGCGACGGTTGCTCGCACTCCTCCCCGTGCTCGCGCTCGCGCTGGCGCTCAACGGCTGCGACACGGTCAAGGACTTCTTCAACACGGGCAACAAGAAAGAGCCGCTCAAGGGCACGCGCATCTCGGTCCTGGTGGGCAACCCGGCACTCGCGCCCGACACGGCGATCCTCGACAAGCCGGTCGTCCTGCCGCCGCCGCACGTCGACGCCGATTGGCCGCAATCGGGCGGCGTTCCGTCCCACATGATGGGGAACCTGACGCTCAATCCCGACTTCAAGCGCGTCTGGAGTTCCAGCATCGGCGAGGGCAAGAGCGACGAGTGGAAGCATCTCGCAACGCCCGTGGTCGCGGGCGGCCACGTCTACACGATGGACACGGATTCGGTGGTGCGCGCGTTCGACGCCAAGGACGGCGCGCGCCTCTGGAGCACCGACACCCATCCCTCGGGCGACGTCGGCGACGGCGACGTGGGCGGCGGCGTCGCCTACGGCGACGGCATGCTCTACGTCACCAACAATTACGGCCAGGCGCTCGAGCTCGATCCCGCGACCGGCAAGATCGTCTGGCGCCGCTCGCTCGGCGGCCCGACGCGCGCCGCGCCCACGATCGCCGACGGGCGCGTGTTCGTGGTCACCGCCGACAACCAGACCCACGCCCTCAACGCCAAGACCGGCACCGTCGAGTGGACCCATTCCGGCCTCTCGGAGATCACCACGCTCCTCGGCAGCGCGAGCCCGGCCTACGACAACGGCGTCGTCATGGTGCCCTACAGCTCGGGCGAGATCTACGCGCTGCGCGCCGACAACGGGCGCGAAATCTGGTCCGACACGCTGGCCGCGATCCGGCGCGTCGATTCGGTGCTCGCGCTCGCCGACATCCGCGCCGACCCGGTAATCGACCGCGACCTCATGATCGCGATCGGCCATAGCGGGCGCATGGTCGCGATCGACATGCGCTCGGGCGGGCGCGCGTGGGAGGACCCGATCGGCGGCATCTCGATGCCCTGGGTCGCGGGCGACTACGTCTATGTCGTGACCAACGAGAACAAGCTCGTGTGCCTGACGCGCAACGAGGGGCAGGTGCGCTGGATCACCCAGCTCGACCTGTGGCGCGACCCCGAGGACAAGACCGAGCCCGCGGTGTGGCTCGGCCCGGTGCTCGCGGGCAACGAGCTGATCCTGGTCGCGAACAGCAGCCGCATCCTGGTGGTCTCGCCCTATACCGGCCAGGTGCTGACCACGATCGACACGAGCGATCCGGTGACCGTGCCGCCGATCGTGGCCGACCGCACGCTTTACATCCTGACCGACGCCGGCGACCTCAAGGCCTACCGGTAGGGCCCCGATCGGCCGGGTCCGGGGCCGAGAACCTTAGGAGCGGGCCATGTTCACCGTGGCCATCGTCGGCCGCCCCAATGTCGGGAAGTCGACGCTGTTCAATCGGCTGGTCGGCCGGCGCGTGGCGCTGGTCGACGACGCGGCCGGCGTCACGCGCGACCGGCGCGAGGGCCGGGTCGAGACGCGCGGGCTCGTGTTCGACGCGCTCGACACCGCCGGGCTCGAGGACGCGAAGCCGGGCTCGCTCGCGGCGCGCATGTCGGACGCGACCGAGCGCGCGGTCGGCGACGCCGATCTCGCGTTGCTCGTGGTCGATGGGCGCGCCGGGATCACGCCGGTCGACGCCCATTTCGCGCGCCGCCTCAGGAAGCTCGCGACGCCCGTGATCCTGGTCGCGAACAAGCGCGAGGGACGGGCGAACGAGGCGGCGCTCGCCGAGTGCCACGCGCTCGGCCTCGGCGCGCCGATCGCGATCTCGGCCGAGCACGGGCTCGGCATTCCCGATCTCCTGGATGCGATCCGCGCCCGCATGCCGCCGGCACGCGAGCCGGCGGCCGAGCCCGGCACGCCGGAATCCGATGCGCCGGAATCCGATGCGCCTGACTCTGACACGCCGGAATCCGACGCACTTGAGTCGGAGCCGGCCGACGAACTCAAGCGCCCGTTGCAGCTCGCGATCCTGGGCCGGCCGAATGTCGGAAAATCGACCCTCGCCAACCGGCTCATCGGCGCCGAGCGGCTCCTGACCGGGCCCGAGCCGGGCATCACGCGCGATGCGATCGGCCTCGACTGGGACTATCGCGGGCGCGCGATCCATCTGGTCGACACGGCCGGGCTGCGCCGGCGCGGCAAGGTGACCGACCGGCTCGAGCGCCTCTCGGCCTCGGCCACGTACGAGGCGGTGCGCTACGCCGAGGTGGTGCTGCTCGTGGTCGAGGGCACCGACCCGATCAACAAGCAGGATCTCGGCCTCGCGCGCCTCGTGCTCGAGGAGGGGAGGGCGCTCGCGATCGCGGTCAACAAATGGGACGCGGTGCGCGACCGCCGGAAGGCCTTGGTCGAGCTCGATCAGCGTCTCGAGATCTCGCTCGCGCAGGCGAAGGGGATCGAGGCGATCCCGGTTTCGGCCAAGACCGGGCTCGGGCTCGAGAAAATGATGGCGGCGGCCTTCGAAGCGCACCGGCGCTGGAACGCGCGCATTACGACGTCGCGCCTCAATCGCTTCCTCGCCGAGGTGGTCGAGGCGCACCCGCCGCCGCTCTCCTCCGGCCGGCGCAGCAAGATCCGCTTCATCGCCCAGCCCAAGACGCGTCCGCCGACCTTCGCGCTCTTCGGCAACAAGCTCGAGGACCTGCCCGAGAGCTACCTGCGCTACCTCACCAACGCCATGCGCGAGGCCTTCGACTTGCCCGGCGTGCCGATCCGACTCACATTACGGCGGGGCGAAAACCCCTATCACCGGAAGTAAGCGCCCGCCGCCCGCCCAGAACCGCCGCCCGCCGAGAGCCGCCGAGACACGCCCAAGCCCGCCGAGACCCGTTCCCCGCCATGGACCAAGCCGCCGCCGTGCCGTCCGATTCCGTCCTCAACCATCGGCCCTTCGTGCTGTTCTGGTTCGCGCGCAGCGGCACCTTCATGGCGCGCCAGGTGCAGACCGTCGCGGTCGGCTGGCAGGTCTACGCCATCACCCACAGCGTGCTCGATCTGGGCCTGGTGGGGTTCGTCCAGTTCCTGCCCCAGCTCCTGCTGACCCTCGTCGCGGGCCATGCGGCGGACCGCTACGACCGGCGCTGGGTGCTGTGCGCAAGCCAGCTCGTCCAAGCGCTCGCCGCCGCCGCCCTCATGTGGGGGACGATCGGCGGCTGGCTCTCGCGCGACGCAATCTTCGCCCTCGTGTTCGCGATCGGCATTGCGCGCGCGTTCGAGGCGCCGTCGCTCCAGGCGATCGTGCCGACGCTCGTGCCGGTCCCGCTCGTGGGCCGCGCGATCGCGCTTGCCTCGTCCGCGAGCCAGGCGGCCCTCGTGATCGGCCCGGCGCTCGGCGGCTTCGTCTACGCGATCGGCGCCGACGTCGATTACGGCCTGTGCGTGGCCCTGTGGCTGGTCGCGGCGGCGCTCGCGACCTTCGCGCGCGGCCGGCGTACGGTGGGTGCGCGCGCGCGCCTCAACCTCGAGACGCTCTTCGCCGGCATCGCCTATATCCGCGCGAAGCCCGTGATCCTCGGGGCCATGTCGCTCGACCTGTTCGCGGTGCTCTTGGGCGGCGCCACGGCGCTTCTCCCGGTCTATGCGCGCGACATTCTGATGGTGGGACCCTGGGGCCTCGGCCTCCTGCGCTCGGCACCCGCGGTCGGCGCCATCGCCATGTCGCTCCTGCTCGCCTATTGGACGATCGAGCGCAAGGCGGGCTGGATCATGCTCGGCTGCGTGGCTCTCTTCGGGGTCATGACCATGGTGTTCGCGCTCTCGACCTCGTTCTGGCTGTCGCTTACGGCGCTTGCCGTGCTCGGCGCCTCGGATTCGATCAGCGTCGTGATCCGCAATTCGCTGGTCCAGCTCCAGACGCCGGATGCGATGCGCGGGCGCGTGAGCGCCGTGCACATGCTGTTCGTCGGCACCTCGAACACGCTGGGCGAGTTCGAATCCGGCGTCACCGCGGCTTGGTTCGGAACCGTGCCGGCGGTGCTTTTGGGCGGCATCGGCACGCTGCTCGTGGTGCTGATCTGGCTGAAATTGTTCCCCGAGCTCGCGAAGTTCGAGCGGCTGGCCGGCGGGACTTGACGGCAACGCTCAATAGCAGCGCACGACCTCGCCCATGCGCGCGCAATCGGGCAGCGCGAGCTCGAGGAAATAGGGTGCGATCTCGTCCGGCGTCCGGAGCTTCAACGGATCCTCGCCCGGGAACGCCTGAGCGCGCATCGCGGTGCGCACCGGCCCGGGATCGATCAGGTTGATGCGCACCTTCGTTTTCGTCATCTCGCCCGCGTAGCTGCGCACGATCGATTCGAGCGCTGCCTTGGACGCCGCATAGGCGCCCCAATAGGGATGCACGCCCGCGCCGGCGCCCGAGGTGACGAAGATCGCGCGCCCCGCGTCGGACTGGCGCAAAAGCGGATCCATGCTGCGGATGAGGCGCCAATTCGCGGTCACGTTGAGCGCCATCACCTCGTCCCAGACGGGCGGATCGATATGGCCCATGGGCGTGAGGGTGCCGAGCATGCCCGCATTGCCCACGAGAATGTCGAGCTTCTTGTAGCGCTCATAAAGCGCCGCTCCGAGCCGGTCGATCTGGTCGAATTCCTTGAGATCGAGGGGGACGAGGGTCGCACTGCTTCCGAGCGCCTGGACCGCGTCGTCCAATTCCTCGAGCCCGCCCACGGTGCGCGCGACGAGGACGAGATGCGCCCCTTCGGCCGCGAAGCATTTCGCGACTGCGGCACCCAGGCCGCGCGAGGCGCCGGTCACGAGCGCGATGCGCCCCGCAAGGCGGCCCGCCCCGGTCGGCTTAACCAACATGCGTCACGCGATCTCGGAAAGGAGCGAGAGCTGGGGCGTCTGGCCGCCCTCGACGTCGGTCAAGGAGGTGGGGTAATCGCCGGTGAAGCAGGCGTCGCAATATTGCGGATGGTCGTTGTTGCGGCTCGCCTCGCCGGCCGCGCGGTAGAGCCCGTCGATCGAGATGAAGGCGAGGCTGTCGACGCCGATGAGCTCGCGCATGCCGGCGACATCGTGGGAGGCGGCGAGCAGCTCGCCGCGCTCGGGCGTGTCGATGCCGTAGAAACAGGAGTTGGTCGTGGGCGGGCTCGAGATGCGCATATGCACCTCGCGCGCGCCTGCCTGGCGCACCATCTCGACGATCTTGCGCGAGGTGGTGCCGCGCACGATCGAATCGTCGACCAGGACGACGCGTTTCCCCTCGACATGGGCGCGGTTGACGTTGTGCTTGAGCTTCACGCCCAGATGCCGGATGTGGTCGGTCGGCTCGATGAAGGTGCGGCCGACGTAATGGTTGCGGATGATCCCCAGCTCGAACGGAATGGCGCTTTCCTTGGCGTATCCCATCGCCGCGGGAACCCCGGAATCCGGCACCGGCACCACCACATCGGCCGGCACGCCGGATTCCCGCGCCAGTTCCGCGCCGATATGCTTGCGGCATTCGTAGACCGGCTGGCCCTCCATCACGGAATCCGGCCGCGCAAAATAGATGTACTCGAACACGCAGAACCGTTCGCGCGCACGGGTGAACGGCTTGATGGAGTGCACGCCCTGGTCGTTGATCACCACGATCTCGCCCGGCTCCACGTCGCGGATGAATTCGGCGCCGACGATGTCCAGCGCGCAGGTCTCCGACGCCAGCACCCAGCCGCCGGTCGGACTGACATTCGGCACGCGGCCCAGGATCAGCGGGCGCACGCCCAGAGGATCGCGCACGCCCATCAGCGCCTCGTTCGACAGTGCGACCAGCGAATAGGCACCGATCACCTGCTTCAGCGCATCGATCAGCCGATCCACCACGGTGGAATACAGGCTGATGGCGATCAGGTGGACGAAGACTTCGGAATCGGTGGTGGACTGGAACAGACAGCCGCGGCGCACGAGGTTGCGGCGCAGCACGTGGGCGTTGGTCAGGTTGCCGTTATGGGCCACGGCGAAGCCGCCGAACTCGAAGTCGGCATAGAGCGGCTGAACGTTGCGCAGAATGGTGTCGCCGGTGGTGGCGTAGCGGTTGTGGCCGATGGCGATGGTGCCGGGCAGGCTGGCGATCACCTTGGGGTCGCCGTAGTTGTCGCCGACCAGGCCCATGCCCTTGTGCGAATGGAAGCGGGTACCGTCAAAGGTAACGATGCCGGTGGCTTCCTGCCCGCGGTGCTGCAGGGCGTGCAGGCCAAGGGCGGTGACGGCGGC
>DATJLQ010000180.1:0-5069 GCA_035509415.1 Alphaproteobacteria bacterium
CAATCGCACCATTCAGGTCCTGTGCCGACGCCAAAAGAACAATCCGCTGTTCGTCGGCGAGGCCGGCGTCGGCAAGACCGCGATCGCCGAAGGCCTGGCGCGCCGCATCGTGCACGGTGAAGTGCCGGACGTGCTGCGCAACTCCACGGTCTTCGCGCTCGACATGGGCACGCTGCTCGCCGGCACGCGCTATCGCGGCGACTTCGAGGAGCGGCTCAAGCAGGTGATCAAGGAGCTCGAAGCCTATCCGGGCGCGATCATGTTCATCGACGAGATCCACACCGTGATCGGCGCCGGCGCCACCTCCGGCGGCGCCATGGATGCGTCCAACTTGCTCAAGCCGGCGCTCGCCGGCGGCACCATCCGCTGCATCGGCTCGACGACCTATAAGGAGTACCGCAACTACTTCGAGAAGGACCGCGCCCTCGTGCGGCGCTTCCAGAAGATCGACGTGAACGAGCCCTCGGTCGAGGACGCGGTCAAGATCGTCCAGGGCTTGAAGCCCTATTACGAGCGCCACCACCGGGTGCGCTACACGGCCGAGGCGTTGCGCGCCGCGGTCGAGCTCGCCGCGCGCTACATCACCGACCGCAAGCTGCCCGACAAGGCGATCGACGTGATCGACGAGGTGGGGGCGGCGCAGATGCTGCTGCCCGAGAGCAAGCGCAAGAAGACCGTGACCTTGAAGGACGTCGAGGCGGTGGTGGCCAAGATCGCGCGCATCCCGCCGCGCAACGTGAGCCGCGACGACCGGAGCGTGCTCAAGGGCCTCGAGCTCGACTTGAAGCGCATGGTGTTCGGCCAGGACCAGGCGATCGCGGCCCTCTCGTCGGCGATCAAGCTCGCGCGCGCGGGCCTGCGCGAGCCGGAGAAGCCGATCGGCTGCTATCTCTTCTCGGGGCCGACCGGCGTCGGCAAGACCGAGGTCGCGCGCCAGCTCGCCCTCTCGCTCTCGGTCGAGCTCATCCGCTTCGACATGTCGGAATACATGGAGCGCCACAGCGTCTCGCGCCTGATCGGCGCGCCGCCGGGCTATGTCGGCTTCGACCAGGGCGGCTTGCTCACCGACGCGATCGACCAGCATCCCTACGCGGTGCTGCTGCTCGACGAGATCGAGAAGGCGCATCCGGACCTGTTCAATATCCTGTTGCAGGTCATGGATCACGGCAAGCTCACCGACCATAACGGCAAGACCATCGATTTCCGCAACGTGATCCTGATCATGACCACGAACGCGGGCGCGGCCGACATGGCGAAGCCGCCCATCGGCTTCGAGCGCGCGACGCGCCTCGGCGACGATCACGAGGCGATCAACCGCATGTTCACGCCCGAGTTCCGCAACCGGCTCGACGCGACCATCGGCTTCGCGCACTTGACGCCCGAGATCGTCGAGAAGGTGGTGGACAAGTTCATCATCCAGCTCGAGGAGCAGCTCGCCGACCGCAACGTCACCATCGAGCTCGCGCCCGAGGCGCGCCACTGGCTCGCCGCCAAGGGCTACGATCCCGCCTTCGGCGCGCGGCCCTTGGGGCGCGTGATCCAGGAGCAGGTCAAGAAGGGCATCGCCGACGAGCTCCTGTTCGGGAAGCTCGCCCAGGGCGGCATCGTCAAGGTGCGCCTCGACGGCGACGCGCTCGCCTTCGACTATGCGCCCGAGATCAAGACGCGCAAGAAGCCCAAGGAAGCGGCCGGCCCGACGCCCGAGGAACTGGTCGAGAGCTGAGCGGCTTACGCGACACGGGCGCCCTCATCCTTCGAGACGCTACGCTCCTCAGGATGAGGGCGGTTCGCCGCGCCGTCGCCTCACCCTGAGGAGCCGGCGTGAGCCGGCGTCTCGAAGGGTGAGCGAGCGTGCTCCCCGGACCGGGCTAGAACCGCTCCTCGCCTTTGTGGCGTTGGGGGTCGGGGAAGTCGCGGTAGAGCGCGAAGCGCGCGTTCCGGACCAGGGAATTGACGCCGAAATGGAACCCCTCGACCGGCTCGCGCCGGCTCGAGACGCGCTCGAACGCCCGATCGAGCTGCGCCAGGTTTTTCACCTCGATCATGAGATGGAAATCGCCCAGCCCCTCGGGCCCGAAGCCGAGCTTGCGCCGCGTGAGACGCCAGCCCTCGATCAGGCCCTGGGACTTGAGATGGCCCATGTAATGCGCGACGCCGTCGGCGAAATCCGTGTCGCGCACGCCGTCCTTGAGGTCGCACCAGGCATGATAGATGTCCATCGCGCGTCTCCCTCGTTGGGGCGCGCACTCTACGCCCGATCCGGCTGTTCGCGAAAGGGCGAGAGCTCGGCCTCGATGAATTCGCGCTCGCGCTGAATCGCGAGCCGCTCGCGCGCGAGGAACTTCGCGACCGCGTCCCGGAGCCCGGGATCGCGGATCCAGTGGGCGCTGTAGGTCGCGACCGGGAGATAGCCGCGTTGGATCTTGTGCGGGCCCTGCGCCCCCGCCTCGACGCGCGCGAGGCCGTGGGCGATCGCGAAATCGATCGCGCGGTAATAGCAGCATTCGAAATGGAGGAACGGGTAGTCGCCGTCCGCGCCCCAATTGCGTCCATACAGCGCCTCGCGCCCCAGGAGATTGAGCGCGCCCGCGACCGGCCGTCCCGCCTTCTCGGCGATCACGAGCACGATCTTGTCGCCCATCGTGGCGCCGAGGCGCGCGAAGAAATCGCGCGTCAAATAGGGATCGCCCCATTTGCGGTCGCTCGTGTTGCGGTAGAAGCGGAAGAACGCGTCCCAATGACGCGGCTCGATCGCGCTCCCGGTGAGCGCCTTGATCTCGAGCCCGCTTTCGAGCGCCGCCGCGCGCTCCTTGCGGATGTTCTTGCGTTTCCGCGAGCTCAGGGCCGCGAGGAAATCCTCGAAGCTGCCATAGCCGCGATTCTCCCAATGGAATTGCTCGCCCTCGCGCAGGAGGAACCCGGCTTCGCCGAGAGCGCGCCACTCGTCCTCGCGCGGGAAGGTGACGTGGAGCGACGAGACGCCCATGCGTTTCGCGATCTCGATCAGGCCCGCGATCAGGGTCACGCGCGTGCCCTCGGCTGCCTCGGGATGGACCAAAAGCCGCGGGCCCGGCACGGGCGTGAAGGGGATCGAGAGCTGGAGCTTCGGGTAATAGCGCCCGCCCGCGCGCTCGTAGGCGTCGGCCCAGCCATGATCGAACACATATTCGCCGAAGGAGTGGTTCTTGAGATAGAGCGGCGCCGCGGCGAGCGCGCGGCCGCTCCGGTCCTCGACGATCACGTGGTGCGGCGCCCAGCCGGTCTCGGCGCTCGCCGAGCCGCTTTCCTCGAGCGAAGCGAGAAAGGCGTGGCTCACGGTCGGATTGTCGCCGCCCGCGAGCGCGTCCCACGAGGCGGCGTCGATCTCGGCGATCGAACTCAGGAGGCGGATGGTCGCGGGCTCGCTCCCGTCGGGCATCGCCCGCTCCGTCAGGCGACCTCGAGGATGGCCGCGACCTCGACGGCGGCGTCCCGGGGCAGCGAGCTCATGCCGACCGCGAAGCGCGAATGCTTGCCGGCCTCGCCGAACACCTGGACCAGAAGGTCCGAGGCGCCATTGACCACCGTCGGATGGTCAGTGAAGCCGGGCACGGCGTTGACCAGGCCCTGCACCTGGACCACGCGCGTCACCTTGTCGAGATCGCCGCCGAGATGGGCGCGCACATGCGCGATGATGTTGAGGCAGCAGAGGCGCGCCGCGGCGGCGCCGTCCTCGATCGACATTTTGTCGCCGAGCTTCCCGGTGTATTTGGGATCGCCCGGCAGCTGGCCCGAGACGAACACGAGCCGCCCCGATTGCACGCAGGGCACGTAGTTCGCGACCGGCGGGCGCGGGGTCGGTAAAGTGATGCCGAGTTCCTTGAGGCGGGCGTCGATGCGGCCGGACATGCGTTCCTCTCGATCCGTGGCGGAAGGGCTACGCCGCCGAGGATAGCCGCTCGCGTCGGGCCTTTCCAGCCCCGGGCGCGACGCGGCGCTCGCCTTCGAGCCCCTCCGCCATGCCGGCCCGGCGCAAAGCCCCGCCCATTGGACATGGCGCGGTCCAGCGGCTATGAATCCCCCTCCTTACGAGCCCCCTCGTTACAAGCTAAGGTGCGCGCGATGGATCCGAAATTCTCGACCTTGGGCCGCATGGCGTTGGTGCTGGCGCTGGCGCTTCTCGTCGCCTCCTGCGGCGACGACGACGACAAGAAGAAGGTCGATGTGCGCGTTCCGCCCGCGGGCAGTGCCGCGTTCCAGCAGGGCTACAAGGCGGGCTGCGCCACGGGCGTCGCCGACGCGGACCATTCGGGCCAGCGCCTCGGCAACACCGATCCGCGCTATACCACCGATCTCGACTACAAGAAGGGCTGGGACCAGGGCTATTTCGCCTGCTACGACGACGAAAGCAGCTAGGCTGGCGAGCCCGTGCCGGCGGGACTATCATCCCGGTCCGAATGGGAATGCATTTCCGATCGTCGAGGGGGCAAGGGATGATCGGCTCGCATAAGCGCGCGATTGCGAAATCCGCCGGCCTGGGCATCCTGGCGCTCGCGGCGACGTTGTCGCTCGCGGGGCAGACGGCGCGCGCGCAGCTTCTCGGCATCGAGCAATATTTCGCCTCGCCCAAGATCGAGTATTCGGCCGACATCGCGATCACGGGCGACGGCGAGACCGTCAAGGGCAAGGTCTACCACGCGCCGGGCATGGAGCGGCGCGAGCTCACGGTCGAGGGCGATGCCGAGGCGATGATCGTGCGCATGGACAAGCACCTGGTCTGGAGCCTCTCGCCCGAGGAGAAGCTTTACGTCGAATCCTCCCTCGACCAGGCGCTCGGCCGTCCGCTCGGACCGGACGGCAAGCCGGTCGAGCCCAAGCTCAAGATCGGGCGCCAGGGCGAGGAGACGGTGAACGGCCAACGCGCGACGCGCGAGCGCGTCACGGGCCGGGATTACGACGGCACGCCGATCGACGGCACGGTCTGGGTCACGGCCCAGGGCATCGTCATGCGGGTCGACAGCGTCGTGGTCGATGCGAACGGCGCGCACCACCAGGTGCGCCTCGAGCTCAGCAACCTCGCGATCGGGCCG